>NZ_JADCLQ010000030.1:0-131572 GCF_015234155.1 Dysgonomonas sp. GY75
CAGTTATCTCAAAGGTAACACATAAGCCGATTATGAAACTGACTTCAACAGCTTAGCACCAAAGATTGTGACCTGTGAGCACGTGTATGAAATTTTAATCTTCTTGGCTGTTCCCTTTTAATATATCCAATAACCATGCATTTATTACGATAAGTGCTCTCTCTTGTTTCGCCTGAAATAATGATTTAATAACTAAAAGTCCTATTTAGGGACTATAAACTATAATTTATTTACGTATGAAAACAAAACTATTGATTGTATTGCTGGTGTTAACCTCCATGTTTGCTCAAGCCAAAGAAGTGCGAACCTTCGACAAACTGAGGCAAGGCGACTCATTCACGCTTAAAGTAACTGTGTCAGATGGAGCGGTTGGACATAATTCGATATGGGATTTCGATCAAGCGCAAAAGTTAGAAGTACAGTTCGATGTACTTTCTGTGGATAAAGATTCTGTCAGATTTGGAATCAAACCTGCCAATTGGTTTGCACATTTCCAAGATAAGGATCAATATGATCCAAACCCATATAGCCTGTTTAAAGTATATAATTATTACGACTCTTATTTCTTTAGCCGTTATGCAAATGGTGAAAGCATATTCTATTTATTTAGAGATAATAATGTTATCCTTTCTGCAAGTATAAAGGATGGAAGAGTAAGTACAAACTTCCTCCCCATTCCCGAAGAAAGCGGAATATTCACACGTGACAGAAAAAGATGGTACAGCGATTTACTTCAGATAACAACAGGGGTAAAAATAATAGGAGGAGGTGGCATTCCGAAAGATTTGACATTAGACTTTGAGGCAGTCCTGAGAACTGCGGCTCAAGGCTTCTTTCACAATTGGATCGAAAAGAGCAGAAAAGGCAATCTGATGCCGTGGTTTGTCGATTTAAGAGACCCTGTCACTACCCAGAATACCCAAACTCCTACTTTTGTGCAAATAGTTTCGGCTTCGTTTGATCTTCAGCCGAATGTACGTCTGATATATACGTCCTCAAAAGATATACCCGAGGATCGTATCTTTATAACTAATAATGACGAAAGAATCAGGCCTAAAAAAAAGCCATCTGATGGTTCATATACCTTTGAATTCTTCCTGCCATCACCAAAAAGAATGGAAATTAATGGCATTTTACTGGACCTCACACCTGATGATTCAATAAAGATAGAATATAATACTGTAGAAAATGGCTATTTATTTACAGGCAGGGGCAGTGCCAATTCAGCCTATACTAATCAAATCGTAAAGTTTTATAAGGAGGAAAAAGAATTACAAAACTCTGGCGAACTCTGGAAAATTACACAGCAACAGATAGACGACTTCTTCGACAAAGGTAAAGCCAAACATCAGACCCTGCTGCAAACTTATGGCAAAGAAATGAATGCTTATTGGATAAGATCGGCAGAGCTATCATACAACTATTGGTATTTGTCCGAAAAAGTTAACATGCATAATGCCATAACGCAGCAGAATATTGGGGACTTAATGAAACCAATGCCTCTACAGTATCAAATAGACTGGACGAGTAAAGAATTTGGGTGTATATTTCCTGCTTCCGACTACTTATACCAGCCTTATACTTATGGAAAGTTTTTGGATAGCTATTATAGCTACAAAGCATGGCAGACAAATGATGATGTGCTTACCGGAATGAGGTATCTTCAAGAACATATTCCCAAATATTACTTTGCTGATGCCATATTCTGGGGATATCCGCGGTTCTATCTGACCTCTGAGACACTAAAATATCTGATGACAGGCTTTCATCTGGAGGATAGCCAAAGAGAATACGACGACTTCCTGAGAAAATGCGCTGAACCCGGATTACGTACAAGCATAACTTCTATGCATGAACAGGTGGAAAAAGTAGAACCCGGAGCGAATATTAAAGATCTCAATCTGGCAATTCAGAACTATATACCATTGAAAAATGCATCTGATAGTTATATCGTATTGCTTGTAGATGAAGGATTAACAGAATCCTTTAACCTTCAACTGAAGAATCCGTATAAAGAATCAGATAAGGAAAATGATTATCTCCGGGATAAAATAACGCCCTGCGTAATAACTTCCGAATCAAGGAAATCTCTTTTTGAAAAAAATAACAATGCGCAGGAGTATATTACTTTTGTATCCGATGATAAATTACGCGATTATTATGATAAAGTTATCACCCGAAAAGGATGTTATATCATAATGAGAAGTGATGGGACTATTCTGGATAGGGTACTGGGTAACTATAACGACTCAGGCATTCTTATCTTATCGGTAATAGAAGAAGATATTCAAAAACAAAAGAATCAGAGTACCGCTTCGGGCGGTATTCTGGTGCCTATTATTTTATCTTCACTTTTCTCTGTGATACTCACATTCTTCATAGTACGGCTGGTAATCCAACGGCGAGAGCGTACCAAAAGACATATTTCAGAGCTTGAACTGAAGGCTATCCGTGCTCAGATGAATCCACACTTTACTTTCAATGCTCTAGGTTCCATTCAGAATCTTATAAATCAGAAAAAGGATAAAGAAGCGAATGACTATTTGGTTAACTTTGCAAAACTGCTTCGTCTGGTATTATCAACATCGGAGAAGAGACTGATTACTCTGTCGGAAGAAATAGAGCAACTGGAATTATACCTTCGCCTCGAACAGTTGCGTGTACCTTTCAGGTATACTATTGATATAGATGAAAGTATCGACGTGGAGAACGAGGAAATACCCGGGATGTTGATTCAGCCGATTGTTGAAAATGCCGTAAAACACGGAGTTGTTCCCAAGGGAGGTGGACATATAAAGTTGACTTTTACAATGACCGGACAAGTGTTGTATGTAACCGTAACAGATACAGGCAATGGCTATGTTGTACCGGAAGACACCACAAAAACAGGATTTGGATTACAGGCAATCCGTGAACGGTTGAAGCTGTTAAACAAGGAGCTGAAACTCGAGATCGGTTTGCAAATAGAGAATATTGAAACAGATCGCAAAATCACCGGGTGCATGGTTACAATATCGATACCCGTTTAAAACTTAAGATATAAATGACAAATATTCCTATACGAGCAATTATTGTAGAAGACGAGCAAAATAATCGTGAAAACCTTCAGCAGCTTCTCTCTGAATACTGTCCTGCGGTTGAGATAGTTGCTTTATGTTCGTCGGCGCTTGAAGGCCGGCAGAATATCGTAGAATTAAAACCCGACCTGGTCTTTCTTGATGTGGAAATGCCGGGCGGTGATGGTTTCTCTATGCTGGAGAGTCTTTCCAAATTTGATTTCGAAGTGATTTTTGTGACTGCATTCACCAATTATGCAGTTAAAGCAATAAAAATATCGGCACTAGATTACATTGTAAAACCAATAGATACTATGGAGTTATTGAAAGCAGTGGATAAGGCTATAGAAACAATACACAGCAAACAAAATAACACACGAATGCTTAATCTACTGAATAACAGAAGTAAACAGGATAATAAGAAAACAATTGCCCTACCCCTGTCCAATAAAATTGAATTCGTAGAGATTATGAATATTATCCGGTGCGAATCGGATGGGAATTATACATTCTTCTATCTCAAGAGTGGCGAGAAATTATTGATATCAAAGACTCTTAAGGAATACGACGAATTACTCTCTCCTATAAATTTCCTTCGGGTACACCAGTCCCATCTGATAAATCTGAATGAAGTAAAAAGTTTTGTGAAAACCGACGGAGGGTATATATTGATGAAAGATGGGTCGAGTATCACGATATCCCGTCAGCGACGAGAGATGGTATTACGTGTTTTACATAAAAACGACTTCAAAGAACGCTAGGGTTTCGTTCGATTATATAACCGTTCGAAAAAAACATTCTAACCCAAAATATCCTGAGTTTAAAGCGGCACAAAATTTAATTTTAAATACAAACTAAAAATTTAAGATATAAAATATATCATTAGAATATACCCCTTTCTTATCTTCCTTTTTCTTATTTTTGTGCAACCATATCTTATCTAACAAATGGAATTCAGGACAAAAATAGAAATACCAAAATCAGACCTGACAGTTTCTCATAGAAGCAGCATATTAATGATTGGTTCCTGCTTTATTGAGAATATGGGAAGATTGCTTACCGATAATAAATTCAATGTAAATCTCAATCCGTTTGGCGTACTTTACAATCCTAAATCGATCAGTCAGGCTTTAAGGCTACTCATCGAAAAAAAGAAATTCACCGAAAACGATGTTTTCGAATACAAAGGGCTTTATCATAGCTTTTTCCATCATAGTATATTCTCTAATATAGATATAGATAAATGTATTGAAGGAATAAACACTAAAATCGAAAAATCTTCTGCTGATTTACGGCAGGCAGATATTCTGTTCATCACATTCGGTACGGCATATGTCTTCCGGTCGAAAAAAAGCAATATGGTCGTAGGCAATTGCCATAAACTGCCCGCATCGGATTTTGACAGATACCGGCTTTCTGTCGATGATATTGTGAATGATTGGAAATCCTTGATAGACGAACTAAGACTGATAAACCCGACTCTCCAAATCCTGTTTACTGTAAGTCCTATCCGCCACATGAAAGATGGCGCCCACGAAAATCAGCTTAGCAAATCGACATTGCTCCTCGCTATTGATAAATTAAGGGAGAAAGCAACCGGGTTGCACTACTTTCCCTCCTATGAAATTGTTCTAGATGAACTGCGTGACTACCGATTCTATAATGATGATATGACGCATCCGAATACAATTGCGATCAACTATATATGGGAACGATTTTCCGATACGTATTTTAGAGCCGAAACTCATCCGGTAATAGAAGAATGGAACAAGATATACCTTGCTCTCAATCATCGGCCTTTCAATGCTGAAACCGATGAGTATAAGCATTTTTTAAGGCAAACTTTGTTAAAGATTAAAGCCTTCAACGAGAAATATCCATACATTTGCTGTAGTGACGAAGCCTCTGAATTAGAGAGCCGTCTATAAAAAGAAAGAAGAGACTGACATGAAATATTCCATTCATAAAATAGCCAAAATACTTGATGCTATTGCATCCGACCTGAACGATGCAGACATAAGTATATTGCTTACCGATAGCCGTCAAGTGTTTTATCCGGCTGAAACATTATTCTTTGCCTTATCCACGAAGAATAACGATGGACATAAATATATCAACGAACTATATGAACTGGGAGTCCGTAACTTTGTTGTTTCGCAGATACTTCCCGATTGGGAGAATTATAACGATGCGAACTTCCTTGTAGTAACAAATACCCTGGCTGCATTGCAGCGTATCGCGGCATATCATCGCAATCAGTTCGATATTCCTGTTATTGGTATAACAGGCAGCAATGGAAAAACAGTAGTTAAAGAATGGTTATATCAGATACTTCATCAGGACTTTAATATAACCCACTCGCCCCGCAGTTACAATTCCCAGATAGGTGTGCCGCTGTCAGTGTGGCAAATGAATGATCATACGCAACTCGGCATCTTCGAAGCAGGGATCTCCCAACCGGAAGAGATGTCGAAGCTGGAGGCGATTATCCGTCCTACTATAGGCATTCTCACCAATATCGGACAGGCTCATCAGGAAGGCTTTAAATCCATGAAGCAGAAATGCCTGGAGAAACTGGAACTGTTTATCAATTGCGATGTCATCATTTGCGAAGAAGAAAATGAACTGATAGATGAATGTATGGAAATTGCGTGTCTGTCACATAAACGTCTGACATGGTCACGCAGGGGTTCAAGTAAGAGCCCGTTATACATAATGAAAATAGAGAAGCAGGAAAAATCTACGACTATTCATTATTCTGTTTTGGGTATGGCATCTAAGCTGGTGATTCCATTCTCTGACGATGCTTCTATCGAAGATGCGATCCATGTACTGGCTACAGCGTTCTATCTTCATATGTCGCTTCCTGACATAAATGAGCGTATGTCGACTCTCGAGCCTGTAGCTATGCGGCTCGATGTACGTCAGGGGAAGAATAATTCTACTCTCATCAATGACTCGTACAACTCAGATATCAACTCGTTGAATATAGCATTGGACTTTCTTGCACAGCGTGCTACCACCAGCGAACAGAAAAAGGTACTTATCATATCCGACATTCCACAATCGGGACTTATTCCGCGCGAGTTGTACTATCTGGCCGCCAATCTGGTGTTAAATAAGAAAATAGACCTTCTGATAGGTATAGGGCAGGAAATATCGGCTCACAAGGAGATGTTTAAAGATACCGAAAGCTTGTTCTTTAATACTACCGAAGACTTTATACACTCCAACATCTGGCACGATTTCCATGATATGTTCATCCTGTTGAAGGGGGCGAGAAGCTTCTCTTTCGAGAGTATAAATAAACTGCTGGAGGTAAAGACCCATGAGACCGTACTGGATGTGGACTTGGATGCTATTGTCCATAACTTTAAGTTTTACCGGTCTAAGCTGAATCCGAAAACAAAGATGATCTGTATGGTTAAGGCTGATGGATATGGTACAGGCTCGTCCGAGGTTGCTAAGACGCTCCAGTACCATAAATGCGATTATCTTGCTGTGGCTGTTGCCGAAGAAGGTGTAGTCTTGCGTAAACAAGGTATAAAAGTTCCTATTATAGTTCTCAATTCGGAAGTCGGAGGCTTTGAGGAACTCGCCACGTATTCTTTAGAGCCTGAGGTCTATAATTTCAGGATACTGGATGCTTTTATCAAAGAGGCTAAATTGCAGGGTATTACTAATTACCCGATACATATAAAGATAGATACGGGTATGCACCGCCTTGGATTTACAGAAGAGGATATACCTGAATTAATGGATCGCGTCAAAGGGCAGACCGGTGTACGCATACAATCCGTATTCTCCCATCTGGCTGCCAGCGAAAGTTGGAACTTTGATGATTTCACCCTCCAACAGATCAAGACATTTAAGAAGATAGCCGGAGAAATTGAAGAGAGCTGTCATTATCCGGTGATGAAGCATATTCTCAATTCAGCAGGAATAGAACGTTTCCCTGAAGAACAATTAGACATGGTGCGCCTGGGGATAAGCCTGTATGGTGTCAGTGCCAGTGGCTTAAACGGACTTCGCAATGTGTGTACGCTGAAAACCACTATATTGCAGATAAAGCACATCAAGGCCGGAGAAACCGTAGGCTATGGGCGCAAGGGACATTTCGACCACGATGCTACAATAGCCACTATCCGGATTGGTTACGCCGATGGTATCAGCCGGCAGTTTGGGAACGGTGTAGGGGTTGTCCTTGTCAACGGATATCAGGTCTCTATTGTAGGTAACATATGTATGGACCTGACAATGATAGATGTTACAGGCGTAGAAGTCAAAGAAGGCGATATTGTTACTATCTTCGGAGAAAATCTTCCGGTAACCGATTTGGCAAAAAAAATAAATACGATCCCTTATGAAATATTTACATCGATATCCAACAGGGTTAAGCATATATATTATAAAGAGTAATCAGCTTTTCTCTTGAAGGGCAGATTGGCGAAAAACTGACAAAGTAGAAAACTTTTGTATACTTTTTTATTTATCAATCTTTCAAAGAGCTATAAGCTAACAGCTAAAGGTTATCAGCTCTATTTACAGATAAATTTATTTAGAAGAAATACATCATAAGTACGTCTCTGCTAAAACTTCTTAAAAACTTATCTGTTATATAAAAATAATTACCTTTGTACTTGAAATGAAAAAGTTTGGTCAAACACTTATATTATTGATTGCCGCCGCAACTGTATTTTTTACAGGTGCAGGGGTGACAATTATAAACTACTGCTGTACTACTTGCAGTGGCCAGACTCTTTTTATGACCGAACAACATGTATGCTGCGCACAGGCTGGTCAAACTGAAGAAGCTTCAGGCTGCTGTTCTGTTAAAGATACAGCACATCACGATACATGTGAAACTTCGTTTAAAAGTGAGACGCACTGTTCGGCATCCCGCTTGTCTATAGATATAGATGCCTCATCATTCCGTCCTCAGGTGGCAACTCCTTTTGTGTGGATATCGGATGCTTCATTGGCTGTTACTTCGAATATTTTACCCGAAAAGGTAGAATATACCGATGAATATACTCAGTTTGAATCACCTCCCGAAAGTCCTCCGAGGGATTACCTGTCCCTTATCAGGGTACTTATCATTTGATTTCTCTACCTTAGTTATGTTATACAGGATATTCAGATAATCCTGTACTTAATGCTTTGTACTTACTACTAAGTGTTTATTAACTCATTACTAATAAAGAGAATCAAATGAAAACGATAAAACTATTTATAATATTACTACTTCTTCCCACACTGGCTTTCAGTAAAGACATATTGAAAGGATATATTTACGACGCTCAGAAGCAGCCTTTGATAGGCGCCAGCGTACATTGGGAAAATTCCAAAACGAGTGTGATCACTGACGAAAAAGGCTACTTTGAGATAAACGGTACGCCTCACAAGGATCATATGCTCGAAGTGAACTATATCGGCTTTAAAAATAAGGTCGTTCACATCCACGATTTTGCGGATATGCAGAATATAACACTGGATGAAGATAATGAATTGGGTGAGGTCATTATAGAAAAGACCCCTCCGGGAACGATTAAGTCCCGTACCAGCCTCTTGAATACCGAAAAGATAACAACCAAAGAACTGCATCGCGCCGCATGTTGTAATCTGTCCGAAAGTTTTGAAACCAACCCTTCGGTAGACGTATCGTTCAGTGATGCTGTGACAGGGGCAAAACAAATCCAGCTTTTAGGTTTGGCAGGAACATATGTGCAGACTCTAACTGAAAATTATCCGAACTTTCGCGGGCCGGCTTCTATTTATGGTTTGGACTATATTCCCGGCCCGTGGATGGAAAGCATACAAATATCCAAAGGAGCAGCATCGGTGAAAAACGGCTATGAATCTATCACCGGGCAAATGAATGTGGAATACAAGAAACCGAATAGCGCCGATCCCCTCAGTCTGAATCTGTTTGCGAGTGATGCAGGCCGGTATGAAGGAAATGCCGACGCAGCCTTTATATTGAATGATAAGCTGAATACAGGCCTATTCCTCCATTATTCGAATGAGTCGGCTTCACATGACGATAATGACGATAGCTTCCTGGATGCGCCGAAGAAGCATCAGTTCAATCTGATGAACCGCTGGCATTATATGTCGGGACGCTATGCTTCCCAATTTGGTGTCCGTTTTGTGCAGGATTACCGTACCAGCGGACAGACAATGCATACCTTGACTCCGTCATCCCTGAATAAGGATAACCCTTATGAAATAACGGTGAATGCAAACCGTGGAGAGTTCTATACAAAGAATTCTTATATTGTCGATGAAGAAAGAAATGGCAATGTGGCGCTGATATTCACAGGCTCATATCACGACCAGAAATCACAGTATGCAGCCAATAAATATAATGTGTACGGTAACAATCTGTATGCCTCATTGATGTATGAAACCGGGCTTGGAAAGGCGCATCAACTAAGTGCAGGACTCAGTATGAACTGGGATAAATACAACCAGTCCATATATCTGGCACAGCCGATTACCAACCAGCCGGATCAGGAAACAACAACAGGCGGTTATCTCCAGTACACATTCAACAAGGATGACAAGTTTATCGCGCTGGCAGGTCTGCGTACCGATTACAGCTCCCTGCACGACAAAATGTTTGTAACTCCACGCCTACATCTGAAATATATGCCTGTAGAATGGCTGAACATGAGAGCCTCGGCAGGCAAAGGCTACCGGACTGTATTTGTTATGCCGGAGAATAGTTTCTATCTGGCCAGCAGCAGGAAGATAGAGATAGCCGATAATCTGAAGCAGGAATCGGCATGGAACTACGGTACAAGCATATCTTTCCATATCCCGGTCAAAGGCGAAGAGCTTACTATCTCCGGAGAATGGTACCGTACCGACTTCGATAATCAGGTAGTAACAGACGTGGACAGCAACCCTCATGCAGTACAATTCTATAACCTGCAAGGAAAGTCATACGCCAATAGCTTCCAGATAGAGGCATCTTATCCTTTATTCAAAGGCTTCAATATACTGGGAGCTTACCGTTGGACGGACGCGAAGACTAATTATGGCGGCAAGCTGATGAAGAAGCCTCTTATCAGTGACTACAAGGCACTGGTTACAGCTTCATATGAAACTCCTTTACGAAAATGGGTATTCGATCTTACATCTCAATTCAATGGTGGCGGACGTATGCCTACTCCCGATGCAGCAAATCCGCTGTGGGATACCAGATTCGATTCGTTTACTATCCTGAATGCTCAGGTGACCAAGAACTTCCGAAACTGGAGTGTATATGTAGGTGCGGAAAATATAACTGACTTCAGGCAGAAGAATCCTATCATATCTTCCGAGAATCCATTCGGAGATGATTTTGACGCTACAATGGTCTGGGGCCCTACAATGGGACGTAAGTTCTACGCCGGCCTGAGATATACTATAGGGAAGTAAACGAGCCCCCTCCCGGCCTCCCCCTTGGGGAGGTGTCCGGTATAGAGTCTCTCATGAAGCCCCTCCTTCGGAGGGGTTGGGGAGGCTATAATACTCAAATTCGAAAGCCAGACTATTATATGCCTCCTGCTTCACCAGATTCTCATCATCCTTATATATAGATAACTTGTCCAGTATTATATCAGCTTCGATCTTCGATTGACGCCCTATGTGCTTCAATGCCAACGATGCAGCATTGCGAAGAAACATATTATCTGAAATAACATCATCCCATATAAAGGTACAATCACTTGCAGACTGTTTATCTGCTTTCTTTATTAGAAACAGGCGGGCCAGAAGCCAATAGCCTGTTGTGCGGATACTCTCGTCTTTGCTGTTACTCCATTCCAAAGCCAGTTTACCGGCAAAAGGAAGGATTTGTAACAGATTAAGGGATAGTTGCTCCCTTATCTCCTGATTCGGAATCTCTGTAACCCATTTATTGGCGACGACCTCTGTAAAGTCATCGGCAGGATAGAGGAGAGTCGCCAGTATTTTTAGTTCTCGGGTATCTTCTTTCCAGAGTATTTCAGCTAGCTCTGCATCAGGTTTGTAACGACCGGACAACTCTTTTATCTGCTGGATATTCAGTCCGAAATTCACTTTGTAAGATATGCCCCGCTGCCGCATACTGGTAGATGCGATACCGTTCATGGCTTTGCGACAACGCTGACGGATATCTCTTATTATTTCTTCCTGTTGCATTTTATCCCTCGTAATCTACCGCTTTTCTATCCATAACCGCTTCTCTGATAAACGGAAGCACTGCCTGATGCAAAGGATGATTCTGATAGGTATCCAGCGCGTCTTTGCTTGATAACTCGGAATAGAGTACTACATCGAAATTTCCTCCTCCCAGAAAATCAATGCCGACTTCTATTTTTAATAAGCCGTCGATTTTTCCGCTGAGGGCTTCCAGTTTTTCTTTTACGAGTCTGGCATTAGTCGCCTTGTCGTTTCCGTGAGCCTCGTCTTTGAGCTTCCACATTACAATATGTTTGATCATTATTGTTGAATTGTATTTTATTGTTATTTAATATAGTCTTCCGGCATCAGTTTTACTTCCGCAAAAAGCTTTCCGTCCATTGTATAATATGCATAATAGACAATCATTTTATTGTCTTTAAACATATCTATATCCTTTCCTGTTGTATTCTGCAAAGCATAGGTGAGCATAGGCTTTACATTTCTGGTAAATTCTTCTACAGAAACAGTCGGAGCCTGAGTAAAAGTATAAGAATATTTATATTCTCTTTTAGACATGGCCTCCGCTTTGTCCAATCTTATACCTCCCGGCATGGGCATCGGTGTTGTTTTATTGGTTTCTTCCGCCAGTTTTACGAACTTAGCATCAGGTGCATCGGCTTTATTTATTACTTTCTCAGTGTCGGAAGACGTTTCAGAATTAGTCTTCGGTCTGCAACTTGTCGATACTCCTGTTATCAGAGTAGAGCAAAGGATAAATAATATAATCTTTTTCATATGCTTCTATGTTATAAAATGGGATAGGATTACGGCCTTAAAGATAGGTATTTGGTAATAAAGTAACAATCTTATCCTATAATTTGATGTCTGTAAAAAAACTTGCGAGTAAAAGTATATTCAGGAATGTCACAATAGATGCTATACCGTAGAGCCATATCTTAGTCCGCAACGAATTCGCGTATTTACCCATTACCTTTTTCGATGACGTGAGCCGGACTTGCAGAAAGACTGTTACAGGTAACTGCATACTCAATATTGCCTGCGATATAATCAGCCCTTTGAAGGGGTCACCTATCATAAATATTATAAGTAAAGCCGTACCTAAGGAAATAAGTATTCCCATCCGGGAGTGTATATCCTTTATATTGTATGGTTCGTTGTACATCCCTGCAAAGATAGAACCTGCTGCAATACCCGATGTCATAGATGACGATATGCCGGCCAGCAACAGCGCGACAGCAAATATAACAACGGCATTGCTGCCCAATAGCGGTTGCAGAAGGGAATGTGCCTGCTGCAGGTCATCGACTATTATTCCCTGTTTGAAAAACGTAGATGCAGCCAATAATATCATGGCGCTGTTTATCGCCCAGCCGATAAGCATCGAGAAGAACGTATCGAAAAACTCGTATTTCAGTTGTTTTTCCATCACTTCTTCATCTTGCAGGTTCCATTGGCGGCTCTGTATAACTTCCGAGTGCAGGAACAGGTTGTGTGGCATCACTACCGCTCCGAGTACACTCATGATTATCAGCATACTGCCTTCCGGTACAGACGGTACCACCCATGCTTTCGCCGCTTCGCCCCATTCTATATCTACCAGGAACAGTTCGTATATAAAGGAAAGTCCAATCATGGAAACAAAGAAAATGATATAGCGTTCTATCTTCTTATAGGAATTGGAGAACATCATTATAAATACAAAGACCGCCACAAGTACAGCCCCTATTTTAACGGGTACATCAAACAGCATATTCAAGGCTATTGCCCCTCCCAGAATTTCAGCCAGTGATGTGGAAATGGATGCCCCTATCGCAGACCAGAGTACAATGCGCGACCCGGTCTTCGGCAAATATTTATTTGCGGCTTCCGACAAGCACAATCCTGTAACAATCCCCAGATGGGCAACATTATGCTGTAAAATAATCAACATTATTGTAGATAATGTAACCACCCACAACAAAGCGTAGCCGAACTCCGACCCTGCCGCAAAATTTGAGGCCCAGTTACCGGGATCGATAAAACCGACGGTAACCAGAAGTCCGGGTCCGATATATTTCAATACCTCAAGAAGTCCCGATTTTTGTTTGGGATTGATTGTATTATAGTCTTTTTTTATCTTCTTAAACAGGTTTTTCATTTTCTTTCCCCACCTATTATTTTTTTATTCCTTTTATTCTGTGTTTAAAAATCCTTTGTAAATATACAAAAGGTAACAGGGATATCAGTTAACAGTAAACAGTCATCAGTTAACAACTTGTATCCCGTTTCTTGTCTACTCGTATCTCATATAACTTTCAACTTATTACTCAATACTTACTACTCGTTAAAAGGTAACAAAGGTAACAGTTTTCTTAGCCTTTGTACCCTTTGTGATTCCCTTCGTGAACTTAGTGGTTAAAACTCTTTACCACAAGGGGCACAAAGATTTACACAAAGAACACTATTTACAGTAAACAGTTAGCAGTAAACAGTGAACTAACTTGTAACTCGTAACTGCCCGCAGGGCGCAGTAACTTGTAACTCTTAAAAAACGTTACACCTTTTCATTCATTTGCTAATATGCTAATATACAAATTTGCTAATTTATCAATTCAAAGAGCTATAAGCTAACAGCTAAATGCTATTGGCTATATACATAGATAAACTTTCCGGAATACCTTTACACATCTTTCTTCTTCCTGTCCCTTGCCGATGAAGCGTATACTCCGAATAAACATAATACAAGACAAATAACAAATGTTATCCGCATACTACCGATAAATTGAGACGACAAGGCAGGCGACATCCTCACATTTCCTATCATTATCGAAATAGCCATAATAGCGATACCCATACTGAATGCCTGCCCCGTGAGACGCATTGTTCCCATAGTGGCCGAGGCCAGCCCGTAATGTTTCTTCTCTACCGAACTCATAATGATATTGGTATTCGGTGAGGAAAAAATACCGAATCCCAGTCCTAATAATATAAGTATGCCACCCAGATAATACAGGTTGGTAGTTTCGGTTATAAAGCATAATCCGACTAATCCTACAGCTATAATTCCCATACCGAGCGTTGCCAGAAATGTCGCGGACATTTTGTCCGACAGACTTCCCGATTTAAGTGAGGCCACCGATTGTACGATAAGTATCAGTCCGGCATCGCGGGGCGACAGGCCACGCACATATTGCAGATAGAGACTGAGCATAAAAGATATGGCAAAAGTTGCCGAATAGTTAATCAGTGCCGAGAGGGAAGATAAGCGGAATACCCTGTTGCCGAGGAATACCCTGATATTGAATACGGGGAATTCCTGTTTTTTCTCATATACAGCAAAGTAAAGGATAACAACAATACCGATACCGATAAAAATGAATCCGCTGACATGTGGAAGTTCCGAAAAACCATAGATCAAAGATGAAAGAGCCAGGGCAAACAATATAGCCCCGACAGTGTCGAACGTACTTTTTCCTTCCTCCTTCCAGTCGTCTTTAATTATCACTATGCCACCGACAGCCACAATCAGGCTGAGTGCCGCCGACACAAAGAATATGCTGTGCCAGTTGAAGTACTGGGTAAGTATTCCCCCTATAAACGGACCGGCCGCGAGGGAGAAATATACGGCCGCGGCAACCATACCCAGTGCTTTTCCGCGTTTTTCGGCGGGAACAGATGAGGTCAGTATGGCTGTGCTTGTGCCGAACATCATCGCGCTGCCCACTCCGGCCAAAAAGCGGTATATGATAAGGCTTGTTCCGGTAGAGGCAAATCCGCTTAAAACAGAAAATAGAGTAAGCACAATGACACCCCATATAAAAACCTTCCTGCGCCCTATCATATCGGCGATACGCGCGCAAGGTATCTGAAGTATTGCCGTAGACAGCATATAGGAAGTCGGCACCCATCCGGACATAACCGCGTCCAGTGATAAGTCGCTGTTTATGTACGGTAAAGCAAGGTTCAGAGCCGAACCCATGAATGGAACCAGAGAGGCCGACAGGCAGATAATGAATATCAGCGCGCCTGTACCTGTGTTATATGTTTTCTGTGTCATATATTTTCAATAAGTTTGTCCATCACGGACTTAATCATCCGGTTACATTCCGGAATGTAATGAGTATTACTTCGTATGTAATTTTCTGTCTGGATGTATTTTCCGCCAGTCAGCTCGTCTAATCCGTTGTCCAGCATTTCCGCATAACTTTTTTCTGTCACTTCGAAATGAAATTGCAGAGCCAGCACATTGTCTCTGTACAAAAACGCCTGATTCTTACACGCTTCACTCGAGGCCAGCAACTTTGCGTTAACAGGGAGGTCGAAGGTATCTCCATGCCATTGGAAAACGATTGGTGATTTATCCTTAGAGGTGAATAAGGCTTGCGCCCGGGTATCGGAGAAAGTAACAGGCAGCCAGCCTATTTCTTTTTCCTTATTCGGATATACTTTCGCCCCTAATGTATTGGCTATGATTTGTGAACCCAGACAAATACCCACAACAGTCTTGTCTGCATTTATAGCCTCCTTCACAAATGCTTTTTCTTCTTTCAGCCACGGATATTTATCTTCTTCGTATGTGCCCATAGGGCCTCCCATAATGATGAGAAGATCGAATTCCGACAAATCGGGAAATTCGTAGTCTTCGTACATTTTGGTTGTGGAAAGGGTAAAATTGTTTTCATCTATCCATGTTCCAATATATCCAAGCCCTTCGAAGGGAACATGTTGTATGAAATGGATTCTGTAATTACTTTTATTTGCCATAGAGATAGTATATGTCATTTTATATGAATGCATCTAAGCCACGGAAGCAAAAGCAAAATCTGTTCCGTTTATTCCGGGTCTCGAAAACACTTAATGTTATTGAACTCATAAAATTATCAAATTGTTTATACTTAAAAGAAATTTAATCGGACATTCTTCATTTCATCCTGTAAATCTTTACCATACCTCACGGTAATCCCTTATCTTTGCAATCTTAACGTTTCAGGAGAATAATGACCGAACAGAATATACTACTTGCATTTATCTTGACAGCTATTGCCGGGCTATCGACTGGTATAGGCAGCCTTATAGCGCTGATTGCCAAACATACGAATACAAAATTCCTGTGTGCCTCTCTGGGTTTTTCGGCAGGTATAATGTTGTATGTCTCATTTATGGAGATGATGCCGCAAGGCAAACTGGAACTGGTATCGGTCTATGGCGAGAAAATGGGGACACTCTATCTTATACTTGCTTTCTTTGCCGGCATTGCCCTCATAAATATGATTGACTTTGCAATTCCCAAGTCATTAAATCCGCATGAGATTCAAGGTGTGGAAGATATGGATAAAAAACGTTCGCTAAAGCGTACAGGCATAGTAGTCGCCCTTTCCATTGCCATACATAATTTCCCCGAAGGTATCGCTACTTTTACGTCTGCGCTCGGCTCCCTCGATGTTGCCATCCCCATAACCATTGCTATTGCCATACATAATATTCCCGAAGGAATAGCTGTCGCCGTACCTATCTATCACGCTACGGGCAGCCGCAAAAAAGCATTCTGGCTATCGTTCGCTTCCGGTCTGGCCGAACCTTTCGGTGCGTTGATCGCATATTTCTTCCTCATGCAGTTCTGGACTCCGGCTATGAACGGGATTATCCTTGCCGCCGTGTCGGGAATTATGGTATTTATCTCCCTCGACGAATTGCTGCCCAGTGCCGAGAAGTACGGAAAACATCATATTTCTATCATGGGATTAGTAGCAGGTATGCTGGTTATGGCTTTTAGTTTATACCTGTTTGTGTAAAATCCCTTATTCAGCTTTTCCTGTTTCCAATCAGTATAGGACAATATTTTTGAATTAGTATGATAGGGTAATATAATAACAACATGATAATAATCGACATTACTATTTTAACCGGGATATTCGGGTAAAATGCAAATACATGAAAATATAAATAATTAAAAAGTATTATCAGAGAAGTATGAAATGCCAATATTACCAATGTGCCTGACGACATCCTTTTGATGAAGTTAAATTCCATATTATCAAGCAACTTGCAGAGGCTGACAACCATAGCACAGCCAATGAATGCATCAACATAAAATAAAATCAGATATTTACCGAAATTGCAGGTATGAATATCTACTTTTCCGTTAATGAAATTTCCTATACATAAAGAAATAAACGTTATTGCAATTAGTATCAGGCTGATATAATTATTTTTTAGCTTCTCTACTATCTGGTATTGTTTTAAATAATAACCTGCTATATAAAATGAGATAGCTATGAATGCTGCATCTATTGAAAAATAGATGTTTATCTTGAGTTTCTGTGATATGTAAAAGCATGATGCAGATAGAAATACAACAATTGAAATTCGCAAAAAATGTCTCAGTTTTAAGATATAGAAAGATATGGCTTTGACAAAGAACAGACTTATCAGAAACCAGCATGGAGAGGACGGAAGGGGGCATTCGCAGATTATGAAATTGAACAAGCGGTGTTGAATGCTAATATTTGAGTAATGATAATACGGGAACATGATAACAAATACCGACAGGTTCAGAAGAATGTATGGGACAACTAAAGTCTTAATATTCTTTGATAAAAGATTCTTGAGTTTATCAGGTTGTTTGTGTAAATATCCAGATAACAGGAAGAATAAAGGCATATGAAAACTGTAAATGAACTCTTGCAGTATGACGCCTTTTCCCCAATGCCCAAAATGCCCGAAAACAACGAGTAGCATCGTCAGTGCTTTAGCCCAGTCTATCCAATTTATCCGAACGTCCATAGTGTGTTAAGTTTTTTGATATCCAAAGATAAATAAATGTTTTCGGGCAACAATAAACGATTTTATAGAAATATAAAATTACATGAAGCTGTGTAGCCATTTCATCACCGGAAATGGACACTTCCTACAATTAGCCCTTTTTACCTACCCTTAATCGCAAATATTCTTTTATATTTGTGAATTAGTATATAAAAAATGGCAATGGACACAAATAAATATAGCTATGAAAAAAAATCTTTTCCTCATCCCTGTTTTTCTTTTATCGTGTCTTTTTATCGTGAATTCATGTAAGAAGGGCGGTACCCATGAAATTAATTCCGAGTTTGCAAAATATATTGCAGCATTTACATACGGAAAGGTTTCCTCATCCTCTGAAATACAAATAGAACTTACTCAGGATATTCCGACTGTGGAATTGAATAAGGAGATCGATCAGGAATTATTCAAATTTTCCCCATCAATAAAAGGAAAGGCTTACTGGTCCAGTTCCCGTACCATAAAGTTCATCCCTGATGCCGGCGAACTGAAGCAGGGACAAGAATACGAAGCCTGGTTCAAGCTTGATAAGGTATTGAAAGTAGAAAGCGAGTTTAAAGAGTTTTATTTTCACTTCCATATTCCGGAACAAAATTATAGTGTCAGCCTGATGCCGTATTCTCCGATCAAAGAGACCGACCTTAAATGGAACGCAGTTCAAGGAACTGTATTGCTGGCCGATGATGCCCAACTTGATAATGTCACCAAAATGTTTTCACTTTCGGGCGGAGATAAGGCCGGAGATGCGAAGATAAAGATTACGCCGACTGAAACAAAAGGACGCTTCAGCCTTTTAGTTGATAGCCTTTACCGGGGCAATTCAGACAATGAATATACCCTACATGTAAAAGGAGACGCTATCGGATTGAAAAAAGATGAAGATATAAAGATAGTGATACCCAAAATATCACAGTTTGAAGTAATAGATGTAGCTATGGAATACGATCCGCAGGAGTGTATCCGTGTTACCTTTAGCGATCCGCTCTCTCTCAGCCAGAATATACAAGGTCTGGTAAAACCCGGTACTATCGAAAGTTTTTCTTTCGACATAGACAGAAATGTGTTGAGACTGTATCTGGACAAAACTACGAGAGGCACGAGTGTCGAACTCAAGATATTCAAGGAGATAAAAAGTGTTGCCAACATATCACTCAAAGACGATTATACCTATAGTGTCAATTTTCAGAAGAACAGTCCGGAGATAAAACTGTTGAGCACAGGAAATATCCTTCCTAATTCCGACAACCTGATAATCCCATTTCAGGCAGTTAATCTGTGGGCAGTAGATGTAAAGGTGATTAAGATATTCGAAAATAATATATTGGGTTATCTGCAAGCTAATGACTTTGGTGAGAGTGACGAATTGAAACGTTTCGGACGCCTTATCCTCAAGAAACGTATCCGGCTGGACGAAGACCCTACAATGAAACTTGAAGAGTGGAACAACTTCTCCCTCGATCTGGCTACAATGATAAAGCAGGATCCGGGGGCTGTCTACAAAGTTGAGTTCTCCATGAAGAAAGAATATTCTCTCTACCCATGTGGCGGTACAACTCCCCAGATACCCGAAGAAGCAACCCTCGAACGCTTCGACAACCAACTCTCGGAAGAGGACGAAGCTAAATGGGACAGGCCGGGATATTACTATTCGGATGATTGGGATTGGGATAATTATAACTGGGAAGAAAGAGAAAACCCATGTGATCCTACATTCTACATGAATAAGTCATATAGTTGTGTTGTACTTTCTTCCAATATCGGAATAACCACCAAACTGGGTGCTGAAAAGAAAATGTTCGTGGCTCTTACAGATATCCTTACCACCAAGCCTATATCGGGCGGCGTAGTAGACATCTATAACTATCAGATGCAACGTATCGGTAGTGGAAAGACAGATGGAAACGGATTCGCCGATATAGACTACAAAGGTGGCGTGCCATTTGTTGTAATTGCATCCCGCGAAAAAGAAAAAGGCTATTTGAAAGTAACTTCAAATCTTTCCCTTTCATTAAGCAACTTCGATGTAAGCGGAAAAGAAATAAAGAAAGGACTGAAAGGCTATATTTATGGCGAACGTGGCGTGTGGCGTCCGGGCGATTCCATATTTGTAACTTTCATTCTGGAAGATAAAGCCAAGACCCTGCCAAAAGAACATCCTGTTTCACTCGAGCTTTACACCCCTCGCGGACAAATGGCTCAGCGATATACTTCCACTACGGGTAAAAATGGCTTCTATCCGTTCCGTATGGCAACAGATGCCAATGCCATTACAGGTAACTGGCAGGCACGGGTAAAAGTAGGAGGCGTTACATTCTATAAGACATTAAAGATAGAAACGGTGAAACCAAACCGTCTGAAAATCCGCCTCGATGTAGGTGATATGATTAATGCCGGTTCCGGCTCATTTTCCGGTTTATTGTCTTCACAATGGCTGCATGGCGCTCCGGCCGTAAATCTGGCGGCTAAAGTGGAAATGACTTTGAGTCAGGTGCGCACACCTTTCAAGGGATATGAGCAATATGCGTTTAATAATCCGGCGTCAAACTTTACTTCGGATACATATACCATCTTCGATGGCAGGCTGGATGCTTCCGGCAATGCGACCGTAAGGGCGAATCTTCCTCAGGCGGCAAGTGCACCGGGCATGTTGAGGGCCAATATTGTTTCGCGTGTTTTCGAATCGGGAGGTGATGCCAGCATATATACACAGACTGCGGCTTATTCTCCGTTTTCGGCTTATATAGGAATTAAATCTCCGACCGACACTCAATACGGATGGCTGGAGACCGATAAGGACAATATGATAGATATCGTTACCCTTACACCTGAGGGTAAACCTCTCAACCGGTCTGATCTGGAGGTCAAGATATATAAACTCGACTGGTCCTGGTGGTGGAATTCCAACGATAATTTGTCTTCATATGTAAATAATACATCAACAAAAGTTATCCTCGACCAGACCATTTCTACTTCAGGCGGGGGAAAAGCGAAAGTGAAGTTCCGTGTCGATTATCCTGAATGGGGACGCTATCTGATTATGGTAACCGATGGACAGGGAGGGCATACATCAGGCCGTTTGTTATATGCCGACTGGCCGTCATGGCGTGGGCGTTCCGATAAGCAAGACCCTAGCGGGCTGACAATGCTTTCGTTCACAACGGATAAACAATCATATAAGGTAGGGGAAACAGTTACGGTCATCCTTCCTAAGAGTTCTGACGGACGGGCTTTACTAAGTCTGGAAGACGGTTCCCGCATCATTTCCCGTGAATGGGTAACCACCACGGCCAAAGAAGATACCAAACACACATTCAAAGTAACTGAGGAGATGGCGCCTAATTTCTATATCTTCGCCAGCCTGTTCCAGCCTCATGCGCAGACGGATAATGATTTGCCTATCCGCATGTATGGCGTACTGAATATAAATGTAGAAAATAGTGAGACCAAATTGTCCCCTGTGATAACGATGCCGGACGAGTTGCGTCCTGAAAAAGAATTTACTGTGTCCGTATCTGAAAAGAACGGCAAAGATATGACCTATACTCTTGCCATTGTAGACGAAGGATTACTCGATCTTACCTCGTTCCGTACCCCGAACGCATGGGACGAATTCTATACACGTCAGGCATTGGGCGTCCGCACATGGGATATGTTCGACATGGTGGTAGGCGCACAGACAGGAAAACTCGGACCATTGCTAAGCATCGGAGGTGACGAAGCGTTAAAGCCGGGCAATAATACAATGAGCCGTTTCAAACCGGTGGTGAAATACTTAGGACCGTTTACTCTTAGCGGAGGAAAGACCGATACACATAAGATTACCTTGCCGCCATATTTCGGTTCGGTACGTGTAATGGTTGTTGCCGGAAATCCGAATGGAGCATATGGCAGTGCCGAAAAGGCTGTGCCTGTACGCAACCCGTTGATGATATTATCTACCCTACCGCGCGTAGCAGGGCCGGATGAAGAGATTTTGCTTCCTGTCAATGTATTCGCTATGGACAAGAAGATAAAGAATGTAAGCCTGACAGCCCAGTCGAAAGGATTGTTCCAGTTCACAGAGGGAACTACCAAATCGGTGGCCTTTACCCAGACGGGCGATAAGATGGTTTACTTCAAAGTGAAGGTGGGTAAGAAAATCGGATTTGAAAAGATAATAATCAAGGCTACTGGCAACGGAGAAGCGGCGACAGAGACCATCGATATAGAAGTGCGCAACCCTAATCCACCTGTACTATTGTCATCGCAGGCTTTAGTACCAGCCGATGGAACCTCTGAATTGAACATAGCTTTCGATGCTATCGGAGACGAGGATTGGGCTAAGTTGGAGATATCCCGCATGCCGGGTGTAGACCTCAACAAAAACCTGTCATACCTGCACGACTATCCGCACGGATGCTCCGAACAGGTTACATCGAGGGTGTTCCCATTATTGTATGTACAGGCATTCCGTCCGTTCTCCAATAAAGAGAAAGATGTGATGGATAATAACATTCGTGAGGGTATAAGAATGATTACTTCGCGCCAACTGATAGACGGAGGCATCGCCTACTGGCCGGGTAATACTGTACCTAACGAATGGGTAACCACTTATGCAGGGCATTTCCTTGTAGAAGCCCAGCGGGCAGGGCGTGACGTGCCGGCGTCGGTGATAAACAAATGGAAGCAATTCCAGAAGAAAGCCGCTCAGTCATGGAACAGAGGCGACCTCTATACTTCATATTACAGTAATTCGATGGCCGACCTGCAACAGGCATACCGTCTATATACACTTGCCCTTTCCGGAGAACCGGAACTGGGGGCTATGAACCGTCTGAAGGAGATGAGCGGGTTGTCGGCACAGGCTCGTTGGCGATTGGCTGCGGCTTATGCCCTCGCAGGAAAGAAAGATGCGGCAAATCAACTGATAACCAATCTGAGCGATCAGGTAAGCCCTTATTCTTTCAACAACAATACGTATGGTAGTTCATCACGTGATATGTCGATGATAATGGAAACTTATCTGTTGTTAGGAAAAACAGAAAGGGCGCTGGCCTTGTCGTTTAAGGTATCGGAAAGCCTGAGTGACAAATATATTACGACACAGTCAGCAGCTTTTGGATTGATTACCATGTCGAAACTTGCCGAGAAGATGGGTAAAGGTGTTATCTCCTACGATTGGGAACTGAACGGCGTGAAACAGAAGACCGGTAATTCGGGAGACGTGTTCCAGGAAATAGCCCTGAAACCACAGGAGAAAGTTCATGTTTCTATAAAGAACAAAGGACAGGGACAAATCTTCGTCCGCTTACTTGGACGTACTCAGCCGATTGTGGATAATACTCCGGCTCAAAGCAACGGAACGAACCTGTATGTGAAATATGTGGATGAAAACGGTAAGGAGCTGGATGTCACTTCCCTGAAACAAGGAACGGAATTCTTTGCCAATATAATCGTACAGAACATTTCGGGGCAATACCTGACCGACATGACGCTAAGTCAGATATTCCCTTCGGGATGGGAGATATTCAATACCCGCCTGTTCAACGAAGCGGATAGCAGGACGGCAGGTTCGTTCAACTATCAGGATATAAGAGACGATAGGGTATATACTTATTATAATATCGGTTCCGGTTATTCATCTTCGTTCCGCATCAGGTTACAGGCTGCATATTGCGGCAGGTTCTACCTCCCTGCCATAAGCAATGAACCTATGTACAACCCGTCGGAGCAAAGCCGTACCACAGGCCGCTGGGTGGACGTGAAACAATAAGCCTGATATACAAGATAGAAAGTAGGGTATTTATCAAATAAATACCCTACTTTTGTACCCTATAATAACACAACATCAATGAAGAGAGCAGTCTGTACATTCGGCAGCTATTACTTAACTGAAGGTTTCCCCCGTTTCAGGAAGATGTGCGAAAGCATGGGTATATTTGATGATATCCATACCGTTTGCGAAAAGGATCTGGACAAAGACTTCTATAAACGTTGGGGAAGGTACCTTATCCCTTACTCCCGTGGATTCGGTTACTGGTGTTGGAAACCTTATTTCATTCTCAAAATTCTGGAAGGAATGCAGGATGGCGATGTGCTTCTCTATTCTGATATCGGTTGCTATTTCAATCCTAAAGGACGCGAACGTCTGCTGGAATACTATGATCTGGTGGAGAAGACGCCCACAGGGATTCTCGGTGTTAAGAGTCAGGAAGTATCTTATAACGGTATGCCTGAAACGCTCTATCATGAATATGAGTGGACGAAAGGGGATGTCTTTGCTTACTACAATGTATATGAGGATAAAGCATATACTCATACTCCTCAGTTCGAATCCACAATCATTTTCTTTAAGAAAAGCCCTTTGGTGATGCAGTTCGTAAAAGACTGGTATCAGGCTTATCTGGACGATTATAGTCTGGCCACAGATTCTCCTTCACGTGTGCCGAACTTGCCGGGCTTTAAAGAGAACCGGCACGACCAGAGCATCTATTCCATTCTGGGAAAGAAATACGGCATAGCCGAGATTTCTACGAACGAGATTTTCCAGCGTGACTGGTCTCTGTTGGATACCTATCCCATACAGGCACGCCGCGATAAGTATTATACTAGCAAGTACCACTATAAGCACCGTTTCAGGTTGAGGAAGCTCTACCGCAGATTGTGGGCGGTGAAATACTGGTTCAAAGACTTATTCAACAATTAACACGACTTAGTAACTGTTTAGATTTTATTGGTATTCTGTTATGAGTTATTTTGAGATAGATTTTTTGATTTTTTCTTGCAGGTTTAGCGGGCTAAACCAAAAGGAAAAAGTAGAAAATATGCTCAAAAGAACCATAAAGAGAATGCCAAAGAATGAAAGTGGTTATGTAAGAAATAATTTCGGTAAAATTTAAACAGTTACTTAGATGAAGAGAGTTTTATGCACATTTGGCAATTACCCCATGTTTAAGGGAGCGGAACGATACCGGAAATCCGCTGAGAGCCTGAATGTTTTCGATGAAATATATACCTATAACGATAAAGACCTCGATGCCGACTTCAAAAAGAAGTGGGGACGCTATCTGATTCCTTATTCCCGCGGATTCGGCTATTGGTGCTGGAAGCCCTATCTGGTATTGCAGACACTGGAAAGAATGAATGACGGGGACGTGCTGCTGTATGCCGATTTGGGTTGCTTCTATAATCCGGACGGGCGCAAGCGTATGCTGGAATACTACGACATATTGGATAAGTCGGAAACAGGTATCCTTGGCTTCAGAGGGCAGGTTATCCCTACAAACGATATGCCCGAAATGATACGCTGCGACAATGAATGGACGAAAGGCGATATATTCGACTATTACGGTGTACGCAACGATAAGACTTTCACCCATACACCCCAATTCGAATCCACGGCTATATTCCTTAAGAAAAGCCCTTTGGTAATGCAATTTGTAAAGGATTGGTACCAGCCGTATCTGGACAATTATAGCATTATCACAGACGAACCTTCTCGCTCGCCAAACCTTGAAGGCTTCGTAGAGAACCGGCACGACCAGAGTATATATTCCATGCTGGCAAAGAAATACAAGATAGCTGAGGTTTCCCTGAATGAGATTTGCCCTTTCGATGAACATTACGACTGGGGTTTACTAAAGGATTATCCGATATGGGCCACCCGCAATCTGTATTATGAATCGACTTTCCATTACAGGCACCGTTACCGTTACAGGCAGCTTTATACCAATTGGTGGAAGGTAAAGTATTTCTTCAAAGACCTTTTAGGGAAATCATAAGTAGGCTATGAATATTAACAAGGCCGGAAAGGCTCGTCTGCTCTTCTTTGGTATCGCATTCCTACTGCTTACCTTCAGCTTTTATAGCAACCTTTTCAAGGTGGCCGTCCCTGTTCATTACAAGGAGTACGAAACCTTTGAAGAAGGGCTGGTTATAGGGCGGATGGTAAAGGCAGAGAAAGACGGATTCTTCGCTTCATCCGGATTCATGGGTGTGAATTACATTAAACCCGATAGCGTAAAGGATGAACTGCGTGTTAATGACTTGGGCTTGCGAGATTCCATTGTATCCGAAAACCAGTTCAACCAGATTAAGTATTATCTTGGCGAGAAGGATGCTCCTGACGGCTATTGTGTCTATGTCAGCCATTCCGGAGGGCAGGCTTCCCTCTATTACCTGATACAGAAAGCGCTCCCTTTCAGCAATGAGACTAGCTATCAGATGCTCCGCTTTCTGAATACCATGCTGATGGCGATAGGCTTCCTTGTATTTACCGGCTGGGTGTTGCGCAATTTCGGCTCTATTCCCGCTATTGTCACTTTCCTGTTTATATTCCTCTCACCTAAGATTGTTATGTTTGGCGGTAACGGGCTATGGTGGTCGCTGTGGAACTTTTATGTTCCGTTCCTTGCCATACTCCTGGTTTTGGAGAAAAGGCACTCATTTCCGGGGAGTATATCCGATAAACGGATTTTTGTCACGTTGTTCCTTGCCGTCCTTGTCAAATTCTTCTTCTCAGGACTTGAGTTCAGTTCTACAACAATGCTGTCTATCTTCATCCCGATAGTGTATTACTCCTATCTGGAAAGGCAACGATTCTCAGAGTTCTTCATGTTTTCTTTCAAAGCCGGATTAGCCGCTTTAGGTGCAGTATTGGTACAATTCCTTGTCCTGATCCTTCAATTATGGACTTATCTGGGCAGTCTGGGAGGGGCCCTTGGCTATCTGCAAACAGCCTTTGTCCGTCGTTCATCGTTTGTCCAGTTCTCCGATCTGGAGGGAACGGATAACGACCCTTCATCACTTTCGTTTGTATGGAATAATGTCATTAAATACTATCTTCGCGAAAATAGCTGGGACTGGGGCTTTACTCCTGTTTTCATCCGTTTCCGCTTTGCCTATCTCATATTCATTATCATCGTATGTGCTGGCATTATCTGTTTTTTTAACCGTAAATTGCATGACCGCAAATATATCGCTTTGATACTTGCTACATTTACCTCGGTAGTGTGTCCTTTATCGTGGTTCATTATCTTCAAAGAGCATGCGTTCTGGCACATCCAACTCGATATAATCGTATGGTACATGCCATTCCTTTTACTTGGCTTTGCCGTGACAGGTACTGCAATATCCTTGTTGATATCCAAGATGAAAAGGGCAGAAAAACTCTAACTGCTTACATCTTGTATTTGGTTCTATTACATAACAGCATATGTACGGATAAACAAAGCAGGACAAGCAGGCCACCGACACCCACAACGCCGTTCCATCCGTAGTATTGCCATGCTATGCCTCCGAGGAATGTACCTACAGAGCCTCCTATGAAATAGGATACCATATATACCGTATTTAATCTGTTAGAAGCCTCCGGATGTGTAGAAAAAACGATGGTCTGGTTGGTGACATGCATTCCCTGTAGCCCCATATCCAGAAGGATAATACCTGCAATCAGTCCTATATAAGTATTTCCGGAGAATCCGAATATCCCCCACGACAGAAGCATCAGGAGGCAGGCTATAAGGATTATCTTATTCTTATTTACTTTCCCCGACACAGAACCGGTAACTGATGCAGCCAATGCGCCGACTATGCCAACAAGACCCAGCGAACCCGCGACATCGCTTCCCTGAAAGAACGGCGCCTGTTCGAGCCTGAAAGTTAGGGTGGTCCAGAATATGGAAAAAGAACCAAAACCTAATGCACCCCGTAAGGAAGCTAATCTGAGGGTGGGTATTTCTTTCGTATAACGGAATATAGATCCCATCAATTGACTATAAGTCCCCTTAAAGGTCGGTTGCATATCCGGCAACAGCCATGCGATAAGAACGCCCAGTACAACCATCATTCCGGCTGCAATGTAAAATACCTCACGCCAGCCGAGATATTCTCCCAGCAGGCCGCTAAAGACGCGTGAGGCCAATATACCGATAAGCAGGCCACTCATTACTATTCCTACATTTCTGCCTTTCTCTTCAGGTGCAGATAACTGGGCGGCTATGGGCACGAAGATTTGTGGTACTACAGATGTAAGCCCTATGAAAAAACTGGCGGTAATCATTACTGAAAGTGATTTGCTAAAAGCAAAGATCAGCAATGAAAGGATAATAAAGATAAAGTCTGTCAGTACTATCTTTTTCCGTTTAAACATGTCACCTAACGGGATTATGAGCAGAAGTCCTGCCGCATAACCTATCTGGGTAAACATGGCCACCCTGCTGACAGCGGCTTCGGACTCACCAAACTCTTTGGCTATCATCCCCAACAAAGGCTGGTTATAATAGTTATTTGCGACAACCAGTCCGGCTCCGACTGCCATCAGCCAAAGCGTACTTTTTGCCAGATACTGTTTATTTTCGTTGTTAGATAAAACCATTTTCTACTATTAATGTATTCTTAAAAGGAGACAAAGGTAACATAGAAAGCAATGAATAATTAAGAATGAATAATTAAGAATTAGCTTTTATTGATTAACAGAAACCAACGACTTATTACTTAAACTTACTACTTGTTAAAAGGTAACATTTGTCTCAGTAAATAGTCGGCAGTTAACAATGTTGCGCTTCGTTATAGTGAAGTGAGATTCATAACTCATCGTCTGATTTTCATTTATTAACCATATTTCGTTAAAACCTGACACATCTGACAGTTTTTCCACTGCTTTTATCTTGCCGTTTTCACATCTGTTGACTATATATAGTTGAAAAGCAACAAAGGTAACAGTTTTTATAATTTTTGTAGGGGCGAAACATCTTTCGCCCGTTGATCATTGCGGGCGAAAGATGTTTCGCCCCTACAGTTCCATAAAAAGTAACAAAGGTTACACTATTTCACTCATTTGCTAATTTACAAATTTGCTAATTTATCAATTCAAAGAGCTATCGGCTAACAGCTAAATGCTATTGGCTATATACATATATAAAGTTGCAGGATAAGTATAACAATGTAAGTAACTATAATCTATTATAAAATATTTGAAACAGGCTTAACTCCCCTATTTCCATTTCCAATCCATATCTTCAACAAAAGAGATGGGATTATTCTCTTTGTATCGTAACAATCGCATCTTTACCTCCTCTGTATTATTCATCCGGTGCTTCGGTACTATAATACTTACCTGACGGCTCGTCACAATAAAGAAATGATGCTCCGTTTCAATTATAGTATCCATCTCTTTTACATCATAATGCCGATAGCCTTTCTTTGTTTCAATTTCGATAAATTCGCTTCCCAATAAGAGCTTTGTATTATAAGGAAATTCTGCCCGCATACTTTCTGATATATGTTTTCTATACATCCGCTTATAGAACCAGACCGACCACCATGGATAAATAATAAAAAAGAGAACTGATGAGCCTAGAAAAAAGTAGGAGAGCAGGCGATAGCCTTCATCGAAAAACAACAGAAGCCCGCACAGGAGCGACAGGCCTATCATTCTGTATTTTTCTTTTCTACGTTGTTTTATTTGCATCTCGTCCTTCGATGCAAAGTACAATTGAAGTTGAAGTAAATCTTCTTCTTCGAGTTCATAATTCAATTCTAACATTGATAAGCTATATAGAAAAACTCCCATTGTTTTAAAATTGACAATGGGAGTTTTATATTTTTATATTATTGCTGTTTCTTCTCCTTTTCTTGTGCCTGAACAATAAAGTCCTTCAATTTCTCCACCATATTAGAACTTCCGCAATAGAACGGTGTGCGCTGATGAAGTTCGGTGGGCTGCAACTCCAAAATACGGTTTATGCCATCTGTGGCACTACCTCCGGCCTGCTCGGTAATGAAAGCCATCGGGTTACACTCATAGAGCAGCCTCAGTTTTCCTTTTGGCGACTTATGTGTAGACGGATAAAAATAGATACCTCCGGTGATCAGATTACGGTGACAATCGGAAACCAGACTACCTATATACCGGGCAGAGTAAGGACGATCTTCCTTCTCTTCCTGACAATATTTGATATAATCTTTTACACCTTGCGGAAAATGCACATAGTTGCCTTCATTCACTGAATATATCTTCGCATTTTTAGGACATCTCATATTGGGATGCGACAGATAGAAGCTGCCTATAGCCGGATTCAGCGTAAACCCGTTCACCCCGCGTCCGGTTGTATATACTATCATGGTAGATGTGCCGTACAGGATATATCCTGCTGCTACCTGATTCACTCCCGGCTGGAGAAAATCTTCCATTGTCACAGGAGATCCTATTGGCGAAATGCGCCGATAGATGGAGAAGATAGTCCCCACAGATACATTTACTTCAATATTCGAAGAGCCATCCAATGGGTCCATCAATACCACATATTTATTGTTATGTCCCTCATCCAGCCCCTGTATGGTTATAAAATTGTCATTCTCCTCGGAAGCAATACCACAAACAATTTCACGGTTAACCAACGTTTGTATAAATACATCATTGGCATATACGTCCAGCTTTTTCTGTTCTTCGCCTTGTACATTCACATTACCGGCTGCACCAAGTATATCTACTAGTCCGGCTTTATTCACCTTATAGCTTACCACTCTGGCAGCAAGCAATATAGAATTTAAAAGACGGGAAAGTTCACCTGTAGAGTACCTGAAATCCTCTTGTCTCTCAATAATAAACTCGTCGAGAGTTTTTCTTGTGATATTCTTCATACTATTAAATGCGTTAGTTATGTTATTAATGTTTCAAAGATAGTGATTATTTATATTGTTTAGCGGCTTCTTACATAAGGTTTATTTATTATCAGATAAATACCGTCTATAGTGTCTGTAGTCGGATTCGTATTGCTTTTCCCGATATTTTCTTGCTCCTGATTTTATTATGATTTACCTTTGTAAAATCATTTCTCTAATCAAAAATCGGTTATGGCGATAATATATCAGGCGGAAGAGGTAAAACTACCCTCTATAAAAAAGCGTGAGACCACAAGCTGGATAAAATCCGTAGCGGCTTCTTATAAAAAAAAGGTCGGAGATATTTCCTTCATTTTTTGCTCCGACAAGAAAATTCTGGAAATAAATAATCAATACTTACAGCACGATTATTATACAGACATTATTACTTTCGACTATACTGAGGGCGAGACTATATCTGGGGATATATTCATAAGCCTGGATACGGTAAAGAGCAATGCTGAACAATTTGAGACAAATTACGACGAAGAAATCCACCGGATTATCATACATGGAATCCTTCACCTGTGCGGGATCAATGACAAAGGCCCCGGAGAACGTGAATTTATGACCGGGTGCGAGAACAAAGCGCTTAAAATGCTGGAGGAATAAAACGATGCAAAAATATCTGGGTAAATTATATTACATCATTCCTATCTGCTGTCTTTTCCCGTTCTTCTCCGCTCCTTTGGCCCTGTTTATCGGTATATTGCTTGCTATCTTCTATAAAGGAGAAGAGGTTGTAAAAACAGGAAAACTAACAAAATATCTGCTACAGGCATCAATTGTATGCATGGGATTTTCTATGTCGGTACACGATGTTGTGCAAACGGGAAAAACAGGATTTATGATCACTGTTGTCTCTGTCGCCGTCACCATGGTTTGCGGTATTATTCTCGGAAGATTTCTTCAGGTGCAGAAAAATACAACCATGCTTATTTCGGGAGGGACCGCTATCTGCGGAGGAAGCGCCATAGCAGCAATAGCACCTGTATTAGGGGCAAAAAACAACGAAATAAGTTTTTCTCTGGCTGTGATATTCGTATTAAATGCCGTGGGACTATTTATATTCCCCGTGATCGGCCATTTACTAGAAATGGATCAGACACATTTCGGCTATTGGGCCGCCATTGCCATCCACGACACCAGTTCTGTAGTCGGCGCCTGCTCCGCATATGGGGAACAAGCCTTACAGGTAGGTACTACAGTAAAACTTACCCGTACGTTATGGATTATCCCTTTAGCTTTGTGTATCGCATTCTTCAATAAAAACAAAGCATCTAAAATAAATATCCCCTGGTTCATCTTCCTATTCGTCGTTGCTATCATTATAGGCAATTACATACCGGGAATGGCCGAGACTAACGACCATTTAAGCTGGCTCGGCAAGAAAGGAATGATGATTTCTTTATTTTTTATAGGTACATCCATAAATATGAAAGAAGTAAAGGAAACAGGTGTGAACACATTCCTGCTGGGTATAATCTTATGGATCATAATCGCCGTTCTTTCGTATTGCTGGATCCGCTTTGTTTTCTAAGAAACTGTTTTGAGTTATACCGCCAGTCTGTTTTAAATTGCTTTTAAGATAGATTTTTAGCGTTCATTTCGCTATAATTCAATAGCCTCTAAAATGCAAAAGGGCAAATCTGTCCAGATTCACCCTTTCCATAGCTATTTGCAAGTAGCTGTTGCAAAAGACTTCCCCAATAATAAATTGTAATTGTAAGTAAGCTAAGTCTTGCGGGAAAAGTATCTTTGCCTAATAAACCTAACGTATATCGAATTCTCCGACAGCAATATTTGTTCCTGTTGCATCTGATAGAGTAATAGTATAACTACCACTATTCCATCCGGAGGTATTTATTTCAACTTTATTATTCACACCATCCGGTGTAAATTGCCGTAAATAAACCGGCATACCTGCATTATCAACAATTTTGATATTTATCTTTCCGTAAATAAACAGATTGACTTTTAAACCAAAATTACTTTGATAAATCTGTACAGGCTTAAAGAGAGATACAGTCTTGCCGGCATCTGCCATCCTTGGTCTATTGGATCCTGTGAGGATTTTTACTGTAATTTCCCAGTCAACATCATCATCATTCACACTTAGGATGTAATAACTATTCTTACTATTGAACGAATACATATACGTGTTTATAATAAATGAAACAACCAAAACCAAAAAACACAGATAAATCTTTCTCATAGCCACAAGGAATTGCAAGGTTGTCTTTCTCTGTAAGTCTGATACAAAACTAATGGATGAAATAAACAAATGCAATGTTTTTTTGAATGATATAGATTTTTATAAGTCCTATTTTACATATATATTTAATTATAAAATAATTATATTTATAAATATGTTATTTTATATAGATTTTTTCTTAGAAAAATTATACCATATTTCTTGTTTTGAAGCCTTTTTTTAAGTAACTATGAAGTCTTTTTCAACAATTATCCTTCAAATGAGTGAAATTATGTATAGAAATATCGGGGTTATATTCATGCTGTGCACTGCATTTTTATCTTGTAACCCGAACGAAAAAACGGAAGAAACACTAAGCCGGGCAGAAGTCCTTTTAGAACAAAATCCCAAAGAGGCTCTACAGATACTCAACAATGAGATTGACCCTAAAGATCTGGACAAAGAACTCTACAACAAATATATCCTTCTGCATATACAAGCCAAAGACAAAACATTGGAAGATATAACGAATGACACTATAATCTTTGAAACAAAGAAATATTACGAAGACAAAGGTGATATGGAAAATACAGCCATAGCTTCCCTATACAGCGGATATGTTCTGGCGGCACGAGGAGACACCCAAATGGCTATGAGTACATACTTAAATGCTGAAACTTACGCAAAGGAGAGCGACAACAATGCCCTTAAGGGACTGATAGAAACCTACATAGGAGACCTTTATCAGGATCAGCTTTTGAATAACGAAGCAATACTCAAGTATAGACAAGCAATTCTACATTTCAATAAAGCAGGAAACTATAAGAATGAAATCATAGCCTATGACAAAATAGGTTCCAATCTGCTAACGAGAGGAGATACGGATAGTAGCTTCTACTATTACAATAAAGGCCTATCTCTGGCCAAGGCACACAACGACTCTATAGAACAAGCCTTTATTATTCGCAACATGGGTTTTGCTCTCGGCAGCATTGGCAAACGAGACCAAGCCAGAGCATATTTCAGGCATTCTATACCTTACTTAAATGATAATGAAGAGGTAGCAAGAAACTATCTCAACATAGCTTATTCATTCGACGATGAACAGAACAAGGACTCCACACTATTCTATATCAATAAATCACTGACATTGATAGAAGGGTATGACAACCACCCGTTAAAATTAATAATCTATCAACTACTGGCCAAGACAGCAGAAAAAGACAAAAACTATCAACAGGCATTGAGCGATTATAAAGAATATACCGCACTCCTGAAAAAGATGCTCAAAGACACAAATAATCATATAGCTCTTGATGTACAGAAAAAGTATGACATCGAGCTGTTACAGAACGAAAACAACCGGCTTCTTATTCAGAGACAAACAGCATTTCTCATTATATTACTGATGTTTATACTTATTCTGGCTATGAGCTTTGTTTTTTACCGTAAGAGAATTAAAGACAAAGCGGCACTGGCTGTTGCTCAGGAAAAAATATTCCAAATGCAGGAGATGGCCGATAACATTGATGAGAAAGAAAACTCCTTCAGAAAAGTTCTATTCCAGCACTTCGATATCTTCAAAAAGGTCGCTTTACTTAAAACAGAATTGAAAGGAGAGGAAAAGAAACATGGTCAGAAACTATTGAAAAAGGTAAACGAAATCGTTTACAATCAGGAGAATCTTGACTGGAATAAATTATTTGATATAATGAACCAGCTATATAAAGGCGTTCCGGATACAATTCGAAAAAAGTATCCTCAGCTTGACGAAATTGAAATCCGCATATGTTGCCTTGAATATGCAGGGCTCAGCAACAATGAAATAGCTATCATACTGGAATTCAGCATCAACACTATTCAGATGAAAAAATCTGTTATCCGTAAGAAATTGGAAATAGAAGGTTATGGAAACATTGTCGAATTTTTTCACAAAAACTTAAACTAACAAATTATATGATATTTTATAGCAGATAATGACTTAGTAAATAAACTTTGTCGTAACTTTGCATGTCAGGCTTGAAAAATATCTTGACAAAAGAATTATTTTAAACCCTAATCACATATTTTTTCGATGAAAAGGCTGCATTTTGATATTTTAATAGCCCAATCTCTATTTTTTTAATATAACACGTAAAGAGGTAAATTGTTTATAACACTAAAAAAACTAATCATAAAATCTAAATAGTCTCTTAAACTAATATTCTGGAATGAATAAAATTGTAGACAAAGAGTATTTCTCTGAAAATGTAGTAAAGTTTGAGGTAGAAGCACCTCTGATAGCACGAAGTCGTAAAGCCGGGCACTTTGTAATTGTACGGGTAGGCGAAAAAGGAGAGCGTATTCCTCTCACAATTGCCGCTTCTGATGTGGCCAATGGTACGATAACGATAGTTATACAGGCTGTAGGCGCATCATCTAAAAAGATTTGCGACCTCAACACAGGTGATTATATCACAGATGTTGTAGGACCTTTGGGACAAGCTACCCACATCGAAAATTACGGCACCGTAATATGTGCTGGCGGTGGTGTTGGTATTGCACCTATGCTGCCTATTATAGAAGCCATGAAGAAGGCCGGAAATAAAGTAATTTCAGTTTTGGCTGCACGTACAAAGGATCTGGTAATCCTCGAAAAGCAGGTTGCCGAGTATTCCGATGAGGTAATTGTTATGACAGACGACGGTTCGTATGGATACAAGGGTTTGATTACAAACGGAATCGAGATGGTAGTAAATAGGGAGAAGGTAGACCTGTGTGTAACCATAGGACCTGCCATTATGATGAAATTCGTATCCCTTCTTACCCAGAAGTATAATATACCTACAATGGCCTCCCTGAATACTATAATGGTAGACGGAACAGGAATGTGTGGTGCATGCCGCATCACCGTTGGAGGTAAAACCAAGTTTGTATGCGTAGATGGTCCGGAATTCAATGCTCACGAAGTTGATTTCGATGAAATGTTGATGAGATTGAAAGCATACAATTAATCAGAGGACTAAAAACAAACCATAAGACTAACAACCATAAGCCAATAGCGATCAGCGAAATATAAGTTATGACAGAACAAGAAAACATACAGGCAAGACGTAGTGAACCTTGGAGAGACGAGCTACGCAGAGGCATGAAAGCCAAAGAGCGTGGCGAGAGGCCGCGTGTGCATATGCCGGAACTGGATGCCGAATACAGAAGCCATTCATTGAAGGAGGAAGTTAATCTGGGATTAACAAAGGAGCAAGCAATGTTTGAAGCTGCACGCTGCCTCGATTGTGCCAACCCTACATGCATGGAGGGTTGTCCGGTAAACATACAGATACCTTCATTTATTAAGAATATTGAGCGGGGAGAATTCCTCGAAGCTGCAAAAGTACTGAAAGAGACCAGCGCCTTGCCTGCCGTTTGCGGACGTGTATGTCCACAGGAAAAACAGTGCGAAGCAAAATGTATCTATATACAAAAAATGAAAAAAGAACCTGTTGCTATCGGTTATCTTGAACGATTCGCAGCAGATTACGAACGCGAAAGCGGGCAAATGTCCTTACCTGAACTAGCTCCTGCCAACGGTATTAAAATCGCAGCGGTAGGATCAGGCCCTGCCGGTCTGGCTTTTGCCGGAGATATGGCGAAGCTGGGATATGACGTCACTGTATTTGAAGCATTACACGAGATCGGTGGTGTATTGAAATATGGCATACCCGAGTTCCGTCTCCCTAATGAGATAGTGGATGTTGAAATAAATGTCCTTCGCGAAATGGGTGTGAAGTTCATCAACAATTGTATAGTAGGTAAAACTATTTCGCGTGAGGATTTACTGAACGACGGATTTAAAGGAATATTCGCTGCCAGTGGCGCTGGATTACCTAATTTTATGAATATTCCGGGAGAGAACCTTATCGGCGTGATGTCATGCAACGAGTTCCTTACCCGTGTAAACCTTATGGATGCATCAAATCCGGAAAGTGACACTCCTGTGCAGATGGGTAAAAAAGTTGCTGTCATAGGAGCAGGGAACACAGCGATGGACGCCGTACGTACAGCGAAACGCTTAGGCGCAGAAAAGGCATATATTGTATATCGTCGTTCGGAAGAAGAAATGCCGGCACGTATCGAAGAAGTGAAACATGCCAAAGAAGAAGGTATAATATTCCATACTCTACACAATCCGCTCAGATACGAAGGGGACGAAAATGGACGTGTACAGCGTATGCTTCTTCAAAAAATGGAACTGGGTGAGCCTGATGCTTCGGGACGCCGTAAACCGGTTGCTATCGAAGGTGCAACCGAGTGGTTCGATGTAGACCAGGTAATTGTGAGTGTGGGAGTTTCTCCTAACCCATTGATTCCATCTACATTCAAAGGGCTAGAGGTCACTAAATGGGGCACAATCGTTGTAAATCAGGAAACCATGCAATCCGCCCTGCCGGAAGTATATGCCGGAGGAGATATTGTACGTGGAGGAGCAACCGTAATCCTTGCCATGGGTGATGGAAGAAAAGCCGCCGCAGCAATGGATAAAGCGCTGAAAGGATAAGAGATCTAATTACAGATAAAAGAGTCCCTGGTGATAAGAATCAATAGGGACTCTTTTTATTTAAAAGTATATTCTAATACAGATCCGTGACCATTCAGGGTTCTGCGACATCGGGCAATACGATGAAATGACCATTCAGGTGGTCAATTGTCATTTCTACCTTCTCAGGCTGATTGCTCAGCACCGGAATGATGGCTACTCCGAGAAGCCCTCCTACTATCCCGGCAGCAATTCCCGCGCCAACATATGCTCCCATATCTATTCTTATATTACCGTCATTCAAAAACTTAAATTCATCTTTCACCTTATACACAGGGATATAGCTTTTATTACTGGTGATATAAGGCTGCCCATCAACCACTACAGCATAAAAATCCTTAGGGTTGAGCTTCTTAAGCTTGTTTTGCTCATTGAGTTTTTTTATTTCCTTTAAGTTATTACTACTATCAAATTTAGGAGTAAGTTCATCTGCTATCGGAGTCTGATTTGCAAAAGAGGCGAAATCCGGATAAATGCCATCTATATATGTATCGGCACTGTAAAGCTTCATATTATTTTTCTCAAAAAAATCAATATTATGAATATCTGCCAGCAAAAAGGGAGCTTCATCTGTTCTTTTGCTAACTAGGTTATCCGAAATAAATGTAGTAATAATACCGGATGAACTTTTTATCAGTTTACCGGTAACATCCATTGCTTTAACTGTAAGTAATGTATCGAGGGTGGCTATGAGATAATAATCCGGGTATTCTTTTTCATATAAACTCATACGGACATGACAATATCCGGTTTCACTCATCGCCTTGGTTATTTCACTAAAATTCAGGTTGCGCAATTGCAGCAACAATGTTTTGTGTTGTGCCGTTTCATTTGTAATACTATTTATGAGGGAGTCGAATTGGTGCGCAAAAGGAATCTGGTCTACCAAATATGCATAATTATTGAGCATTCCCGTTTGTACATATCCAAGATCTTCTTTGTATAATCTTGAGTCGAGGAATTCTGTGTTGTTATATAAACTGTTCTCTACAACATTTTCAGGCATTACAAGATTAAAAGCTTTAGTGCGCTTGTCTTGTGCCATAATGCCGATGATAAATACATAGACTAACAAAGTCAGTATAAATAGCTTTTTCATGGTAGTTATTAATTACTTACCAAAGATAATATAATACTCAAAATACACAAGAGCCTGTTTGAATTTTCCAGGGTAGAGAGATTTAATCTTTTTGAAAAAGTTTATCTATGTATTTTGAAGTATACTAGTTATCAGTTTACTAGTTTACAAGAAAAAGAGTTCTTTGAAATAATTAATTAGCAAATAAGTGAAATAGTGTAACCTTTGTTACCTTTTATTTTTAACCACAGAGTAAACGGAGTAGCACGGAGTTTTTAGAAGAAAAAGTGACAATAAAAATTGTGTGAAAAGTCGTCAGGTTTGTCAGGTTTTGTACATAAGCTATCGGCTAAAAGCTATCAGCTAATAGCTAAAAGCTGTTACCTTTGTTACTTTTTAACCACATATGGTTAACAGATGCAAAAACAACAAGATAAAAACAATAAAAAACTGTCAGATGTGTCAGATTTTAACCAAATATAGTTAATAAACGTAAATAAAATGATGAGCGATGAATTTTAAGTAGTGGGTAATGAGTTGAAAGTTATATGAGATACGGGTAGACAAGACACGAGATACAAGTTGTTAACTGATGACTGTTAACTGAAAAAAGTGTTACTTTTGTTACCTTTTGAAGGAAGATACGAGATGCTCTGTTCAGCAAGCTAATTATTAATTTTTCATTATTAATTATTAATTGTTTTCTGTGTTACCTTTGTTACCTTTACTGAGCCTTAGCATCTCCGGGTGAGAATGCCGACATATAAATGCTCCGTTATTATGAAGGTAAAGGCAGTATAATAATTAGTTTGAATAACCCTGTTATGTCAATAGAAATAAAATACTTTGAAAATAGAAAAGATTGGCGAAAGTGGCTAACCGACAACTTTGAGACTGCCAATGAAATCTGGTTTGTATTCCCCACGATATCATCGGGAAAAAAAAGTATTATATACAACGATGCCGTTGAAGAAGCACTTTGTTTCGAATGGATTGACAGTACGATAAAATCGCTTGATAAAGAACATAAAATTCAGCGTTTCACGCCCAGAAATCCTAAAAGTACATACTCACAAGCCAACAAAGAAAGACTTAAATGGTTATTGGAAAATAAAATGGTACACCAAAAATTTGAGGATAAAATACGAAATCTCTTGTCTGACCCTTTTATTTTTCCAAATGATATCACCGACAAATTGAAAGGAGATGATATAGTATGGAAAAACTATCAACATTTTTCCGACACATATAAACGTATCCGGATTGCATACATTGAGGCAGCAAGGAAACGACCGGAAGAATTTGAAAAGCGATTAAACAACTTTATCAATAAAACAAAAGAGAATAAAATAATAAAAGGATTTGGTGGAATTGAAAAATACTATTAATCTGAATAAAGTGCAAAAAGTGTTACATGTGTTACTTTTTCAAACTGTAGATATACTATAAGCTGAAATAAAACCAAATAGCAATTATTCCTTCCATTCATTACAAAACCCTTATTGATCAAAAAATAAGATTTATCAAACAAAAAGACTGCTCACTTTTACCTTCTTTGTGCAAGCCTTACAGATAGGGGATGAAAAACGGAAATATTACACTCTTTTTATGACAAATTGATAATTTTAATAATTATTTTATTCTTTTATTCAGATATAAAAACTTAAATTTGTGAGGCAATCAATAGATTGATATACAGTTGGTGAATTAACAGATTTTAGAGTCTGCATAAGCCGTTTTATGCTACTCTTTTTCAATATAACTCTAAAAACAGTCATGGGAAAAGAAATTAAATTTAGCCTCGTTTATCGTGACATGTGGCAGTCATCCGGAAAGTACCAGCCGCGTGTTGACCAATTAACACAAATTGCACCTGTAATCATCGATATGGGCTGTTTTGCCCGTGTTGAAACAAACGGTGGTGCTTTCGAACAAGTAAACCTGCTTTATGGTGAAAACCCCAATAGAGCGGTTCGCGAATGGACAGCGCCGTTCAACAAGGTCGGTATACAGACTCATATGCTCGAACGCGGACTGAATGCTCTGCGCATGTATCCTGTTCCGAAAGACGTGCGTCGCCTGATGTTCAAGGTAAAACATGCTCAGGGAACAAACATCTCCCGTTCTTTTGACGGGTTGAACGATCCCCGCAATCTGGAGTTATCGGTAAAATATGCAAAAGAAGCAGGTATGATTTCCCAGACTGCTCTTTGTATCACACATTCCCCGATACACACTGTTGATTACTATGTAAATTTCGCTGATAAACTGATTGATTTCGGAGCAGACGAAATTTGCTTAAAAGATATGGCCGGAGTAGGCCGCCCCGCTTTCCTCGGTAAACTTGTAAAAGCATTAAAGGACAGACATCCGAATATCCCTATCGAATATCACGGACATACAGGCCCCGGATTCTCCGTTGCGTCTATGCTCGAAGTTGCAAGAGCTGGGGCTGATTATCTGGATACTGCTATCGAACCATTAGCTTGGGGAATGGTACATCCTGACGTTATCACAATACAGGCCATGCTGAAAGATGCCGGCTTCTCTGTTCCTGATATCAATATGAATGCATATATGGAAGCTCGTGCTCTGACACAGTCTTTCATCGATGACTTCTTAGGCTACTGGATCGACCCATCCAATAAGTTCCTGAACTCTCTGCTTGTAGGCTGTGGACTTCCGGGTGGTATGATGGGCTCTATGATGGCTGACCTTCGCGGTATGCATTCTGCTATCAATATGGCACTTCGCAACAATGGAAAAGCCGAAGTAACACTGAACGACCTTGTGGTTCAGCTATTCGAGGAAGTAGAGTATATATGGCCTAAACTTGGTTATCCGCCATTGGTAACACCATTCAGCCAGTATGTGAAGAATATCGCACTGATGAACATCTTTGCTATGGCTCAGGGACAACCTCGTTTCTCAAATATAGACAAAGACAGTTGGAACATGATTCTGGGTAAAACCGGTACTCTTCCGGGCAAACTGGATGATGAAATCATTGAACTGGCCAAGTCTAAAAATCTTGAATTCTATACCGGCAACCCTCAGGACGAATATCCTGATGCGTTGGATACATACCGCAAGGAAATGGACGACAACGGATGGGATTATGGCCAAGATGATGAAGAACTGTTCGAACTCGCAATGCACGACCGTCAATACCGTGACTATAAGTCCGGTCTGGCTAAAGAACGTTTCAATGAAGATTTGGAGAAACAGAAGGAAAAAGCCGGAGCTCCTATTATCGTTACACGTCAGGTAATTGAAGTACCTGCATTCGACGCAGAAGCTATTCAGGCAAAATACCCTGATGCAAAACCTATTCAAGCTACAGTAAGCGGCCAGGTGATCTGGCAGGTGGATGTAGATGATGTATCTACTGCTCCTGTAATAGGTACAGAGGTAAAAGAAGGCGATGTTATCTGCTTCGTTCAGACTTACTATGGCATAGAAGAAGTGAAGGCTCTTTCTTCCGGTAAGGTCATCCAGATAGAGACTAAACAAGGTGCAAAAGTTCAGAAGAACCAAGTACTGGCATACGTTAACTAATATTCCACAAGTATACTTGGGAAGGAGTTTTATAACAATAGAGCTCCTTTCTCTTTTTATGTCATTTACATAATTAAAATAAGCAGCAGTGAAGAAAGTAGTACTTTGTCTATCGCTGATCCTTATGATATTCTCAAACGCACAGTGCAAGGATAGAAAAGGAGAAGCAGGAAAAGGAGAATATAATAATAAATACACTATCCTATTGACCGGAGCATCTTTTGCCTCATCGAACAACGGCTGGTTCGAACTGGCCTGCAAACAACTGAACGCGAAACCGATCAATACTGCCACAGGCGGCACAGCGATCTCCGATGCCGCAAACCGGATGGCTAAAGGGGAACTATATACCCAAGAAGAACTCGAGGACATAGACGCATTCGTTATCATGCATGTTCACGACGAGAATGTTGCCGATACAGCCGGACTAAAGCAGAATTACAAAGATTATCCTGTCCCATTCGACCGTTCTAACTATGCGGCAGCATACGATTATGTGATCAAACGCTACATTACCGAATGCTATAATCTGAAGTTCGACAAAGACTCTAAATACTATGGTACAGAAAACGGCAAGCCTGTCGTAATCGTTATGTGTACCCACTGGCACGATGCCCGTACCATTTTCAATCCGGCTATTCGCAAACTAGGGGAAAGATGGGGATTCCCCATCGTGGAATTCGATAAATACACCGGTTTTTCACGAAACCATTTGCACCCTGTTACCGGAAAGCAATACAGCATATTATACGCCCATAATAATGAGACAATTAACGGAGAAGAATTTGGCTGGCATCCCGACGAAGGACAGGATAAATATATTCAGCAACGTATGGCTGCCATCTTTGCTGAGTTGATGGAAAAAGTTTTACCTTTGAAACCGTAATGCTTTACTACAAGGAATATATAACCGCAGCTACACTGATAGGTGTATGGAAAATAGAAGAGACCAGGGAAGAACTTCTCTCGGCCTTATCTCATCATAACTGGGTTGAGAACATATATTCCATCAAGTCCGAATCCCGTGTTTTGGAAATACTCTCTGCCCGGCTATTGATCAAAGAACTGGCAGGTGAAGAAAAGCAGGTATATTACAACCCGTCGGGAAAACCTTACCTGACAGACAAGTCGTTCCATATAAGTGTATCACATACCAAAAAATTCGTTGCTGTAGCCATTAACAGAGAAAAGCCAATAGGACTCGATATAGAACAGATATCCGATAAGATAAAGCGGGTACAAAGCCGCGTCATAGGGAAAGATGAATACATAGATAAGGATAACGAACTGGTGCATCTCCTCCTGCATTGGTCAGCCAAAGAAGCTATGTTCAAATTTCTGGATGCGGACAGTATTGATTTCAGGGAACATCTGTTTGTCGGAAATTTTATCCCCGGACAGAAAGGTATATTCGAAGCATCGGAGTACCGTACAGGTTCAGGGCATCAGTTCACAGCTTATTACAAAGTGGAACCGGACTTTGTGATGGTTTGTCTGGAGGAGCAGAACTGACCCCCAGACCAATACCTTTATTTCATCAAGAAGTTAAAATCATCTTTATCAGTCAGCTCCTTTGGTTCCTGACCATATTTAAATATACGGGCAGATCTTTTCCCTATCAGTTTCAATACATCTCCTTCCAGATTGAGCATCGTTGCTTCACGCAAACCGACTACATATACATCTTGATTTTCGGTGATAAACTCGTTAATACGCACTTCTCTGGTCTCTCCCCCATGATTGGAAGGATGATCATCCAGATAATGAGGATTGATCTGGAAAGGGACTAAATTAGCTACATCAAAACCTTTAGGGTCGACAATAGGCATATCATTCGTCGTACGCAATGTAGGACAAGCTACATTTGAACCCGCACTCCATCCAATATATGGTGTTCCGCCCTTTACCTTTTTATGAATAAGGTCAATCAACCCATTATCACGCATCATACGTACGAGTTTCCATGTATTTCCACCGCCAACTATAATAGCTTCAGCTTCTTCCACAGCTTTCTTCGGATCATCGTAATGATGGATACCAACCACACTGTGTCCTATCTCTTTGAAGCGGTTATTTACTTTTTCTTCGTACTCATCATAAGAGAAAGTCACCGCCGCATAGGGAATAAACAGTGCCTTAACCGGTTTCTCTCCTAAAAATTCTTTGATATTGTACTTCGGATAGTCCAGATAAGCTTCTCCGGGATTGGTCGAATTGCTGATTAATAGTAATCTCATAATAATAACGTTTTCCACAAATATACGAAACTATTTAAACTTACAGAAGACGTACGCTGTTTTTCAAGTCCCATAGTCCCCTTGGAGCTTGGAGATAATAAAAAGTTGAATAACTGATAGAATAAAAGCAAGATTACTTCCCCTTCTTCCAGTTCTCATAATCCGTAATAAACCCGCGGCACATCCAGTTTGCCAAAGCCTGACGGTTATTCGGATCTAAGAATCTACGCTGGTCGAAACTGTTTTGAATATTGCCCAGTTCGGCGTAAATACCTACAGGTGTCGTCTTATCCAGCATAAAAAGGCTGCGCTCGCCAATCGTCCCCGTAAAACCCCTGCTCGGCTGATGTTTATCATAATGGCTTTCGAAAGTGGTTCTCATTGTATTCGCCAGCTTTTTACCACCGCTGCTTTTAGGCGCCCAGTAAAAAAAGACATCCAGTTGCTCCTTCTGGCTGCGGCTGTCTACATGGATAAAAACAGCCCTTTTATATTTCTCCTTCGTTCTTTTCGCCAGACTGTTTATCTTATCACTCCGTTGCTGTAATCTTTTCACCTGATTGAGAGGAATCGCTTCACCCATACAGGTCTCACGATCACTATTCGAAAGATACCTGTCGTCACGGATACCATCCACCGCATCCTGTATAATCATATGCACCGTCGCTCCCTCTTCGAGCAGGGCTCGGGCAAGCCGCAGGGTTATATCATAGGCATATTCATCTTCGTGAAGTTCATAACCGTCAACCTTGCCGATAGCCCCCGGATCAGGGCCGCCATGTCCACTCGAAAGATAGAAACACGTACCTTTCAGCTTATTCGATTTAACTGTATATTCCTGATACTTGCTTCCGAACAGCTTGTTCACACGTGTTTGCCCTGATTGAGTGCTGACAGAAGAGTTTGTCTCCTGAGATGCAGAACTATTATCGCCCGACAAAGGAGGCAAAGTATATGTAACTCCCATCAATAAAGAGTTCTTGCGCCCGAATTTACCTTTATTCAGCTCCAGAAACTGCTCATATTGAACGCTGTTCCGGTTGTTCCTTTTTAGGAATGCCTTCACTCCTTCACCGCTTCGCGGGGTAGCCTTATCGTTCTGGGAGAAAACGCTGATATATGAAATAGAGAAGAAAAGTAATAAAATATAAATCTGATTCATAAGCTTGAACTGTCTGTCTGAGGAAGAAACAATAGCCTTCCCGCATAGGCTTATACAAATATATGCAGATTCATATAAAAATCAAAAACCGATGTCTTTTCAGACACCGGTTTTCTATAATATTAAGAATTGACTTCTTATTTTTTGCGTTGAACGCGTTTCCAGCCATAAACAGCTTTGTCGCCAAGTTCTTCTTCGATACGGAGAAGCTGGTTGTATTTAGCCATACGGTCTGTGCGGCTAAGAGAACCTGTTTTGATCTGTCCTGAGTTAGTAGCAACGGCGATGTCAGCGATGGTAGCATCTTCTGTTTCACCCGAACGGTGAGATGTTACGCTTGTATATCCTGCACGGTGAGCCATTTCGATAGCATCCAATGTTTCAGAAAGTGTACCGATTTGGTTTACTTTGATAAGGATAGAGTTAGCACATCCGCTTTCGATACCTTTTTGAAGGAAGTCAACGTTAGTTACGAACAAGTCGTCTCCTACAAGCTGAACTTTGTCACCGATAGCATCTGTAAGTTTTTTCCAGCCATCCCAGTCGCTTTCGTCCATACCGTCTTCGATAGAGTCGATAGGATATTTTTCAGTCAGTTCTTTAAGGAATTTAACCTGGTCAGCGATTTTGCGTTTTGCACCGCCTTTTCCTTCAAATTTACTATAGTCATACACTTTAGTTTCTCTGTTGAAGAATTCAGAAGCAGCACAGTCAAGAGCAATAGTGATGTCTTTTCCGGCTTTGTAACCTGCATCTTTGATTGCTTTAAGGATAGAATCCAAAGCATCTTCAGTTCCGTTAAGAGCAGGAGCGAAGCCACCTTCATCACCTACCGCAGTGCTAAGGCCACGGTCGTGAAGCACTTTTTTTAATGAATGGAAAACTTCAGCACCCATTCTCAAACCTTCTTTGAATGATTTTGCACCTACAGGGCGGATCATAAATTCCTGGAATGCGATAGGAGCATCAGAGTGAGAACCACCATTGATGATGTTCATCATCGGCACAGGCAGCGTATAAGTGTTAGTACCGCCGATATAGCGATACAAAGGAAGTTCAAGATAATTAGCAGCAGCTTTAGCTACAGCAAGAGAAACACCAAGAATAGCATTAGCACCAAGTTTAGATTTGGTTTTAGTTCCATCCAGTTTAAGCATTTTGCTGTCGATTCCTCTTTGGTCAAGAGAAGATTCACCTAGTAAGGCAGGAGCTATTATTTTGTTTACATTATCTACGGCTTTAGTTACACCTTTACCTCCATAACGTTTTTTGTCACCATCGCGAAGTTCCAAAGCTTCGTTTTCTCCTGTTGAAGCACCTGACGGTACAGCAGCGCGGCCAAGTATACCGCATTCAAGGGTTACATCAACTTCAATTGTAGGATTTCCTCTTGAATCCAAGATTTCACGTGCGAAAATTTTCTCGATTCTCATTGTTTTTATTTGTTTAAAAATGAATAATGTATTTCGTTTTTTCGTTTGTTAGAGTCTGTTTAAATTTTATAGCTGAACTTTTTTATAATTATTTCGAGATGAATTTTTTGATTTTCACTTGCAGAACCAACGGTCAGCGGAGCTAATTAGCGGGCTAAATCAAAAGAAAAAAGTAAAAAAGACGCTCAAAACAATACAAAAAGTAGCTAAGATTTAGTTAAAAGAGCCCCCGAAAAAATTTTCGCTAAAATTTAAACAGGCTCTTAAATTTGACCCACAAAATTAGTCTTTTTTCTTGTATTTAAAGAACTAATAAGATGGAATTTATAGGTTTTGTATTTTTTTAAACAGCCATTCATCATTTACTATACCTATAAAGTAAGATACCACATCATGCCTGCAACTCCCATTTAACGATTTTTGATAGAGACCTTATTATCCACCTGCTATTAGCACTGATTTCTCGAATATGTTTTATAACTTGCATCTGTTTTATTTCAAACTGTTTATTTTCAATCAACTAAAAGAAGTATTGCTATGCTACCTGCTAATTATCAGCAATTAAAAGACGAATTATCAAAGACAATCCCTGTTAAACGCATTATTACAAATCCGTTGCAATTGTTAGCTTACGGGACAGACGCCAGTTTTTACCGCCTGATTCCGAAAATAGTAGTACAAGTACATACCGAAGAGGAAGCCGTAGAGGTAATCCGCCAAACCGGACGTTTGAATCTTCCCGTAACATACCGGGCGGCAGGCACAAGCCTTTCCGGACAGGCAATTTCCGATTCCGTACTTATGGTAGCGACTCACGAATGGCGCAAATATACCATCCTGGATGATGACGGTATGAAGATCAGGCTGCAACCGGGAATCACCGGTGCAAGAGCCAATATCTACCTGCAACCGTTCGGTCGGAAAATCGGTCCCGACCCTGCCTCAATAAATGCAGCCATGATTGGTGGAATAGCCGCCAACAATGCCAGTGGAATGTGTTGCGGCACGGCCCAGAACTCATATAAAACAATTGCCGACATCCGTATCGTTCTTTACGATGGCACCGTCCTCGATACATCGGACGAGGAAAGTAAAAAAGCATTCAAAGCAAAGCATCCCGGCATAATAAAGGAGATAGAACAGTTAAGGGACGACATTAAGTCTGATACTGTTTTGAACGAACGCATCAGGCGTAAATTCAAGATTAAAAATACAACCGGCTACAGCATTAACGCTCTGGTAGACTATCAAGACCCTTTCGATATCGTCAAACACCTCATGATAGGCTCGGAAGGGACACTTGCCTTTATTTCCGATATCACCTATCATACCGTTACCGACGAGAAATACAAGGCTTGTGCCCTGATGATATTCGAAACCATCGAACTGGCATGTGAAGCTGTTCCGCTTTTGCGTGAAAGCCCTGTTTCAGCTGTAGAATTACTGGATAGGGATTCTATCCGCTCGGTGGAAGATGATCCAGATGCTCCGGAATATTTCCGTACTATGCCCGAAACCGCTTGCGTGCTGCTGGTAGAAATACAGGCGAACGAAAAAGCGGATATGGATGCCCGAGAAACCGCTGTGCGAAAGGCTGTACAAACGATCCCTACCATACAACCATACAGATTTACTTCGGACCCGAAAGAATATAATTTCAACTGGAAAGCCCGTAAAGGACTGCTTTCCTCAGTAGGAGGTCTTCGAAAGACAGGAACTACATGTATTATCGAAGATGTGGCTTTTCCTGTTCCCCGTCTGGCGGAAGCATGTATTGCCCTGAAGGCCCTGTTCAAAAAATATGAATACCATGACGCGGTACTTTTCGGACATGCGCTGGAAGGCAACCTGCACCTGAATTTCTCGCAGGATTTCAGTACCCCGAGCGAAGTGCAACGCTATGCCGATATGATGGACGAACTGGCGGATATTGTTGTCAACAAATTTGACGGTTCACTTAAAGCCGAGCATGGAACAGGCCGGAACATGGCTCCTTTTGTGGAGAAAGAATGGGGCGAAGCCGCCTACAAGATAATGCTCCGCATAAAGAAAATATTCGATCCTTACCACCTCATCAACCCGGGTGTGGTGATCAATGAGAATCCGAAGATACATCTCGAGAACCTGAAACCGTTACCTGCCGTAAATGAAATTGTAGACAAATGTATGGAATGCGGTTTCTGCGAACCTAACTGCGTCTCCGAAGGCCTGACCTTATCGCCCCGTCAGCGTATTGTCATAGCCCGGGAGATTTCAAGGCTGAAAACACAGGGAGAAAACCCGGCACGGCTGAAACAGATGTTGCACGACGCGAAATATTATTCGGACGAAACCTGTGCAACCGATGGCCTTTGCGGGCTGATATGCCCTGTAAAGATAGATACGGGCAAATTTATAAAGGACCTGCGGCACAATGAGGCATCAGATACAGCCAAAAGTATCGCTTCATATATAGGTAATCGTATGGCAGGAACCACTTCTCTGATGCGGGGCGGACTCAACTTCGTACATGCTTTCCATACTATATTGGGAGATACGCTGATGGGAGGCATTGCATCCGCAATGAGAACCGCATCCTTCAAGACCATTCCCAAATGGAACAAGGATATGCCAAAGGGCGCGCACAAGATAAAGGACACTGTAGTTAACAAGGGGCAGACCGATAAAGTGGTTTATTTTCCATCCTGTATCAATCGATCGATGGGTAAATCGAACGGCTATGAGAAAGGGGATGTGGAACTTACTCAAAAGACCAAAGAGCTACTCCAGCGTGCAGGCTTTACCATCATCTATCCCGAAGGCATCAACCATCTGTGCTGCGGTATGGCATTTAGCAGTAAAGGGTTGAAAGAGGAAGGCGCACGTAAATCGAAAGAACTGGAAGACGCATTATACAAAGCGTCTGAAGGAGGTAAATACCCGGTGCTGTTCGATATGAGCCCGTGTTTTTATACTTTCCATGAAACCTATACGAATAAAGACCTTCAGCTATACGACCCCATAGAGTTTATGATCGACTTTGTAATGCCTAAGCTACAAGTCAATAACCCACGGGAAGTAGTAACTGTATTTCCGGTCTGCTCTGTTAAGAAAATCGGCATGGAACAAAAGTTGCTGCAACTTGCTAAAATGTGCTCGAAAGAGGTTGCCTTTGTAGAAAGTAACTGCTGCGGATTTGCCGGGGACAGGGGCTTTACTTACCCTGAACTGAACAAGCACGGGTTAAGGCATCTGTCCGAACAGGTTCCTGCCGACTGTAAAGACGGGTATTCTACCAGCCGCACCTGCGAAATAGGAATGAGTGAATACAGCGACATCAATTTCAAATCTATTTTTTATCTGATAGACGAAGTGACACGCTGAAAAGCGTTTTCAAATGTCTCAATATTAATTACCGCAATCTAAATACCTAGATCATGGAACGAAAAATAAGAATGGGAATGATTGGTGGAGGAGAAGGTTCCTTCATCGGTCCTGTACATCGTATCGCCGCCTTTCTCGATGGACAAATCGAGTTGGTATGCGGATGCTTTAGCTCATCCTTCGAAAACACGAAAACTACGGCCCGTGCTTTATTTATTCCTGAGAACCGGGCATACCGGACATTTACTGAGATGATAGAGAAAGAGGCTTTACTTCCCGAAGGAGAGCGGATGGATTTTGTCGCTATCGTAACACCTAACGACTTACATTTCGAACCTGCGATGCTCGCTCTCAACAATGGATTCCATGTAGTATTGGATAAGCCTATGACTTTCACTTTAGAAGAGGCGTATCAGCTGCGAGACAAGGTTAAGGAAACAGGACTTTTATTCGCACTTACACACACATACACCGGGTATCCGATGATAAAAGAATCACGCCACCGTGTACGTAGAGGAGATTTAGGAAAGATACGCAGGATATATGTGGAGTACCCGCAAGGATGGTTGTCTAACGATATTGCCGGAGAAAATAAACAGGCTGCATGGAGAGTAGACCCCCGGCGGGCCGGTAAGGGTGGTTGTATGGGGGATATAGGAGTACATGCTTACAATCTGGCCGAATATATTTCAGGCCTGGAAGTAGATGAATTATGTGCCGAGCTAAACTCATTCGTTCCTAATCGTATATTAGATGACGACGGGGTTGTTATGATCCGCTACAAAGGCGGAGCTAAAGGTATGCTGGCTGCCTCCCAAATAGCTATAGGAGAAGAGAACGACCTTACAATCCGTATTTACGGAGAAAAAGGCAGCTTATCGTGGCGACAGGAAGAGCCGAATACCATAATCCTTAAATGGGCCGATAAGCCGAATGAAATAATCCGTACGGGATCGGGCTATATGTCATCCCTCTCACAACATAATACACGTGTTCCCGGAGGTCATCCCGAAGGCTATATAGAAGCATTCGCTAATATTTACCGGAACTTTGCGCTGGCTTTAGACTGTATTCTGAAAGGGAATGAGCCAAAACCTGAATATCTTGATTTTCCCACCGTAAAAGACGGGGTGAGAGGTATGCAGTTTATAGAAACCGTTGTAGCATCATCAGAAAGTGAAGATAAGTGGATAAAGATGATTGAGTAGACCTGACCTTTGATTAACATATAAATGACTATTTAATGTACTCCTACATGAACCTTTCTTTTTTCTAAATGTTAAATTATTAGTAAAAAGTGATTGTAATTATCATAATTTAGAAAATGTATATAATTTTGCAAATAGTTGCATAGACAATCAATAATTGATTTATTAGAATAACCAATATGATTAAAAAAAGTTGTGGGGCGATTCTCCTTATTATATTCGTTTTCAACACAAACGTTGCTGCACAGCAACTTCTTAGTCTGGAGCAATGCCGCCAATTGGCAATAGAAAACAATAAGGCATTGAAAATAGCATCGGAGCAGGAAAAGATTGCATATTACAATAAGAAAGACGCATTAACCAAATTCTTTCCGGAAATACAATTTCTGGGAGGGTACATGCATAACCAGAAAAATCTGCATCTGATCTCATCTTCTGCTATACCCAGCGCAATCCCTTTACCTGTACCTATTGGAGAAATATCTTCCATCCCTATTCCTGATAACATAAGGGATGGCATCTGGAAGATGGGAGAAGTAGATATAAAAAACATTTGGGCAGGAGGCTTCAACCTTACCCAACCGATATTTATGGGTGGAAAAATAATCGCTTATAACGATTTGCGCTCCTACGCCGAAGAACTTGCCAAAACAATGAAAGAAACCCAGATGACAGATGTAATCGTAGAGGTGGATAATGCATACTGGCAGGTAGTATCGGTTGCAAATAAAAGAAAATTAGCCGGGGCCTATGTGGAACTGATGAAAAAAATGGACTCAGATATCTCAGCTATGGAGCAGGAGGGTGTTGCTACCAAGGCCGACCGCTTATCCGTAAATGTAAAACTGAACGAGGCGGAAATGACGCTCACCAAAGCGGAAAATGGGCTTAGCCTGGCCAAAATGCTGCTAACCCAAATATGCGGATTGGAAATCAGCGATGAAATCACGCTGCAAGATGAAAATCTCGATAATCTGATTATCAATGGAGAGAATGAGATGATGCCTAACGTAGATGAAGCATTAACCAACAGGACTGAAATAAGAAGTCTGGAACTGGCCACAAAAATATATGGCAAACAGGAAAAGATAGCGCAGGCCGACTTTATGCCGAACCTGGCTTTTACAGCCAATTACCTCTGGACAAATCCGAATTTATTTGATGGTTTTGAGAAAAAATTCGGGGGTATGTGGAATGTCGGAGTAGTACTAAAAGTGCCTCTGAATTTTGTTTCCAGTTCAGCAAAATTAAATGCAGCAAAAGCTGAAACCCGCATTAAACGATTTGAACTGGCTGAAGCAAAAGAGAAAATCACATTACAGATAAACCAGTCCGTATATAAGCTAAACGAAGCAAATAAGAAACTGGCATCTACACAAAAAAACACTGAAAAAGCCGATGAAAACCTGCGATATGCTAATGTAGGGTTCGAAGAAGGTGTTATTGCGGCATCCGATGTAATGGCAGCGCATACAGCGTGGCTCGCGGCCCATTCCGATAAGATAGATGCACAAATAGATATAATTCTCTGCAAAATATATCTGAATAAAGCATTAGGCCGTAAGTTCTAAATAAAGAATTAAAAAATCTCCAACTATTAAAAAATATGGATACAGAAAACAAAAAATCAGGATCGAAACTTATACCTATACTGGTTTTCGCAACAATAATCATTGTAGTGGGCCTTTATGGCTTCTTTTTCCTGAATCAGGAAGATAATATCATACAAGGAGAGGCCGATGTTACAGAGGTCCGTATATCCAGCAAAGTACCCGGACGTATCTCCCGATACCTCGTAGACGAAGGTAGTTTCGTAAAAAAAGGAGATACACTGGCTATACTTAGCATCCCGGATATAGATGCCAAACTGGCTCAGGCCAGCGCAGCCGAACAGGGTGCGGCCGCGCAGAACCAGAAAGCCATAAAAGGCGCACGTGTGGAGCAGATTCAAGGTGCATATGAAATGTGGCAAAAAGCCAAAGTGGGTGTAGACATAGCCCAGAAGTCGTTCACGAGAGTACAAAATCTATATAACAAAGGAGTAGTAACGGCACAGAAACGCGACGAAGTAGAAGCTCAGCTAAATGCTGCCATCGCTACGGAAAAAGCTGCGAAATCACAGTATGACATGGCTGTGAATGGAGCTGAAAGAGAAGACAAAGAAGCAGCTCTGGCTTTATTAGAGAGGGCAAAAGGTGCAGTTGCAGAAGTAGCTTCATACATATCGGAAAGCTTCCTTATATCACCGACTGACGGAAAAGTAACCGAGAAATTCCCTAATGAGGGCGAACTTGTAGGTACAGGAGCCCCAATAATGAATGTAGCCAAACTGGATGACAAATGGGGTTCATTTAATATCCGCGAAGACCGTCTAAAAGATTATAAAGACTTGGGTAAAACATTTAAAGCGTATGTACCGGCACTGGATCAGGAAGTAGAGATGACCGTCTACTACGTTAAAGACCTCGGCTCATATGCTGCGTGGAAGGCTACAAAGACAACGGGACAATACGACCGTAAAACGTTTGAAGTAAAGGCCCGTTTCAATGACAAATCGATAGATGTGCTTCCTGGAATGTCCCTGATCATAAAAGAATAAGAATAATAAACAATCTGCAACCCGTAACTAGATAGATGACCAAAGAAACCGGCATATTCGCAATATTCAAAAGGGAATGGTTGCGCATCTCCTCTTCCAAAATATGTATCTGGGGGATATTTGTCGCACCCTTACTATCCATGATTATACTGCTGTGGATGATGAGCAGCGGACTGCCGTCACGCATTCCTATTGCGGTTGTAGATCTCGACAACACAACCACCACACGTACACTGATTCGCCAGCTCGACGCTTTCGAGAAAACAGATATCAAGTACAAAAGTCTTTCTTTCAGGGAAGCAAGACAGCAGATGGAGCGGATGGAAATATATGCAATATTGACCATCCCAAAAGATTTTACAAAAGACGCCATATCGGGGAACCGCCCTAAACTTGTTTATTATACGAACAATGCATTCCTTATATCCGGCTCTCTCCTGTTTCAGGACTTAAAGACGATATCCACACTGGCCTCAGCAGCCGTAGGACTGCAAACCGCCGAAGCAAAGGGCTTTACGGAAAACCAGATAATGCCGATACTACAACCGATAACAATAGATGCGCACCCCTTGGGTAACCCTTGGCTCAACTATTCGGTTTATCTGAATAATATATTGATGCCCGGAATACTACAACTTATTATACTGATGTTTACAGTATCCTGTTTCGGTTCGGAAATAAAAGCGGGTAGCGGACGTAATCTGATGGCAATGGGAGACAACTCGATATTAAAGGTAATCGTTGGAAAATTATTGCCATATACCATTATCTATACGGGCATTGCGTTCTTTTTCATATCGATATTCTATTATATCAATAAGTTCCCACTGCATAGCGGATTCTGGCCAATGTTCCTGAATTATCTCTGCCTTATTCTGGCGGCGCAGGCAATGGGCGTTATCCTGCTGGGTATATTCCGCAACTATCGCTTGTCTTTAAGCATTGCAAGCCTTATAGGAATGGTATCGTTCTCTATCACCGGATTTTCATTTTCCACGTTGGCGATGGATGGTAGTTTAAGTGCGTTGAGTAACTTTTTCCCTCTGCGTCATTTCTTCCTCATATATGTAGACCAGGCACTCAATGGTATCCCTGTAGGATATTCTATGTATCAGTATGCAGCCTTACTCGCATTTGTACTGCTTGCAACCTTTTTCTTCGGTGTGATCAGAAAAATGCTGACGGATAATATTTATGAAGAATAAATCAGAAACAGCATGAAGAAATTACTGCTCGATATATATTATGTTTGGATCAATGAACTAAAGGTTGTCTTCAAAGACGGAGCCGTCATACTCCTGTTCTTCATTGTGCCTCTCGCCTACCCTGTTTTATATAGTTTTATATATAATAATGAGACTGTGCATGAAGTCAAAGTGGTAGTCGTAGACAATTCCAACTCTGCCCTATCCCGCGAATTCAAACGAAAAGTAGATGCTACAGCCGACGTGAAGATTATCGGATATGCAACAGATATGGAAGAAGCCCGTGAAGCCATGAGAAAGAAAGAGGCATACGGTATCATGTATATCCCGAGAGATTTCAGCAAAAACATAAACACACAGCAACAAACACAGATCAGTGTATTCTCCGATATGAGCAGCCTGCTGTTTTATAAGGCTATGCTTTTAAGTGCAACAGAGGTATCCCTCGATATGGGAGCCGATATACGGGTTGCAGAAACAGGCGGAGGAAGCCAGGAAGAAGATGCCGCAACACGTCAGACAGTAGAAAACCAGTGGGTAACGATGTATAATCCTCAAAATGGCTTTGCCAGTTTCCTTGTTCCGGCGATCTTAATATTGATTATACAACAGACACTTATATTAGGCATAGCTACACTAGTTGGTACACACAACGACAGGAAGCGTTTTACGATTGCCTCTCATACAGCGCAAGGCAAAAGCGTTCACCCGGTAAAACTTACCATAGGGAAAGCTTTCTGCTATGCATCACTTTATATGCTTATATCTGTATGGGTACTGAGAGTCATACCTTATATTTTCAAATTCCCTCAGATAGGTGATCCCCTTACTATTGCAGCTTTTCTGATGCCTTTCCTGCTGGCTGCTACATTCTTTGCAATGACATTGTCATACTTCTGTTCTCAACGGGAGTTCGGTATGATGCTGTTTGTTTTCACCAGCGTACTTTTCATATTCATTTCGGGCATATCATGGCCCTGGACAGCTATCCCCGCACCTATAAAGGCAATTGCCTATATAGCTCCATCTACACCGGGTATTCACGGTTTTATAAAGATAAATACAATGGGGGCGACATTAAGCGACGTCTGGTTCGAATATATCGCGTTGTGGATACAGGCCGGAATATATTGCATCACCGCAGTATTCATGTATAAGTGGTGGATACAAAATTACGACCCGGAATATAGGGGAATGGTTAGAAAATAATTTTTTGATTCCTCACTACCCGGTAGGAGTAAAATAGCATTCCTATTTCTTCCCAAACCATGAGGCTATTTTCTCATACCATTTTACCAAAAACAAGGTGGATTCGGGTATTTCATAATCTTCTTTCCGGGTAAAGCCGCCTTCAAGCAAAAGTTTGATTGCCTCTTCCGCATCCTCCTCTCTCACTTGTAGCTTTATCCCGCCTACGGCATAGGGATGAACCTGATTTATCAGCTCATCCTTCAGAAAACAATAAATATCATTATCTTCTAAATATGATTTTGCGACAGCTAATTCCCCAGGAATATTTGAAGTCTTTACTGTTACCATTTCACTCATAGCATTATACAATTAGTTGTTCTTAAAGATACATATAACCTATAATTTATCCAAGTTATCATCTGCCTTTGTTAAACTATGATCAGAAAATAGGACATTATTATTAAAACAAAACGCCGATCTGATTGTTTTAATAATTAAGACTATCTATATACATCTGAATCAAACAGTTATTTTAACTTACATACCACTTTAAACACACTGCATTATGGAAGAGAACAAAAAGATTCTAACTACAAATCAGGGAAATCCCGTAGACAATGACCAGGCCTCCATCACTACTCAGAAACACACAATGACTTTGCTGTCTGATGTACATACCGTAGAAAAACTGGCTCATTTCGACAGGGAACGCATTCCCGAAAGAGTTGTACATGCCAAAGGTTCCGGTGCGTTCGGCTATTTTGAAGTAACACACGATGTGACAAAGTACACTTGTGCGGATTTCCTCTCACAGGTTGGCAAACGAACTGAGATGCTCGCGCGCTTTTCCACTGTAGGAGGCGAGAAAGGTTCTGCCGACACTGCTCGTGACCCTCGCGGTTTCGCTTTAAAATTTTATACTAATCAGGGCAATTACGATATGGTCGGTAATAATACCCCTACATTTTTTATCAGAGACGGTATAAAGTTTCCCGATTTTATCCACACACAAAAAAGAAACCCGCTGTCCAATCTGAAAGATGCGGATGCATTCTGGGACTTCCTGTCACTCACTCCGGAAAGTATCCATCAGGTTACCATTCTTTTCTCCGACAGAGGGACACCTGACGGTTATCGTCACATGCATGGTTTTTCGAGCCATACATATATGTGGTACAATGAAAAAGGAGAGCATGTTTGGGTAAAATGGCATTTCAAAACAGATCAGGGAATAAAGAACCTGACAGACCAGCAAGCTACCGAGTTGGCCGGAACTGACCCTGATTATGCTACACGCGATCTGTTCAACAGTATCGAAAAAGGTGATTTTCCTTCCTGGACCGCCTATGTGCAGATCATGAAACCGGAAGAAGCCGATAACTATAAATTCGATCCTTTCGATATTACCAAGGTATGGTTCCACAGCGACTATCCACTCATCCCTGTAGGTAAATTCGTATTGAACAGAAATCCGCAAAATTACTTTAACGAAATAGAACAAGCGGCTTTCTCTCCAAGTAATTTCATACCGGGTATAGCTTCATCGCCCGACAAGATGCTTCAGGTTCGACTTTTCAGCTATCCGGACACACAGAGACACCGACTGGGCACAAACTTCGATCAGCTCCCCGTAAATGCGCCGAAATGCCCTATGCACAATTATCAACGTGACGGACATATGAATATCGGGAGCCAGGAAAGTGCGCCTAATTATTATCCAAATTCCTTCAACGGGCCCGCGCCGGATGCAAAATTCACACCTCCCGCAATTGATGTGCAGGGAATGGCCGCTCGTCACGAATATCCATTGGGAGATATAGACTTTGTACAAGCCGGAGCTTTATATTCACGAGCCATGTCGGACTACGATAGAAGCAATCTCATAAGCAATATAGTAGGGCATATCAAAAATGCGCAACAACGCATTCAATACCGTCAATGCGCTATATTCTATAAAGCGCATCCGGAATACGGGACACGTGTTGCCGAAGGCTTGAAACTGGATATTGCGAAGATAAAAAATCTGGCTGCAATGAGTCAGGAGGAGAGGGTGAAAGCTACTACCAATTAACTATATTATCAGCAAAAAAGCGGCCATTTAATATAAATGGCCGCCTTACTTTATATATTAAAATAACTCATTCGCGGAAATCATAATCCTCACGCTTTGCAAAGCCCCCTTTAATGAGTAATTCTATTGCGCGGTTATAATCACCGGACATCACCTGCAACCTTGCTCCTCCTCCCTCGGGTAAGGAAATTGTGATATACTCCCCATTAACGACACAATCAATGCCATTATCTATCAAATATGATTTTGCAATAGCCAGATTAGCCTCAAAATCAGACGTTTTCACAGTTACCAGCTCATCCATAATATTACTCTTTAGTGAATACTGTTTATAAATATACATAAAATTAGTAAGTAATACTATATAAACAAAAAGATAGGGGACGACTTTTAAAAGTTGCCCCCTCTTCTATAGATAGAATATCAGTTCTTATTTAGCGTCGCTTCCGCCTGAAAGTTTTTCTTTAAGAGCTGCCAGTTCTTCAATATCACCTAATGTGGTTTTTTCCATATTAGAAGATTGACTTACTGTTTCGTCTTTTTCTTTCTTCGCAGTTTTTCTAGCCTTCTTTTCAGCTGCTGCTTCCCTAGCTTCCGGTTTTTCGTCTTCGAATACACGGCTATGAGAAACGATAATACGTTTAGAGTCCTTGTTAAATTCGATTACTTTAAAGTCAAGTTTCTCATCCACTTTCGCTTGAGAACCATCTTCTTTCACTAAGTGTTTTGGAGTTGCAAAACCTTCTACTCCATAAGGAAGAGAGATTACAGCACCTTTGTCAACCATTTCAACAACTGTTCCTTCGTGTACAGAACCTACAGTAAAGATAGTTTCAAATACATCCCAAGGATTTTCTTCAAGTTGTTTGTGACCAAGGCTTAAACGACGGTTTTCTTTGTCGATTTCAAGCACCTGTACTTCGATATCAGCACCTATAGAAGTTACTTCGCTAGGGTGTTTGATTTTCTTAGTCCAAGAAAGGTCTGAAATATGGATCAGTCCGTCTACACCTTCTTCTATTTCAGCAAATACACCGAAATTAGTGAAGTTGCGAACTTTAGCTGTATGTTTGCTTCCCACAGGATATTTTTCTTCGATATTTTCCCATGGATCCGGCTTCAATTGTTTGATACCAAGAGACATTTTACGCTCGTCGCGGTCAAGAGTAAGCACTACTGCTTCTACTTCATCGCCAACTTTCATAAAGTCCTGTGCGCTGCGCAAGTGTTGTGCCCAGCTCATTTCCGAAACGTGGATCAAACCTTCTACGCCCGGAGCGATTTCGATAAATGCACCGTAATCAGCCATAACCACAACTTTACCTTTCACCTTATCACCAACTTTAAGTTCAGCGCTAAGAGCATCCCAAGGATGAGGAGTAAGTTGTTTCAAGCCGAGAGCAATACGTTTTTTATCATCGTCGAAGTCAAGGATAACAACGTTGATTTTCTCGTCCAGTTTAACCACTTCTTCCGGATGTTGAACACGTCCCCAAGAAAGGTCTGTAATGTGGATAAGTCCGTCTACGCCGCCAAGGTCGATAAATACACCATATGATGTGATGTTCTTAACTGTACCTTCAAGTACCTGGCCTTTTTCAAGTTTCGAAATAATATCTTTCTTCTGTTGTTCAAGTTCAGCTTCGATAAGAGCTTTGTGTGAAACAACAACATTTTTGAATTCGTGGTTGATCTTAACAACTTTGAATTCCATTGTCTTACCAACGAACACATCGTAGTCGCGGATAGGCTTCACATCGATCTGAGAACCCGGTAAAAATGCCTCGATACCGAATACGTCAACGATCATACCGCCCTTAGTACGACATTTGATGTAACCTTTGATGATTTCATCTTTTTCTAGAGCTTCGTTAACACGATCCCAAGAACGTGTCGCACGCGCTTTCTTGTGAGAAAGGATAAGTTGTCCTTTTTTATCTTCCTGGCTTTCGATGTATACTTCTACTTCGTCACCAATTTTCAGATCAGGATTGTAACGGAATTCATTCATTGATACAACACCGTCTGATTTGTAACCGATATTAACTACGACTTCGCGTTTGTTCATAGCAGTTACTTTACCCATTACCACTTCTTTGTCGTTTACTTTATTCAGCGACTGGTCATAGGTTTCTACAAGTTCTTCTTTGCTCTTACCTGTATAAGAGTCTCCTTTTTCGTACGCATCCCAGTCGAAATCTACAACCGGCTGTACATTTTTTAAATTATCAATCATTCAAAATTCGATCTGGCGCCTGTCCTGATCAGTATCATTAAAAAGTTAAACATTATTTGCTTCGAAAAGCGGTGCAAAGATATTGTTTTTCAGAATATAAAGCAATTCTGAAGTATATTTTAATAATCTTTTTCTCATTTATGAACATTATCCCCGCTCAATATCTTAGAGAACTTTCCTTTCATCTGTATAAAGCGTTGTTCGAAACCATAATACGACAGAGTCGAAATCAGTACAGTTATACCCAGAGAAAAGCAGGTCTGAACACCCCACGCATAAACGCCAAATCCACCTAATAACCTAACAGACAGCACAATACCTAAAATATGATACATATATAATCCATATGAGATCTTCCCTAAAAAACTGAACACCTTGTTTTCGAGGTTGAGAATAGGGTTGGGATTCGTTGCCAGATTCAGGATCAAAACACCAAAAAGTATAGCAAAGAATTCATTATTAAGATTTGGCAAGCGAAAGGTAGAGAAGAATACTGCACACAAGAAAAGGACTATAGACCAGTTCAGTATGGGGCTATATAAGTAGCGGATAATGGCCTTTTTTTTATAATGCCATATTGCAAACAGTCCTCCTATAGCCATACAATCGATACTGAATTTGTCCCAGATCTTGGAAAAGACATATACATGATAACTCCCTGTCATATCTTGAATATATGGAATGGTAAATTTTATTAAAAGATATGTTACTATCACACCAATCAATAGCCGTTCTTTCTTCTTTACGAACTTCATCAATACAGGCCAGATGATATAAAACTGCTCCTCCACCCCAATTGACCATGAATGGCCAATATAGGGTACAACTACTTCCATACCATGAAGGATCACATTTGGCAAAATGAGTAGATATAATATTAAGCTCCGTGGCGAATAAGCATTTTCTATATCAATATATGGCCATTCAAAAAATGGAATATATCTAAGGACGAAAAAAGAAAGTAATACAAGGAAGTAATATAAAGGCCAGATGCGCAATATACGCCTGACATAAAAATACTTGATGGAAATAGTCTTGGTCTTGGCCTCTTCCATCAATAACAGATAGGTAATAAGAAATCCGCTCAGTACAAAGAACAGAATAACCCCCAGTTGTCCCGAATCGGGATTCTTGAGCAAAAAATACGGTTCTACCCCCAGATAATATTCTTTCATCAATTCCTGATGTCCCAATATCACCAGAAAAGCAGCGAAAAAGCGCAATCCGTTCAGATTCGGAAAGTAAACTTTATCGCCTTCCATCAGAGCACCGGAGTGCTCTATTTGTTCTTTTGTCATAAAAAAATACGTTTGTGTCAATAAGGGGGAGCAGCGAACTATGCAATAAACAGACCTAGTCCGTAATAAAAAAGCATAGCCATAACTGCACTCACAGGAATAGTCAGAATCCAGGCAACAAGCAAATCTTTTGTTACACCCCAGCGTACCGCTGAAAGACGCTTTATAGAACCTACTCCAATAATACTTCCGGTGATCACATGCGTTGTACTTACCGGCACATGCAACACTTCGGTAATAAATAAAGTCAATGCACCGGCCGACTGGGCACAGAAGCCTTCTATAGGTGTGATTTTAGTAATACGGTTACCCATTGTTTTCATTATCTTCCATCCTCCACACATCGTACCCACTGCTATTGCAGTAAAACACGCCAACGGAACCCAGTCGTGCATATCTGCCATTGAGTCCATCTGCAACCATGGATGTACATCAACATTGGTTTGGGAGAAGGCGATCAATGCAGCAGCTATGATACCCATTACTTTCTGTGAGTCATTAAGACCATGACCTATACTAAGTAATGCGGATGATATAAGTTGTAATCGTTTGAACCACCGGTCTGCTTTATTCGGCTTAACCTTTTTCACGAGATGAAGCGTCAGCAGTGTAATAAAATTACCGCCAACCATACCTATCAGTGGAGCAACAACAATAAACAATGCTATAACGCCTATCACCCCTGCATGCACAGCCTGAAAGCCCGAAGCGGCAATACCGGCTCCGGCAAATCCGCCGATAAGCGTATGTGATGAAGACGAAGGTATACCCAGCCACCATGTAATCAGATTCCATGTGATAGCAGCGACCAACCCAGCAATAATAACATGCGAAGGATTGGCTATAAAACTCATATCCACGGTTTTCGAAACAGTGTCGGCAATACCGAAACCTCCGATAATAAATTTGGCGATAAAATAAGCGACAAAGTTGAAAAATGCAGCCCAGATAACGGCCTGGGTAGGGGTAAGAACTTTTGTGGATACGACTGTGGCTATCGAGTTAGCCGCATCGTGGAATCCATTGATAAAATCGAAAATAATGGCTAAAACAATAATTATTATCAGTAATGTCATTTCTACGTTTGATTATGAGTACTTAACAATCATTGTCTTTATAATCTTCCCGACTGCTTCGGAGGCGTCAGTAGCCCGCTCGAGCTCATGGAGGATATCTTTAAGTTTTATAACTTCGATGGCGTCTGTTTCATTCTCAAACAGGTCGATAAGGAAATGCTCATACACATCGTCGGCCTTCTTTTCTATAACGCCTAATTGTTCACAATATTCTTTGATCTTCGTAGTGCTTTTCTTCAGGATATCAAGCTCATCAATTGCCTGAACAAGAAAACCTGCAGATTCGCGCACAAACATAGCAAGACGTGTTGCAGCCTCTGGCATCACTTTCGGACTGTAAAGCATAATACGCTTTGCACAACTGTTGATCAAATCAGTCACGTCGTCCATCGTAGCAGAAAGATGGTTGATATCTTCCCTGTCGAATGGAGTAATAAACGTTTCGTTCAACTCTTCAAAAATTTTGTTTTGGATAGCATCCGCTTTGCGTTCCTGTTCTTTGATTTTCTTGTAGTATTCTACAGCATCATTGTGGTTAGTAACTTGGACGCACTCGATGATCAGGTCAGATGCAACCAAAATTATCTGAGCCATCTCGCTCATTAGCGGAAAGAACTTGTTTTCTTTAGGTTTAAACCTATCGAAGAAATTATTTTTCATAAAAATTTAAATATATCCATATTTGAAAAGGAGTACAAGAAGAATGCAACTCCAAACGCATGCAAAGATAAAAAAAAATCTATTCTATGAAAGCTTTTTTAACATAAAAATAAAAACGATATCTTCCTCTAAATTTGACTATTAGCTTCAATTCTGCATTTTTATTCAAAGTATATATCCCCGAAGTAGAAAGGCATGTGAAAATTTGGCGTTTTTGTCTCAACCGGATTCCATGAAAGATAGTGCGGAATAGTCAAATTATCTCCGCATTTATAAAAATTCCCTCGTGCTTTAACTCCACGAAATGTCTCCAATCCGGATTGCCAATAAGCAGAAACCGGGACAACGATTAACACATTCCATTTAAAATCGCCCTGTCTTCTTCCAATAGGCTCTGTACCCAGGCTTGGATATCGTTTTATAGAAGACAAGAGAGCCGGAGATGCATGCTCCGAATTCGCCTTATTCTCTCTGTAACCCAAGAGTACCTTACCGATACAAGATACTTCCAGATTATAATAATGGAGAGAGTCCCCGAATGACATAAAAAACTCAACACATGAATCTTTCCAGACAGGGCCGTTATCTTCACTCGCTTCTGCCAGAATTTCATTTTCTTCCACAAAGAATTGAAGGAACAAATGTGTTCCGTTATGGGCTATCTTGAAGGCCACTTCGGGCCGGGAAGGATAAAGTTCCGGCCAGTTTACACAGGCAACTTCATTCTTCTGCACTTCATGCATATACTCTATTACACTTGTGTAATTATTGGCATCAGCTACATCGATCATGGGAACTAACAGCATGCTATATTCAATTTAGGTTTTTAAATATCGGACTTTTTATAAACTTTTATTTATCTGCTCAATATAGCCTAATATTTCATCTGCCCCCAATCTATGCTCAGCAGATGAATAAAATATAGGAGGAATTTCTTCCCATGTTTCTTTCAGGGTATCGGTATATGCTTCCATATTCTTTTTCAATGCGCCTTTACTCAACTTATCTATCTTGGTGAACACAATCACAAATGGCACACCTTCTTCACCCAGCCAGTTCATAAATTCAATATCTATCTGTTGCGGCTCATGGCGGCAATCCAACAATAGGAACAAACAGGTTAGCTCTGCCCTGTTTATGATATAGCTGTCAATAATCTTCCTTATTTGGTCACGTCCTTCCTTTCCTCGTTGAGCATAACCATATCCTGGCAAATCGACCAGATACCATTCATCATTGATTATAAAATGATTTATCAATTGTGTTTTCCCCGGCTTGGAGGAAGTCATGGCCAGTCCCTTTCTGTTTGTCAGCATATTAATAAGTGAAGATTTGCCGACATTAGACCTTCCGATAAATGCATATTCGGGCTTTCCGTCCTGCGGACATTTACGGTAATCGGTATTACTTACTACAAACTGAGCGTCTCTTATAATCATTTTCAATTTCTTCGTTTACGAATTTAAATACTCTTCTCTTTTCTTTTTAGAAAGCTTGCTTATCACTTCATCTACGGAATGTCTTATCTGTTCTTTTATGACCTCATCAGGCACATCGCTATCCAGAGTGACCAGATTCCATGTAAGCGTTTTAAAATCAGTTTCGCCAACTCCCGCATACCTTTCTCTGAGCCTGGCTGACTTTTCCGGATCGCATTTCAAGTTTACCCTGAACACTCCATCCTTCGGTTCCAACGGAATATAAGCAAACATCTTTTCCATTACTTTAAAAACTAAAACATTGTGTTTCAGAAAAGGCAATGACTCCGTGCTACCTTTCACAGACATGCAATAGTTTCTAAGTTCTTCAATATTCATAGGCTTACTTTTTGAACCCTTATGCAAAAATAGTCTAAAAATATGAATATCTTTGTTTTCTGAACATAACATCTTATATATTATTTTAACATAAAACATAAAGGATTATGACGGCAAAAAAAGTCATTATAACAATCGTGGCCATCATTATAGCTGGCTTTCTCATATTCGGATATGTCTGGTATTTTGTTCCATTCAGCGATTCAGGCGTTAAGGCCGGCATATTGAATAATGTAAAACACAAAGGGGTTATCTTCAAAACCTATGAAGGAGAACTTATCCAGTCCGGATTCGGCCAGGGCATGCAAGGTCTCCAGTCAAATGAATTTAAATTTTCGATAGACGATAAAGATTTGGCTATAAAACTGATGGGCATGAGTGGTCAGAACGTAAAACTCCACTATAAAGAATATTACGGCAGACTGCCCTGGCGCGGCTACTCTAAATTTGTTGTCGACAGCATCGTCTCAGTAGACCCTGTAATACCCAATAAGACAGATGAAATTCCTCCACTTGTAGCACAGTAATTTATGATCAGAGACGTAACCCCGGATGATGCAAAGAGAATTGCAGAAATATATAATTACTATATAAAAGAAACCATCATAACATTCGAATACGATCCGGTAAGTGAAGAGGATATAAAGGAACGCATAAAAAAGGTAACAGGTAAAAATTTCCCGTATTTCGTTTATGAGCAAGACGGCATCGTTATCGGCTATGCATATCTTAACAACTGGAGGGAGCGGGTCGCATATGATATAACTCTGGAAACCAGCGTATATCTCGATCTCAAAGCAACCGGAAGCGGAATTGGAAGTATTCTTTATCAGGAATTGATAATCAGGGCGCAGAAGATAAACATCCATTCTCTGATAGGTGTCATATCCCTGCCAAACCCCGAGAGTCAGAAACTGCACCGTAAATTCGACTTCGAGCTTATAGGTAATTTTAAGGAATCGGGAGTAAAATTTGACAGGCTAATCGATGTGGAATTCTGGCAACTGATGCTATAAGCGTTTGCGCAGATTATTTACAGGATAAATAACAGCAAGAAGGCCAATCATACTTACAGTGACAAATATGAGCAAAACATCCAACAGCTCCACCACTACCGGATAAGCATCCATAACAAATGTCCCCGGCGTAGAGCCAAGTTGTAACAATCCGAAATACTGCTGCAACAGACATATTATAAGACCCAATACTATCCCTGCAATAGTACCCACGAAAGTTATCAGACCGCCTTCGAACAGAAAAACTTTCAATATAAGTTTATTATCAGCTCCTAAATTTTTAAGAATCCTGATATCTTCATTCTTTTCTATTATAAGTATCGTCAACGAACCTACGATATTAAAAACCGCAATCACCAGTATTATAGCCAGAATAAGGAAAGTGACCCATTTTTCTATACTCACCATACGAAACAGATCCTCCTGCTGTTCAAAACGGTTTTTAACAAGGTAATTCTCGCCTAAAACAGATTTTATCTTCGCCTGAACCTTATCTACTTCCGCTGCATCTTTCAGCTTTATATCGATAGAAGACACTTCGGTTTCATATCTTAACAGTTCGCGCGCAAGATCTATGGATACAATCATCATCTGATCGTCATATTTTGCCTGATTCAGGGCAAACACTCCGCTTATAAATACATCGGAACGGTCGAAGGCTGTAGATGGATTAGCCGGATTAACCCTTACATTTCTTTTAGGCACATAAACCTCTACCGGATTGACAAAGTTGGCACGCACACCGAGAAACATTGCCAGACCTGCTCCGACAACCCCATTGTCTATATGCCATTCCTGCAATGAATCAGCACCAGAAGCCTCAACGGCACCGGAAGTATCCTCCCTTAATAGAAAACGGCCGTCTATAATCAGCTTATCGATATCGGCAAGGTTTTCAAATTTCTTCGATACCCCCTTTAGTATGATAGGCTCCTGACGATCGCCATTTTTCAACAGGGCGTTCTCTTCAAGTGATTCGGATATAAATGCTATTTCAGCTATCTTTTTTACTTCCTCCATTTGAGGATTGTTAGGATCAAACACCTTTCCACTTGCAGGTGTTATCTGTAATTCGGGATCAAATGCGCTGAATGTTTGGGAAACAACTCCGGTGAACCCGTTAAATACAGAAAGCACACAAACCAAAGCAGCTGTAGCCAAAGCTATCCCAAACACCGATATCATGGATATGACATTGATGGCATTATGCGACTTCTTGGCAAAAAGATAGCGCCGGGCTATATGGAGCGAAAGGTTCAAGGTTTATTCTTCTGTCTTATTATCTTTTCCAAGCAGTTTATCTATATTATCCAGATAATCGAGCGAATCGTCAAGATAAAAGCTCAATTCGGGAATCACGCGCAACTGTTTGCCAACCTTCTGGCCTAAATCGAAACGCAAAGCCTTTACATTGGTTTTGATATTATCGAGGAGTTCCTTCCCTTGCTCGGACGGAAAAATACTCAAATACACCTTTGCCAATCCCAAATCGGGACTAACACGCACGGTACTCACAGAAACGAGCACACCTCGCATCTGCTGTGTCTGTTTCCTAAATATTTCACTTAATTCCTTTTGGATAAGGCGGTTTATTTTTTGTTGTCTGGTAGTATCCATATTATATATTTTGGGTACAAAGGTAATACTTTTCAGTTAACAGTAATCAGTTAACAATGGTTATCCTTTATGCTGTAAAGATAAAATACCAACCTGCTATTTTTTCCATATCAGAGTCAATCCGTCCCTTACAGGCAATATCACTTTCTCCACCCTGTCATCTTTAGCAAGCATATCATTAAAAGCCTGTATTCCGATAGTCTGTTTATCTGAGGGTTTCGGTGTATCCAACACATGTCCGTCCCACAAAGTATTATCCGCGATAATCAGCCCTCCGGGACGTACTTTATCGTAGATGAGATTGTAATATTCTATATAGTGACGCTTATTGGCATCGATAAATACCATATCGAATATGCGGTCTATTTTAGGTATAATCTCCATAGCATCGCCTATATGCAGATGTATCTTATCTTTCAGTTTCGTTTTATGAAGATATTTCATGATGAAATCTTCCAGTTCGTCGTTTACCTCTATGGTATGAATCTCTGCATCATCGGCTGCGCCCTCAGCCAGACAAAGAGTCGCATAAGCTGTGTATGTTCCTATTTCCAGTATATATTTCGGCTGCGTCATCCGGCAAAACATATTCAACATCCTGCCTTGCAAATGCCCCGACAGCATACGTGGCTTCAGTAGGTTTACATGTGCATCCCGGTTGAGTTGCTTTAACAAATCCCCTTCATCATCTATATGGGAAAGAATATAATTTTCTATGGCTTCGTTTTTGTCTAATGACATTGTTTATTACGATAAATTGAATAAGCTAAGTAACAGAAAGTATTTAATGCAACATCACTTAACCGTAACCGGCTATTGTTGTTGCAGATAAAAAGTACTAAACAGGTCTGCGACCTTAATACAGGCTAAAGATAATCATTTCGCAATTATTTTTAGAAAACAACGATATTTTCCGATATATTTCTTAATTTTAAGACATTGCACCTTAAAATTTATAGAATTATGAGCAGAGTGATAGATAAAAAATCGGCGCCTCATTATTTCTGGGGCGACAAATGTAGTAGTTGGATTCTCATGAACAGAGATTCCTTATCAGTGAAAATCGAAACCATGCCCGCCGGAACACGGGAGACTTTGCACTTCCATACCTCCTCACGGCAATTCTTCTTTGTACTGAAAGGTCCGGCAATATTTTATGTAGAAGGTAAAAAAGTAAGCGTAAAAGATCAGCAAGGTATACTGATAGAACCTATGATGAAACATTATATTGCAAATGAAACATCCGAGCCTATCGACTTCCTGTTAGTGTCTCAGCCAGACAATGACACAACGAACGACCGAACCGATCTCGAATAAAAACATAAAAAAAGGATGCCTCATTAAGCATCCTTTTTTATTCCGGATACTCCATTCATAATCAGAAAACTACCTCTGGTACAAACCGCCTCATACCCCTTCCTGATAATAGCATGTATATCATGAAAATAACTTACTGACTATTGAACTTATCATCCACGGCATTTGTTAATTTTATATATATTATTTGTTAATCATAAAAACAACTAACATGAAATCAAAACTATCTGCTACACTGCTGGCGATTGCCATTTCATTTATTTATCCACTTCCAACAGAATCATGTACCGGTATAACTTTGAAAAGCAAGGGAGGAACCACCATTGTTGCACGCACTATAGAATGGGGTGGAAGTAATCTGAACAGCCAGTATGTTATTGTACCCAGAGGGTATACCAAACAATCATATATCGCCGGAGGAATTGGCGGCATGTCTTTTACGTCCCGTTATGGATATGTGGGACTGGCTGTGGAACAAAAGGATTTTGTAGCCGAAGGCTTAAATGAAATGGGACTTTCGGCCGGACTATTCTATTTTCCAAATTACGGAAAGTATGAAAACTATGATACTGCAAAAAAAGAAAAGAGCATAGCTGACCTACAACTCGTATCCTGGCTGCTAGGTGAATGTAAAACAGTAGACGAAGTAAAAGAAGCGGTAAAAAAAGTATGCATTATGAGTATTGACCCACGAGCCTCAACTATCCACTGGAGATTTACCGATACATCGGGGCGTCAACTTGTACTTGAAGTTATAAATGGTACCCCCCTGTTTTACGAGAATAAGCTGGGAGTCCTTACAAATTCTCCGGGTTTCGAATGGCATATGACGAATCTCAATAATTATGTTAACCTATTTACGGGTACAGCACCTACAAAACAACTGGGGAACACAGAATTAGTATCTTTTGGTGCAGGAAGCGGCTTTCTGGGTATACCCGGAGATATAACGTCTCCATCCCGGTTTGTCCGTGCGGCTTTTTATCAGACTTCAGCACCACAACAAGAGAGCCCTCTGGCAACTGTTCTTCAGTGTTTTCAGATATTAAATAATTTTGATATACCGATAGGAATAGAGTTTCCAATAGGAGAAGTGCCCTCCGATATACCTAGCGCTACACAATGGACTTCAGCTACCGACATGGAGCACCGCATTATTTACTTCCGCACTATGTATAACAGTGCTATCAGAAGTATCGACCTGAACACTATTGATTTTTCCAATATCCAATATAAAGCAGTGCCAATGGATATCATAATGCAACAACCTGTAGATGTAATAAATATAAATTAGAAAACGAATATAAAATAAAAAAGGATGCTTATCTAAGCATCCTTTTTCTATTTTCGTAAAGTGATAAATCAAAACTTATTTTCATAACGTATCACTTACAACTCTTACACCTTAGTCTACAGGTACCTCAAAAGCATCACCTGCATCTACTACACGGCCAACGCCATTGATTTCAAGGAAAGATGTTCCTTTGCCTTCTCCGAATGAACCACTAAGGTAAGCAACCTGATCGTCTTTCTTAACCAGCCCTTTGTCTAGCATAGAGTTAAGAGCCTTCAGGAAATATTGCTTATGCTGGTGAGTTGTAAATCCTGTCGATTCCTGATAACTTGCCTGTATTCCGTAGCATACTGAAAGTTGACGGGCAACTTCGTTACTACAGCAAACAGCATAAACAGGACACTTACTGCGGAATGCTGCAATTGTACGAGCTGTACGCCCAGTATAGCTATCTGTGATAATAGCAGCCAGACCCAGTTGAGTTGCAGCTTTCACAGCTTGTTTTGCAAGGAATGATGTAGTATCATATTCCTCATCTTTAAACGGAACAGGAATAACTTTTTCGTCCAGTTTAGATTGCTCTGTAGTAGCACAAATCTGTGCCATTGTACGAACAGCTTCCAATGGATATTTACCGTAAGCTGTTTCACCACTCAACATCACAGCATCAGTTCCGTAGTATACCGCATTCGCGATATCTGTTACTTCGGCGCGTGTAGGACGTGGATTCTCGATCATTGTGTGCAACATCTGAGTTGCTACGATAACCGGTTTCTTGTATTCGATAGACTTACGGATAAGCAAACGCTGGATTGCCGGAATTTTTTCCTGTGGTACTTCAATACCAAGGTCTCCACGCGCAACCATCACACCGTATGCTGTTTCGAAAATTTCGTCGATATTGTCAACACCTTCCTGATTTTCGATTTTAGCGATAATCTTGATAGGGCTGTTATATTCGTCAAGGATTTTCTGTACATCCAAAACGTCTTGTTTGTTTCTTACGAATGAGTGAGCGATGAAATCCGCTTTATTTTCGATCGCGATCTCGATACTTCTTTTATCTTTTGCTGTGATAGAAGGAAGATTTACGCTAACACCCGGTATGTTTACACTCTTACGGTTACCGATAGTTCCATCATTCTGGATTTCGCATAGCAGGTAATCAGCTGTTTTGTCAATAACTTTCATTGCAGTTTCACCATCATCAACGAGAAGCGTGCTACCTACAGGCACATCCTGTACGATACTTGGATAAGAAACACCAATTTGCTCTTGTGTGGAAAGGAAATTCAAATCTCCGACAACTTTAACTTTATCGCCTGTTTTTACAATGATTTTTTCTCCTGACGCATTTTTAGCTGTACGTATTTCCGGACCTTTAGTATCCATCATGATACCAATGTAAGGAGATACTGCGCGTACATTTGTCATTACTTGAATAAAGCCTTCTTCTGTCATGTGGGCTGAATTCATTCTAACAACGTTGATTCCTGCGTCATACAACGACTTGATGAAATCAACATCACAACGCATGTCTGAAATTGTAGCTACAATTTTCGTTTTCTTCTGAGTCATAAATGCAATTTAATTAATGTATATAGTTCTTTTTTTATTCTAATCTTCTCAGGCCTTTTTTGTCTTTCGAAAAAAGTCTATTGCAAGTTCGTATGAAAATAGCCCCAAGCCGACTACTGATCCTTTGCATGCTGCCGCAATCATTGATTTGTGCCGGAATTCTTCCCGTGTGTGGATATTGGATATATGCACCTCCACGACTGGCGTATTCACAGCTTTGATAGCATCATGAAGGGCAACAGATGTATGCGTATAGGCTCCTGCATTTAAGACGATTCCATCAAATGAAAAACCCATCTCATGTATTTTATCAATCAGCGCTCCTTCGTGATTAGATTGGAAATATGATAGTTCGCAGTCCGTATAGGTTTGTTGCAACTGGGAGAAGTATGTTTCGAAAGAAGTATTCCCGTAAACATCCGGTTCCCTTTTACCCAACAAATTCAAATTTGGCCCGTTTATTATCAGTATCTTCATTTTTATCAGCTATTTAGCGCCGAATTCAGCTATTTTGTTTGTTTAGAGGACAAAAGTACTACTTTTCTTTGAAAGAAGTAACTAATATTTTACAATTAATGTAAATTAATGAACGTTTTTAATAGTGGAAGCAGTAGTAAAATTTATTTTGATTATACTGCCTCACCCAAAACATCTGATACGATTGGATATTAATTCAAATCATTCAGTGCCTGTATTATATCAGCCTGCAAATCTGAGATATCTTCCAATCCGACAGACAGACGCATCAGATTATCTTCTATTCCCATCACTACTTTCAGTTCAGGCGAAAATGTCCCATAGATTGTGGACTCGGGATGAATTATCAATGTTTTATTATCAAACAAGTTTGTTGCACGACGGATAACCTGTAGCCTGTCCATAAATTTATAGCACGCCTTTTTGCTCTCCAGGCTGAAAGTGAGCATAGCGCCGGGATTACCACGAAATAGCGTATCTGATATTTTTTTATAAGGAGAGCTTTCCAATTTTGGATAACCCACTTTTACAACTTCTTTCCGGCTAGCAAGGAATTGTGCCAGTTCGTATGCCGAAGCAGACATTCTTTCGTAACGCAACTGCAACGATTCCATTCCCAACGCCTGCAAGTAAGAAGCCTCGGGATCCATAGCCGCACCTATATTACGTGCAATCTCACGTTTCAGTTTGAATGAGAACTGCGATGTTCCGTCTTGACGGGCTACTGTAGCCAATCGCTTATTCTCTGCCCAATTGAAAGTACCATAGTCGAGAATAGCACCACCAATTGTAGTTGCACCGCCTGATATATATTTCGTAGTCGATACCACTTCGATATCCACTCCGGCTTTGCGGGCATCGAAACCACACCACGGAATGATAGTAGTATCTACAATCATCGGCACATTACCCACCTTCAACACCTTCGATATTTCGGGCAGATTGGCTATTTCCAAATGGGGATTTGTTATCAATTCACAGAAGAAAGCACAGGTATTTTCATCAATCGCCGAGGCTATTTCTTCAATATTATCTGTATTCACAAAACGCACTTCAACTCCGAAAGCCGCAAGCGTAAACTTAAACAACGAAAAAGTATTTCCAAACAGGTGTGGAGAAGTCACAATATTGCTTCCCGCATAAGCTATTGTAAGAAATGTATTGGATATAGCTGCCATACCGGAAGCTACCACCATTACATTTTCAGCACCCGATGCTGCCTTTATTTTACGTTCAAAATTCTCAACCGAAGGGTTCGTTATCCGGGTATAGGTATGGGATGCCACCTCCTCTTTATACTGGAATGCGGCGGCAATACTTTCCGAATCGGAAAATTCGAAGGCTGCATTACGGTATATAGGCATCGCTATAGCACCGTGTACATCCTGTTTATTAAACTTTTCGCTGATAATGCGGGTAGAAAATTTCTTGTTTTGAGAGTCGTTTTGAGCCATCAGTTTATGACATTTGAAAATTAAAGTTCAAAGGTAAAAAAGACTTATGGAATATTCATTACAATGTGATGAAATATAATCCTAAATACCATAAATATGGCAGACACTTTCTATTCCCAGAAATCGAAGAAATGATGCACAGGGCCGTGCCCCTTCCCTATTTCATATCCGGCACCGATAGTGATAGCTTTATTCATATAATCTTTAGCCTGTCTTATAGCATCGTTAAGAGGCAGTCTATGTGCGAGATACGCAGCTATGGCAGAAGAGAATGTACAACCCGTCCCATGCGTATTTTTTGTATGGATACGTTGCGAACTCAGTTCTATTATTTCATCGGTTTCGGCGTTATAGAATACATCGGTCAGTTTATCCTCGGTCAGATGTCCTGCTTTCAGCAGTACGGATACTTTGTTCCCAAACGAAAGATCTTTAATAACTTTTGGCAACTCCTCCTGACTTCGAATCTTTTTGCCCAACAATATCTCGGCTTCGGGAATATTCGGGGTTATAACCCTGACAAAAGGGATGAGCTCGCTTTTCAATGTTTCAATCGCCTCATCCTGCAAGAGTTTATCACCGGATGTGGCAACCATCACAGGGTCGAGGACAATGTTCTTTATATTATATCGTGACAACGTATCCTTTACAGCCAGTATAAGCTCCGAAGAATGGAGCATTCCGATCTTTATCGCATCGGCGCCGATATCATCCAACACCGATTTTATCTGTCCCGATACAAACGGAACGGGGATAGGATGCACATCCGTTACACCTATTGTATTTTCATCTACTACGGCCACAATGACCGTTGCTCCGTAGCAACCGCAGGCCGAAAAAGTTTTCAGGTCGGCCTGTATCCCTGCTCCCCCGCTGGGATCACTTCCCGCAATGGTAAGTGCTGTTTTATAGTGTTTCATATTTTAATTGAAAGTTGAAAGTTGAGAATTGAAAACGGAATACAATAACTTTCAATTTTCCATTCTCAACTTTCCATTATATACTATACCGCCCATTTTTCCAATCGCCATGCGCTATCCCAGAATATCCATTCCATTCTGGAACACATGACATATGCATCGGTCATCGCCTGCTGTTGTTGCAGGGTACATTTATCTGCAAGTTCGTCGCAAATGGAAATGGCAGTTTTTACCGACAGTTCGAATTCTTCGCCGCCATATGTATTTATCCATTCCTGATAAGGGTTTTCACCTGTTACCTGATGTTCGAGAATATAATCTCCCACCTCTTTGTAAATCCAGAAGCAAGGCAATACAGCCGCAGCAATTACCTCCACAGGAGCGCTTGCCAGTTGCCTCAAAAGAAATGAAGTATATAATAAACAACCCGGAGATGGTTCAGGTTTGGATGTGGAAGATATTTTACTGACAAAAGTTTCGTGCAATGCTTTTTCTACCGCTATACTATCTCCGGCAAAGTGGATAAAAGCCTCTATATGCTCGGGGTTACTGAGCTTTGAAGCTATTCCGGTCAATACCTTGCCATATTCGGCAAGATATAGGGCATCCTGCTGAATGTAGAAGATGAATTTTTCCCTGTCGAGCGTACCATCTATCAATCCCTGAATAAAGGGTTGTTCCAGTATTTTATTATATATCGGTTTTGCTGCGTTCCATGCCTGTTCACTCCATTTCATAGCTATCTATTTTTTGATTTGTTTATGATTTCTTTTAGCTGACGGGCAGATTGCTGCGGATCAGGAGCCGACATAATAGCCGATACCACCGATATTCCATCTGCACCTGCCTGTATTATATCCTGCGCATTCGTCAGGTTGATTCCTCCTATTCCCACACTGGGATGTCCGGATATGCGGGTTATTTCACCTATTCCCTCCAATCCTAAAGCTGGCGCTGTGTCTGTTTTAGTCTGCGTACCGAATACAGGCGAAATGCCTATATAGTCTACATCGAGATTATTAGCATCTATCGCATCTTGAATACTTTCAACAGAAAGGCCAATAATCTTATCTTTACCAAGTAGCTTGCGGGCAACTGAGTAGGGCATATCACTTTGTCCGATGTGTAGCCCTCCGGCATCGCAGGCCAATGCAATATCGAGCCTGTCGTTTATAATAAGTGGTACATTGTAAGATTTCAGTATGGATTTCAACTTCATTGCCAGATTATAAAAATCCAGCGTAGAAGCATCCTTTTCCCTCAGTTGTACCATCGTCACCCCACCTCTCACGGCTTCCTCTACAACCGTTTCCAATGGTCGTCCAAGCGAAAGCGAACGGTCTGTAACCAGATACAGGCTCAAATCGAATGCCGCCATCTTATTTTATTTGCTTTATAGTATCCTTTATTACCGCTTCATCCAGATTGTAAAGTTCGTCCAGAAAATTAACTTGTAAACTTCCGTTTCCAGAAGACTTGTGGGCGGCAATTTCTCCGGCAATACCCATAACAGCCATACCATGCGTAGCCGCTTCCAGCATATCACCATTGACTGCAGCAAAGGCTGCAACAACTGCCGTAGCCGTGCACCCCATACCCGTCACACGTGCCATCATCGGATGGCCATTCTCTACGGTGCAGGTATTCTCTCCATTGGTAATATAATCAGTCTGCCCACTGACAACTACCACTGCGCCTGTTTGCCTTGCCAGTGCCTTAGCAGGATCGAGAGCCGAATCAGAAGAATCGGTGCTATCGACACCTTTAGTCTGTACATTCGCATTCCATAAGGCCATTATTTCGGATGCATTCCCCCTTATAATGGAAGGCTTACACTCTTCAATTATCTGTTTGCACACTTTTGTCCTGTAAGTGGTTGCCCCTGCCCCTACCGGATCGAAAACGATCGGAGTATTTTTAGCCAGAGCGGTTTTACCCGCTATTAGCATAGCTTCCACCCACTGAGGTTCAAGAGTTCCGATATTTATTACTAATGCAGATGCTATACTCGCCATTTCGGCGACTTCTTCGAGCGAATGCGCCATAACAGGGGATGCCCCAACAGCCAGCAGCCCATTGGCAGTATTGTTCATCACCACATAATTTGTGATGTTATGAATTAAAGGGGACTTGCTTCTGACAATATTTAAATCCCTCACTAAATTTTGAATATCAATCATACCCAGATAATATTAAAAATAAAAAGCCGCTTCGAATAGTACGAAACGGCTTATAGATGTATGTTTATTATAACTAAAAATCTAAAACACGACCGTTTTCCTACGATGCCCATTACAGCACATCAGGTTCAAGGGTTTAATCTCAGCTCTTTCAGGAAAAGAACACCCCTAACAGTGACATGCAAACTTAACGAAAATTATTGGAGAAACAAGTCGTATTTTGAAAGAAGTTTATCTATGTATTTTGAAGTATACTAGTTATCGGTTTACTAGTTTACAAGAAAAAGAGTTCTTTGAAATAATTAATTAGCAAATTTGAAACATCGTTCAACGAAACAAAGTGTAGTTAAAATTAGCATATTAGCAAATAAGTGAAATAGTGTAACCTTTGTTACCTTTTAACAAGTAATAAGTTTTAAGTAATGAGTACAAAGTTGAAAGAACTGTATTTATGTTTACCCTAAAGTCTCTTGTGCGATAGCCTAAGCTAACGGCTGATAGCTATCAGCTAAAAGCTGAAATATGTGTTACCTTTGTTACCTTTTATTTTTAAACACGGAGAACCAGCGGTCGGCGGAGCCAAAAAGGAGTAGCACGGAGTTTTCAGAAGAGTGACAGGATGAAAAACATGTAAAAAGTGTCAAGTTTGTCAAGTTTTAGAGTCCCATTCGTGTTAGACTAAAAATGACGAATAAACTGACATTTTGTCAAAAATATCAGATTGGCAAATATTTTGAACAAGTGTAAACAGACAATAGTTATATAAAATACAAGCAAACAGAAAAACTAAACATATGAATTTCAATAATTTTACAATCAAATCTCAGGAGGCGATACAAAAAGCCATTGAGATAACAAAAGAAAAAGGCCAACAGTCTATAGAACCGGCACACATACTTATGGGAGTAATCATGACCGGGGAGAATGTCGTGAATTTCCTCTTTCAGAAACTGGGAGCAAATCCCGGTCATTTGACGAATATATTAAGCAAGGAGATCGATTCCCTTCCGAAGGTTTCGGGAGGAGGTGAAGCGTTCCTCAGCCGCGAAAGTAATGTTGCACTGGAAAAAGCTGCCGAATATGCAAAAAAGATGGGTGATCAGTATGTTTCCCTCGAGCATATATTGTTAGGTGTATTATCAGGCAAAAGCACGGCGGCGCAGATGCTCAAAGATGCAGGTATATCCGAAAAGGAACTGCAACCGGCCATCAATGAACTACGTAAAGGCACGAATGTAACCAGCCAGACTGCCGAAGATACTTATCAGTCACTGGAAAAATATGCTATAAACCTGACTCAAAGAGCCAAGGACGGAAAGCTGGACCCCGTTATCGGCCGCGATGATGAGATACGCCGTGTGTTGCAGATACTTAGCCGCCGCACCAAGAACAATCCTATACTGATAGGCGAACCGGGTACGGGTAAAACTGCTATTGCCGAGGGGCTTGCGCATCGTATTGTACGGGGTGATGTTCCTGAAAACCTGAAAAGCAAACAGATTTATTCTCTGGATATGGGCGCGCTGATTGCAGGGGCAAAATATAAAGGCGAATTTGAAGAACGGCTGAAATCTGTAGTGAATGAAGTTACCAAGTCGGAAGGAGAGATTATCTTATTTATCGACGAGATACATACATTGGTAGGCGCAGGTAAAAGTGAGGGAGCGATGGATGCAGCTAATATCCTTAAGCCGGCATTGGCAAGAGGAGAGTTACGTTCGATAGGCGCGACTACACTTGACGAATATCAGAAATATTTTGAAAAGGACAAGGCTTTGGAACGCCGTTTTCAGACTGTAATGGTGGATGAACCGAGCGAGGCCGATGCAATCTCCATCCTGCGGGGACTGAAAGAAAAATATGAAAATCACCATAAGGTGCGTATCAAAGACGAAGCTATTATTGCTGCTGTGCAACTGTCGAGCCGCTATATATCCGACCGCTTTTTGCCCGATAAGGCTATCGACCTGATGGACGAGGCTGCGGCAAAATTGCGTATGGAAGTGGATTCCGTACCGGAAGAACTGGACGAAAAGAGCCGTCGTATCAAACAACTCGAAATCGAACGTGAAGCTATACGCCGCGAGAATGACAAGCTGAAGGAACAAGAGCTATCGAAAGAAATAAGCCGGCTGAAAGATGAGGAAAAAGACCTGAAAGCCAAATGGCAATCGGAAAGAGAAGTTATCAATAAGATCCAGCAGAATAAGATAGAGATAGAAAATACCAAATTCGAAGCGGAAAAGGCCGAGCGCGAAGGCGATTACGGAAAGGTTGCCGAACTCCGTTACGGTAAATTGAAAGAATTGGAAGATGGTATAGGCAAACTGCAAGGACAACTGCATGAAATGCAGGGAAATCAGGCAATGATAAAAGAGGAAGTCGATTCATACGATATTGCTGATGTGGTTTCCCGCTGGACAGGCATCCCTGTCAACAAGATGCTGCAAAGCGAACGGGAGAAATTACTGAACCTCGAAGTGGAATTGCACAGGCGTGTCGTGGGGCAGGATGAAGCTATTTCTGCCGTATCGAATGCGATACGCCGTAGCCGTGCAGGACTGCAAGACCCCAAACGTCCCATAGGCTCGTTTATATTTCTGGGTACGACAGGTGTCGGTAAGACCGAGCTGGCGAAAGCCCTCGCCGAATTCCTGTTCGATGACGAGAATATGATGACCCGTATCGACATGAGCGAGTATCAGGAAAAATTCAGTGCTACCCGGCTTATCGGGGCACCTCCGGGATATGTCGGTTATGACGAAGGGGGACAATTGACTGAAGCTATCCGCCGTAAGCCGTATTCGGTAGTCTTATTCGATGAAATAGAAAAGGCGCATCCCGATGTTTTCAATATCTTATTGCAGGTATTGGACGACGGACGCCTGACCGATAATAAAGGGCGTGTGGTAAACTTCAAAAATACAATCATCATTATGACGTCCAATATGGGTTCTCCATTGATCCGGGAAAACTTTGCGGGAATAACACCAAAGAACCACAACGAAGTGGTGGAGAAAACCAAACGCGAAGTGTTGGATATGCTGAAAGTGAATATGCGTCCCGAATTCCTGAACCGTATCGATGAGACAGTTATGTTCGAACCATTAAATCTGGCACAGATAGAACAGGTTGTCCGCATACAGCTCGAAAGCATAGTAAAAATGCTGAAAGGCAACGGGGTGAAACTGGAATTTACAGAAGAAGCTATTGCCGGGATAGCGCAAATGGGTTATGATCCTGAATTCGGGGCACGTCCGGTGAAACGTGTTATACAGCGTACTGTACTGGATACACTATCGAGACAACTGCTCGCCGGAACAGTAGATAAGGAGAATCCCATCATAATAGATATGAAGGATGGGGAGTTGAGTTTCAATAACTAAAGATGTGGATATAAGAAATCCGGTTGATTTGCTAATCGACCGGATTTCTCCCATTTATGAGGAAATATATTGATTGCCTAAAAATCTAACGGAGCAACTTTTTTTAATAAAAAAAGTATTCTTGTGATTTTTTAATACATTTGTACGACAAGTACTTATAGTAGTAATAAAACCATTTAAACTATGAAAAGGAAATCATTCACATTAAGCATTATCACTTTATTTTGTTTAACACTTGGGCTGGCAACATCATGCAACAAGGCTCCGGTACCCGCTCCAATATTACCCTTAGAAGATTTTTTCAGAAACCCTGAAAAGGCTTCATATCAGATTTCTCCTGATGGAAAATACTTTTCTTATACCGCACCTTACGAAAAAAGGATGAATATCTATGTGCAGAAAATAGGGCAAGATTCAGCCGTAAGAATTACCTCGGAAACAGAGAGGGATATTGCCGGATATTTGTGGGGTAATAATAATCGCATCCTATTTCTGAAAGATACCGGAGGTGACGAAAATTATCAGCTTTATGGCGTTAATATAGACGGCAGTAATCCACTGCCACTTACTGCATTCGAAAAAGTGCGTACTCAAATCATTGACGACCTGCCTGAGATAGACAGTGAAGTCATTATCGGGCTGAATAAAAGAAATCCTCAGATATTCGATCCTTACCGTTTGAATATTGAGACCGGAGAGTTGACAATGCTCGCTGAAAATCCGGGAAATATTCAGGGATGGATGACAGACCATGACGGCAAACTGCGTGTCGCCACTGCTATTGATGGAGTAAATCAGAGCCTTCTGTACAGAGATAAAGAAGAGGACGCTTTCAAAGTCCTTATAACCACGAGTTTTAAAGAAACCCTCAATCCTTATTTCTTTACATCTGATAATCAGAAACTGTATGCAACATCGAATATAGGCAGGGACAAAGATGCATTGATCATATTCGATCCTCAGACAATGAAAGAAGATGAAAAGCTCTATGAAAATGATAAATACGATATATCCGGAGCATCATATTCTCTAAAGGACAAGAAGTTGCAGTTGGTTGCTTATCAGGGACATGATGGCATAAAACGTCATTTCTTTGATGATAAATTGAAGGGCATATACGATAAGATTTCCTCTAAGGTAGCAAACAGGCCGTTTGGCATTAATAGTCAGAACAAAGAAGAAAATATGCTGATTGTCCGCACGTACAATGACAAGACTCCGGGAGCTTATTATGTCTATGATGTGGAAAAAGACGTGTTGACACATATCGCCGATATTTACCCGTGGCTGGATGAAAACAACATGGCGACAATGAACTGTGTCACATATAAAACACGTGATGGTCTGGAAATAGAAGGATACCTGACACTCCCGAAAGGATATACCATGGAGACTGCGAAAAGCCTGCCTGTAGTGGTTAACCCGCATGGAGGCCCTTGGGCCCGTGACGGATGGGGATTCAATCCTGAGATACAGTTTCTGGCAAACAGGGGTTATGCCGTGTTCCAGATGAATTTCCGGGGTTCTACCGGATTCGGCAAGAAGTTCTGGGAAATATCATTTAAGCAATGGGGAAAAACAATGCAGGACGACATTACAGACGGTGTGGAATGGCTGAAGGCAAAAGGGATAGCCAATCCTGATAAAATAGCCATATACGGAGGAAGCTATGGAGGATACGCTACTTTAGCTGGCCTTACATTCACCCCCGATCTCTACACTTGCGGAGTGGACTATGTAGGTGTATCGAACCTATTCACATTCCTAAATACGATACCTCCATACTGGAAACCGATGTTGGATATGATGTATGAAATGGTAGGTGATCCGAAAAAGGACAGCCTTCTGTTAGCCGGTTCTTCTCCGGTATTTCATGTAGATAAGATAAAAGCTCCACTATTTATAGCGCAGGGTGCAAACGATCCGCGTGTAAATAAAGATGAATCGGACCAAATGGTGGCAGCTCTGAAAAAACGAGGAATAGAAACCGAATACATGGTAAAGGATAATGAAGGGCACGGATTTCATAACGAGGAGAACAGATTCGATTTCTATCGTGCTATGGAGAAATTCTTAGGAGAACACTTGAAAGAGAAACAGGAGGCAGAGATGAAATAACATCCTCTAGATATAATAAGAATGGGTAATGACTAAGCTACCCATTCTTATATTTTCTTATCTGTATATTATTTACTCTCTTTTCCGTTATTCAACTCATATTCAACACGGTCTTTGATGTATTCTACCTGATTCTTGCCTACATCGGCTACATTTTTCAGGTTGCGTTTTGCTTTGCTGGCAAATTTATTCATATCGTCACAAAAACCGTCTAATTTACCTTGCTTATACAGTCTGCTGACTGCGTAAATTGCTACAGCCCCCAAGGCTGCTCCTATCAATACTTTCTTCATAATTATTCTATTTTATCAATTAGTAATTCTATTCTTTCTTACGGCTAAACAGGGATATTATCCAAAGCAGCACAACGGCACCAATTGTGGACATAACCAGATTACCTATAATACCATTTACACCCAGACCGAGTAACGTAAATATCCATCCGCCGAGTAAACCTCCGACTACTCCGACTATGAGGTTAAGGATAAGACCAAAACCACTACCCTTCATTATTTTACCGGCGATAAATCCGGCTAATATACCTATTATGATTGACCATATAAATCCCATAATTTCTTATATTTACTTGTTAATATTGTGATATTTGAAATCTCCTGTAGTCTACTGCTTTTACCAAAGCGATCATTTATATAACATCCGGAATGTTAAAAAAGTTCGCCATTTCTTCTGCGCATATGAAATTCATCTATACAAAAAAGAAGACTGTTCGTCAAGAACAGCCTTCATTTCTATTGTTATTTACAAAGCTATTATTTACCTTGTTCAGCGTCTTTAATCATCTTCTCATTAGGAAGAATATAGATTTCAACACGGCGATTTTGGCTTCTTCCTGCAACAGTACTATTATCAGCAACAGGCTGGGTAGAACCGAAACCTTGAGATACCATACGGCTACCAGACACTCCTTTAGTTTGAAGGAAGTTATAAACCGATTGTGCACGTTTTTCAGACAATGGATTATTGATAGCATCAGAGCCTGTATTGTCTGTATGCCCATATATCTGAACATCTGTATCAGGATTATTATTCAAAGAAGTAGCAAAGCTTGTCAGTGCACTTTGGGAAGCAGAATTCAGTGTGCTTGAGTTAGTAGCAAACAAGATACCTGATTCGAAAGTAACTTTGATAGCTTGCCCGTCATTGATAGACTCAACCTGAGCACCATTGATCTGTTCCAATTCTTTCTTTTGTTTATCCATTTTGTTTCCGATAACAGCACCTGCAGTACCTCCGACTACAGCTCCGATACCGGCACCCCATGCAGCTCCTTTACCACCACCGATAATGGCTCCGATACCTGCGCCAAGAGCACCGCCTGCTCCTGCTCCTATACCACCGCCTTTTACTGTATCACTAGCTCCACAGCTAGAAAATATAACTGCGCAACTCATAAATATTGCTGCAAGAATTGAAAATTGTTTCATAATTGATAAAATTTTAATTATTATTTGTATACTTTTTGTTTGTGATATTTTCTCTATTCAAATATTCCTATTGAGTCGCAATAAGCAAGTTCACCCTGTATGATAAAGGCGATTTCATCTTCTGAGAAATTATTCACTTTGTCCTTCTTTGTATATTTCAGTACATAGGCGACAATTTCATCTTCATCGATATCTACAACCGATTCTTCATCGGTTTCATCATTCATAAATCCTTTTTCATCATAGAAGTCATACACAATATCGATGATATAATTTATCTCATCGTTCGTATACTTTCCTTTCATTTCCTGGGGAAGATAGTTCTGTATAAACTTTACCGCATCATCCTCGTCGTACTGTATAAGGTCTTTCTCGTTGCTCATTATTATTGCTTTTTACTTACAAAATATATGTATAATTTAATAACAAAGTAATAAGTGCTATGTTCAATGAACGAAATAGTTTTTACAGACCAAGACATTTCGATTTGCCATTCCGTTTGTGTTAAAATACATAGCAAATGTACAATTATTTCTTTCTTAAAACAAGATATGCCAAAACAATCAACGGAATTATCATTATTCCGATATATAATGTATGGATCTGAAGTATTACCGGCGCAAAAACTACTGCAAGGATAAGTCCTATGGCAGCACCTCCGAGATGGGCGTCATGTCCGATATTTCCTTGTCTTGTATGCATCCCGTATATGGAATAACCCAGATAGAGGATACCGAAAAGCCATCCTTTCATGGGAAGAATAAACATCACCCCAAGCGTCATATCCGGATATAAAGCTATGGCGGCAAACAAGATACCGACAACGCCGCCCGAAGCACCGATAGCACTATAATAATATTCTTTACGGTGAACCCACAAGGACAATAAGCCCCCTCCTATGATGGATAAGAAATAAATTGTCAGATACTGCCAGATACCCAGAGATTGTATGATCACACTGGAGAAAAAATACAAGGTCATCATATTAAAAATGAGATGCATATAATCGCCATGCAATGTTGCCGAAGTCAAGAGCCTGTCCCACTGCTTCGATTTTCCCAATATAGCCCCCACCTGAAATTTATACCGGTCGAAGAAGGCCATATCATTAAACCCCTTTATACTGGTAAGCACCGTAAGCACTATGATAATGATAGGTAGTATATCCGCAATATTGAATGCCATATATCGTCAATTTTAATAATCAGGGCAAAGGTATAAAAAAGAGCATTTAGTTGTTGATTTTGATTCCGAAAGATATAAATTTGATTTTTGTCATATAATATCTCAATAAATATTGCTTAGCGACGTTTATCAGATAACAGCCTAAATTGCGAAATCGATGAAAAGAGTAATTATATTCCCTCTCTTATTTCTATGTATATATATTCTGCCCCAAACTCCTATCAATGGTATCGTTTTGGATAAGGATACAAAGAAGCCTGTCCCTGACGTTATAGTCCAATACGGAGCCTCATCGAAAGAATATGCATATACCAATGCAAGCGGACAGTTTTCTATACCCGGAAACAGCGAGGATATCATCTACTTTCAATGCATTGGATATAAATCCAGATCGGTATCGAAGTCTGCTCTGCGGCAACAGCCGACCGTTGTCATGGAACTGAATCCGGTCTCCCTCAGTCCGGTTGTTATCAGCCCCTATGATGCCGATATGCTGCTGGAAGAAGTAATGCTCAATACCAAAAAGAATCTGGTCACAGACCACTCCATCGGATACCTGTTACATTTCCTGCAAACAAAAACTACCGACACGCTGCAAAACGAGATATACCTCAAATACACAACCACTCTGGATGAAAAAGTATTGAAGAAATCCTTAAAAAAGGAACGGATACCTTATACATACAATATAGTAGACATCAGACGGCTGCAAAAATCAGTAACTCCTACGTCAGAACTGTACGGGGCTGAATATCATGCCTCACACCTCCTCTCATTTGGCAAAAGTATTAATAATGAAACAACAAGAACGTATACATCGGACAGTTCCCTTATAATATTGAATATAGAACCTCTGGCCGGAAAAGAAGGCTGGGCAAATGGAGAAGTGCGGATCAACAAAAGTGACATGACCATTAAATCGATGGAGATAGAATCAGTCGATTCTATTCTGGCATCGCAACCTGCAAAAAGATACCTGGGAAAGATGGTTCGGGTATTGAGAAAAGTAGGGCGGTTCGAGTTTGCAAAAGCCAGTAATGGTAAATACTATATGAAAGACTGCTATACTTATTATAAATTCAGAGCGGTGAATGAGTTTGGGCATGAAGAAGAAATAGTTTACCACTGTGATGTTAACTGTGTAGGTACTGTCGACCAGATAAAAATAAAGAAACGGAAATTAAGCGGATACTGTCAGGAACTGTTTTATTTCCCTGATTCTACTCAGGAGGACTTCTGGTCTTTCAATCACGAGTCCAATTCCGGTTGGAATAATTATAGTTTTACCGGAGAACTCTCTTTAGGAGACAACTCTAAAAAGAAAGCCAGAGGGATACCATATTACCTTGGCAAGTATGCTTTAGTTATTCCATTAGCGGCTTTACTGATCTTCATATAAGCCGGTAGATAAAAGGAGAAGAACGAAAAGGTAACACAGAAAACAATTAATAATTAGCTTGTAATGCTGAGCAGAGCATCTCGTATCTTCCTTCAAAGGGTAACAAAAGTAACACTTTTTTCAGTTAACAGTCATCAGTTAACAACTTGTATCTCGTGTCTTGTCTACTCGTATCTCATATAACATTCAACCTACGACTCAATACTTACAACTTGTTAAAAGGTAACAAAGGTAACACATTTTTAGCTGTTAGCTCATAGCTGTTAGCCGATAGCTTATGTACAAAACCTGACAAACCTGACGACTTTTTACACAATTTTTATTGTCACTTTTTCTTCTAAAAACTCCGTAATTTCATCTTAATTACGAATGAAAGATGATACTCGCAAAGATGCAAAGACGCAAAAAGGTAACAAAGGTAACACTCTATACAATTAGTAGTAAACTACAACCAACTTTGTCATGCTGAGTGAAGCGAAGCATCCCATGAATAAAAAGACTCCGTGCTACTCCGTTTACTCTGTGGTTAAAAATAAAAGGTAACAAAGGTTACACTATTTCACTTATTTGCTAATTAATTATTTCAAAGAACTCTTTTTCTTGTAAACTAGTATACTTCAAAATACATAGATAAACTTTTTTCAAAAAACGACCAATCCATACTGTTACGTATACCTTTAAATCCTTAATTAAAGAAAAATATACGCTATTTTTAATCAAAATCAGCATTTCGATTGTTTCTATAAAATAAACCATTTAAATTAACATTTGATTTATAAAAAATTGAGGATTATGGAAGATTTTGAACTGAATGATAAAGAAACGAAAGAACTAAAAGCTTTGAAACGAAAAAACAGAAGGCAGAATGCCTTTTGGGTATTAGTTGCCTTGCAGGCAGGGTCGCTGCTGTTATCTTATTATTTGGGTCGATCTCATAAATAACAGCTCTTGAAAAACAATATGGAGTAAGGCATTGTATACTTTTGCCTTACTCCATATTGTTTGTATCAATCGGCTATTTGAATTTATTGTTGAATTAAATGTTCGATTTTTTTAGCTACGCACAATCGAACAAAGATTGCTTGTATTACTTTTGGGCAATATCAAAAGTGAGTTCAAGCCCGGCAGGCTTGAACTGAATGATAAACATTTTCACAAAGAACGCTTACAGGATTAAAGCATTGAACTTTTTCATTCAACAGTACAGCTTTTAATGAATAATTGATATTATTGTAAACTCTAATAATTACATCTAAAATAAACGACTAACAACTATTATCTTTACTTTTGTATAAAACAAATAACAATATGAAAAAGGTAACATTACTTTGCGCCCTGCTAGCCTCGGTTTCGGCCCTGCTTGCTCAGGATTACAACTACAAATTCCGACTGACACTCAACGATAAAGGACAGACACCCTATACAATAGATAAGCCTGAAGAATTCCTTTCTCCCAAAGCAATCGAACGCCGCCGGAGACAAGGGTTTGCTATAGATGCTTCCGACCTTCCAATTTCTTCGGAATATATCAAAGCCATAGAAAATGTAGGAGGAGTTATCGTAGCCAAAAGTAAGTGGATGAAAACGGTTGCCGTCCATTGCAGCGACAGTATGCTGGTAGATAAATATAAAGAACTCCCCTTCGTATCCGATGCCCTCTTTGTCTGGAAAGGAAAGCCGAAAGGTGAAACCAAAACGGACAGTATCGTGAACTATCTGTCCACAGAAACAGTAGCATTTGGCAACTACTATTCAAAATCGGGTACAAATATCGAACTGAACAACGGACAGGCCTTGCATAATGCCGGATTCAAAGGCAAAGGCATGACTATCGCAGTTATCGACGCCGGATTTAATCACTTACCTCAGATAGAGATGCTCAACAATCTGGATATAAAAGGATACAAAGGCTTTGTGTATGAGAATGAAGACCTGTTCAATAATGCTAATCAGCATGGTTTGAACGTATTATCCTGTATAGGCACAAACAAGCCGATGCAGTTTGTGGGCACTGCGCCCGAAGCCGGCTTTTGGTTGTTTGGCTCGGAAGATTCCCGCAGTGAATTTCCAATAGAGGAAGATTATTGGGCTACAGCAATAGAATATGCCGATAGCGTGGGAGTAGATGTAGTAAATACATCGTTAGGATATAACAACTTTGATAAGCCTGCAAAAAGCTATACCCATAAAGACCTTGACGGTAAAACGGCTCTTATTTCACGGGCGGCGGACAAAGCGTCTCAGAAAGGAATGCTGGTGGTAATCAGTGCAGGCAACTCCGGCGATTCGGAATGGAGAAAGATAACCCCTCCGTCTGATGCAGTGAATGTACTGACTGTGGGTGCTATACAACAGGATTCAAGCATTGTCGGTTTCAGTTCGCGTGGTCTGACTGCCGACCTGCGGATCAAGCCTGATGTGATGGCATTAGGACTAGGAGCGGCAACTATCGATGACAAGGGACATGTAAGTTTCAAGGCCGGGACTTCATTTTCATCTCCTATCATGTGCGGGATGGTCGCTTGCCTGTGGCAGGCATTTCCGGCATTGACTAACCGCGAAATAGTAAATATTGTACGCCAATCGTCCGACAATTTCGAAACTCCCGACCAGGACTACGGGTACGGTTTGCCCGACATGGGAAAGGCAATGTCTCTGGCCCAATCTTTAGTGGAAAAGAAAGAAAAAGCAGCAAGTCAGGTTAAAGAAGCTTCAAAGAAAAAGAAATGAACAATCAGGCTATCTCTCTATATGAACTGAACAACCTTATAAAAGGAGTACTTAACGACACTCTCCCCGAAATGGTCTGGATCAGAGCGGAGATGAGCGATGTACGGGTCAATCAGAACGGGCATTGCTATCTGGAATTTATAGAAAAAGACCGTGCCGGTAAAACGCTTGTGGCCAAAGCCCGGGGTATGATATGGGCTAATACCTTCCATCTGTTAAGGGCTTATTTCGAAAATTCTACTAAACAGACTTTTTCTTCGGGCCTCAAAGTATTGGTGCAGGTGAGTATCGAATTTCATGAGTTGTATGGTTTCAGCCTTACGGTTCACGATATCGACCCCAGCTATACGTTGGGCGATCAGGCCTTGAACCGTGCTGCCATTCTCAAGCAACTTGAAGAAGACGGAGTCCTTTATCTTAACAAGGAACTGGAATTGCCTCTTCCATTGAATCGCATCGCCATTATTTCTTCTCCTACGGCAGCGGGTTATGAGGATTTTCTCGATCAGCTGCATAAGAACGCTTTCGGATTTGTATTCTATACAAAACTTTTTCCGGCCATCATGCAGGGCGACAGGTCTGAGGATTCTATTATTTCAGCACTGGAGCGTATATACGAATATCAGGATTGCTTCGATGCTGTCGTCATTATAAGGGGAGGGGGAGCCACATCCGATCTTAGCAGTTTCGATTCTTATCTCTTAGCTGCCGGTTGCGCTCAGTTTCCACTGCCTGTTATCACGGGGATAGGACACGAACGGGACGAAACCGTGCTGGATATTGTAGCGCATACCCGGGCAAAAACACCCACGGCAGTAGCTGAATTCCTGATTGCCAACCTGACAGAAACAGCAGCAGAGTTGACTGAAATATCTCAGGATATAGTATCTTTGGTTTCGCAACGGCTACAGGATGAAACCGTGCGCCTGAGCGTATTCGAAACTAAAAATTCATTTGCCCTCAAAGGCTGGTACAAAGAACAGCTCACAGTCCTTTCATCTGCCGGAAATGTATTGGCAAAAGGAATGGTGCGGATACAACGCGAAAATCAGAATAAGTTTACATTCCTCGAAGACAATTTGAAGAGGAAATCTTTACAGTTATTGAAAGATAACCAAAGCAAATTTTTCCTGCTGGAGGATAGTTTGAAAAGAAGTATACAACAGCAATATAAAGAAGAATTAAATAGGTTGGAAACGTTGGATAAACAGTTACATTTATCCTCACCCGAAAATATATTAAAAAAGGGTTACACCTTGACGATGAAAGACGGCAAAGTGCTGAAACACAGCCACACGGCAAAAAGCGGAGATGAGATAACCACCGTTTTTGCCGATGGGAAAATAGAATCGATTGTAAAATGAGATTGTAAAATAACAAAATAATATGAGTATAGAAAGAAATCCGATACCGTATGCCTTTCCGTTCAATTTTCAGGATGAGATGGTGCAAATAGGAGTCCGCAAGGGGATGGGGTATGCGAACAAATACGGAGAACTTGTTACTCCCTGCACATACGATGTTGCTTATCCCTTCAGCGAAGGACTGGCTTTTGCCCAAAAAGGCGATAAGGGAGTATTCATCGATAAAGCGGGGAAGGAAGTATTATCGGGAGACTATGAAGACGCTGATATTTTTTCCGAAGGACTGGCCGGAGTGGAGAAAGACGGTAAATGGGGCTTTATAAATAAGGCAGGCAAGCTCGTCATTCCATATCAGTACGATGATATATACTGGTTCAGGGAAGGGCTATGCGGTGTATTTAAAGAAGATAAGGCCGGATACATAGACACGGAAGGCAACGTGGCGGTTCCTTTTATATATGATGATGTTTTCTGCTTTTGTGAAGGATTAGGGCAGGTATCGAAAAACAATCGCTGGGGATATATAGATACAGGAGGCAATATAGTGATTCCGATAGAATACGATTCGGCAGGCGACTGTCGCAATGGTTTAGTCTGTGTGGAAAAGAGAGGTAAAGCCGGAGTACTGGATAAGGCAGGCAAAGAGATAATCCCTTTTACGTATGAGTTTGCAGATGATACTTTCAGCGAAGGACTTCTTATTGTGAGGTCGAACGAGAAGTATGGCTGTATAAATGAAAAAGGGGAAGTGACAATACCTTTCCGGTATCACAATCTGCGGACTTTCAAGGAAGGGCTTGCTGTTGCCGAGAATAATTATAAATGGGGATTCATCGATAAAGACAATAACCCTATAATACCTTTTCAGTACGATAAAGCGAGTGATTTTTGTAATGGCTTGGCATTTGTGAAAACAAAAGGGAGGAAGGCATATTATATCGATAAGAATAATGAAGTGAACATTGTCCTGAAAAGAGAGTACGGGAAAGTGGAAAAAATTACGGCGGCGATGGCTGTCATCGTTGCCGCAGGCATCGCCACATTCTTAGTTAAAATGATATTGAACTTATTATAAGCATGGCAAAGAAAGAACAAACATACGGAGAAGCGATGCAGGAGCTGCAAGACATCATGTACCGCATCGAAAATGAAGAACTTGATGTGGATGTGCTCCTGGAGGAAGTAAAAAAGGCAGCTACACTTATCAAGTTTTGCAAAGACAAATTGCAAAAGACCAACATTGAAATACAAAAAATACTCGATAAAATAGAATGAGCAATCGAAGTGTCATTATCGTTGCGGGCGGTAAAGGCCTGCGTATGGGAAGCGATCTGCCCAAACAGTTTATCCCGGTTTCGGGTAAACCTGTTTTGATGCGTACTATCGAGGCTTTTCACTCTTACGATAGCAATATTGATATTATCCTTATGCTACCATACTCTCATCAGGTATATTGGAAAGAACTATGTGCCAATTATCACTTCGGGATACCTCATACAATCGCGATGGGTGGAGAAACCCGCTTTCATTCAGTGAAAAACGGATTAGGATTGATTAATGGAGGAATAGTAGCCATACAGGATGGAGTGAGACCCTTTGCCTCAAAAGAAATGATTGGGCGATGCTTCGATGCTGCTGAAAAATATCATGCCGTTATACCGGTGATAGATTCAACGGATAGCCTTCGGGAGATGACCGATGGCACAAAGAGCAGGATAATAGACCGCTCTAAAATCCGGTTGGTACAGACCCCGCAGGTTTTCCATACGGATATATTGAAAAAAGCGTATGAAACAGAATTCAAAGATACATTTACCGACGACGCATCAGTAGTAGAGGCCATGGGTATAGATGTACATCTGGTAAAAGGTGAAGTGACGAATATAAAGATTACAACTCCGCTGGATCTGAAAATAGGGGAGTTGATAGTGAGAGGTGAATAGTTTTGTTTTTAAAATTTAAATAAATAGGCTGTGAATTTAGACAAGATACCGGAAGACCGTATTTTTCAGAATAATACACGTGAAGAAATCAAGCGGTGGGGCAACCGGCTGCAATACTTCTACTACATGCGTTCGAGAGGAGGGCATAACTGCGAAGGTGATTCTTTTTGCGCCTATTTCAAATATGCCGATAGAAAAGACCTTGAGGTAAAGCTTGCGGAATTGGGGGTAACACTTAATAAGCTCGAAGAAGGTTGTATCCCATTCGACCCTACAGTCTCCTACTCTTTCGACGATCTGGACAAACTGAGAATCACGATCAATCATTTTCCCGATCTGGAACAACCTCAGCATATTTCTATTTTAGATAATAAGGTACATATATGGGTATTGCCCAACAGCTTCGAATTGTCGGTATCGGGAACAAAAGCAGGATTAGCATACAAGGTGTCGGAAGATGATTTTCAGGTTTGCATGGCATTGGAGGAAATTTTTGAGTCACTTAATTGGAGTAGATTTATAGATGATGACATCAGGCATCAGGTACATTGTATATCCAAGCAACTATATCCCGAACTATTCGAATAGAAAATGGCATGATAGATACTCTCTCAAATTATTATCTGAATAAGGAAGAGCCTCAGAAAAGCTGCTTATTAGCTTTGCGTAGCATTATCCTGAATATGGACAAAGATGTTTCGGAGACTGTAAAATACGAGATGCCCTGTTTTTGTTACAAGAAAAAAATGTTTTGTTATTTATGGACAGATAAGAAGACCGGTGAGCCATATATCCTGATGGTTGAAGGCAAGCTACTCAATCATCCTGAATTGGAGCAGGGCAGTCGTTCACGGATGAAGATATTGAGAATCGATCCGAATGAAGATCTGCCAATCGAAACCATTAAACTTATATTGAATGATGCATTGAATTTGTACAGAAACGGAATAATAAAAATCAAGAAATAAAACCATTTATGGAACACGATATCGACGCGCTATACTACAATGCAGTAGACCTGCTGAAAGATATGATAAAAACGCCTTCTTTCAGCAGAGAAGAGCATAATGTGGCTGAGATCATAGCAACATGCATGCATAAGGCTGGTTACGAACCGCAACGAAAAGGGAATAATCTTTGGATACAGTCGAAAGACTTTGATGAAACCAGGCCTACCATCCTCCTCAATTCTCACATGGATACCGTACGCCCTGTATCGGGATGGACTAAAGACCCTTTTACACCTGAGGTGGATGATGGCACATTGTTTGGATTGGGGAGTAACGATGCCGGAGCTAGCTTGGTCTCTCTACTTCATACTTTCTTTATCCTGACTGCTAAGAAACAGGATTATAACCTTATATTCCTGGCCTCATGCGAAGAAGAGGTTTCGGGAAAGGATGGAGCAGAAGCTATAGTATCCCTTCTACCCAAAATAGAATTCGGTATTGTTGGGGAACCTACGCAAATGAATCCGGCCATTGCAGAGAAAGGACTTCTGGTACTTGATTGCACTGCATACGGAAAAGCAGGTCATGCTGCCCGTAACGAAGGAGAAAATGCGATATACAAAGCGTTGAAAGATGTAGAGTGGTTTAGAACATACCAATTTCCCGAGGTCAGTGATCTGCTGGGTCCTGTAAAAATGACAGTATCGATGATCAATGCCGGAACACAACACAACGTAGTTCCCGACAAGTGTGATTTTGTCGTAGATGTCCGCAGCAATGAATTATATAGTAACGAAGAACTGTTCAACCTGATAGACAGGCACACCGGATGCGAAGTGAAACCTCGTTCGTTCCGTCTCAATTCATCCCGTATAGCTCTGGAAAATCCTTTTGTCCAGCGTGCTATAATGATAGGTAAAGAACCTTATGGTTCACCTACCCTATCAGACCAAACATTTATGCCGTTTCCTACATTGAAGATGGGGCCGGGAGATTCGGCCCGTTCACACACAGCAAACGAATATATCCTGCTTAGCGAGATACGGGAAAGCATAGAACTATATGTAAAACTGCTGGACGGTTTACGACTCTGATTCATCCGCTGATTGCTTCAACAACTCTTTTAGCTGCTCCTCGGTATGATCGATCTGCCTTAGCGGAACTGTTTCCACTACGGCCAGTGACGGGTCTATATCATACATCTGAGTATCGGAAGTGGTGAGTTTCTTTACCAGATTATAGCAGGCGAGTACGATCTGACGCGATGGATTCATGTGTACATTGCGAAATATACGGTCCACTACCATATACTTGAAATCGCCTCTCTTATCATTTCCTTCCTGCATAGAAGGATAGCGCGTGGTGAGGTCGACAAGTCCGTGGCGCTCCAGTTCATTTGCGATTAGTGTTACATACTTATCGGTATGGATACCCAGCTTAAATCCTGCTCTGATATTGATACGGAATACCTTTTTCGGCACATACACCGTCGTTTCATAGCTGAATTCGTATGGTTCATCCGTCCTTTTGATACGGACAAACCAATAAGTGTCGGCGCGCTTAGGAGTCCCTTTAAATAAAGAGTATGCTATTTTACTTTCAAGGAAGTTCTTGTTGTTGGCTTTTACTATATACACCAGATGAGTTGCCGCTTTAGGTACGGTTTCATCCTTACTGATACGGATAATCTGATTGATATATTGCTCGTCTACCTGATCGTAGACAGTATAATGGCGTTTTATCCTCCGTCCGTTATACCATGAGTACATGAATAGCAGTAGTATACTGGCTATAACGATAGGTACAAAACCTCCGTGGGCAAATTTCTGCATATTGGCAAGGAAGAAACTGAATTCAATAACCACAAAGAATAAAGTCAACGGAATACTAAACCATAATGGCCTGTTATTCTTCATAAAATAAAGGAACAACAGCACACTTGTCATCAGCATGCTCAGGGTAATAGCAAGCCCGTAAGCTGCTTCCAGTTTCATAGAGGACTGCATGGTAAGAATGATAATGATACATAGGACCATCATCATATGGTTGATGGAAGGGATATAGAGTTGTCCTTTTATATTAGTCGGATATTGAATTTTTACATTTGGCCAGATATTAAGGGATATAGCCTCACTGATGACTGTGAACGAACCGCTGATAAGTGCCTGACTGGCTATAATGGCGGCAAGTGTAGCCATTAGTACCCCGATAAGGCTAAACCATTCGGGCATCATGGCAAAAAACGGGTTGATGTCGTGGGTTACTTTGCCGTGACTGTTAATTATCCATGCTGCCTGTCCCAGATAATTAACGATAAGTGCTATCTTCACATATATCCATGATACGCGGATATTCTTCAGACCGCAATGTCCTAAGTCGGAATAAAGAGCTTCCGCTCCTGTGGTACAAAGAAATACTGCACCCAGTATAATCATTGTTTGTGGAACAGCAATGAGAAAGTTAATCGCATACATCGGATTGAACGCCCTCAATACAGTGACATCAGTGACTAGCTGGCTCATACCCATAACTGCCATCATAGTAAACCATGCTATCATCAACGGACCAAAGTATTTCCCCAGGGAACCTGTACCAAATGGCTGGACGAGAAACAGTATGAGAACTATAGCTATAGTGACGGGTATAACAGGAATATGGGGGGCAATTGTATTCAGCCCTTCCACTGCCGACATTACGGTCATTGCAGGAGTAATGATACCGTCGGCAAGCAGTGTGGCTGCTCCCAGCCCTGCCAGAACATATGCCCAACGGTATTTCTGACGCACGAGAGCATATAGTGAGAGTATTCCACCTTCCCCTTTATTATCGGCGCGAAGGGTAATGATAACATATTTAAGAGTGGTCTGGATCGTCAGCGTCCAGATAACACAAGATACAGCACCCAAAATATAGTCGGGACGTGTAAGTTGTCCGGCAGGCAGGGCATTCAGAATAGCCCTCATCACATACAAAGGGGATGTACCTATGTCGCCGAATACGATACCGATAGCAAGCGTTACACCGAGAGCGCTAAACGGGACTTTATGATTTTCTTTCATGCATTCTCATATTGAAAATTGCCCCAAAAGTACAAGATTATTCCATATAAAAGTACTATCTACGGTTAATTTTTCTTACAGTCTATAGATTGTTTATTCTTCTCTTTTCAACTCACTTAAGAACTTAGTACTATTTTGCAGACAAATAAACGTCAGAGTTATTAACAACTCTAAAGTCCGAAAGTTTTAATCTTGCACAGGAGTTTTTAATGTTTAATAGAAGGTTGGTTTAGCAGTAGAGTGTACGACTAGCAATTCCTATTTATGTACCCTTGTATTAGCAACACGACCCCCCCGCCAACCGAAGCACCTCGTAAAGCTGAACCTATTATTCCTCCTTCCTCTATAAAGGGCGCCGCCGCTATCCCTATAAAGATAAGTGCAGCTCCAATAATGAGATAACGCAATCCCATACTTTTCCGGTAACTTTTCAGTCTTTCCAAGGCATCGTCAATTGCTACCAGATTATCAGGATATTCCTGACTCAGAAACTCCTGGATTTTATTCATATTAGTAATCCTTTTCTTTTTGAACAGGTGAAGTGCATCAGGGTACAGATCTCCCTTGTAATGTGTATTTTCCATCGTTTTGAAAATATTGTATTGGTTTCTAAAAATAATGCTTGTGTAAGTTAAATGTTTTGATCGTAATAGCCAAATAACAACTAATCAAAAATAAGTTTTACCTTTTTCCGAAAACTTTATCTATATTATAAAAGAAGGCATGAATTATAGAAAATTTAAAATTCTTCGAATTGTTCCTGATATAAAGAATAATATTTGCCTTTCATCTCCAGCAATTCTTTATGACTGCCTTGCTCTATGATTTGTCCACGATCCATTACCAGAATCCTATCCGCATTCATGACTGTAGACAGGCGATGGGCTATAATCAGGCTGGTACGGCCTTCCATCAGTTGGTCGAGTCCTTTCTGTATAAGCAGTTCGCTGCGTGTATCGATATTACTTGTAGCTTCGTCGAGCAGTAGTATCGGAGGGTCGGCTACAGCCGCACGTGCGATATTGAGCAACTGACGTTGCCCCTGACTAAGGTTTGCCCCATCATTTTCGAGTATAGTATCATAACCTTGCGGCAAACGTTTGATAAAAGAATGTGCGGCTGTCAGCTTTGCGGCCTGTACTACCTCTTCGTCAGTTGCGTCGAGTCGTCCGAAGCGGATATTCTCGCGCACAGTCCCCGTGAATAAATGAGTATCCTGCAAAACGATGGCCATTGACCTGCGAAGATCTTCTCGTCTGATATTCCGGGTAGAAATACCATCTATAGTTATTTCCCCCGATTTGATATCAAAGAAGCGGGGCAGCATATTGAGTATCGTGGTTTTGCCCGCTCCGGTTTCACCGACCAGTGCAATCTTAGTTCCGGGAGTAGCATGCAGGGATACTCCTTTCAGAATGAGTTTCTCAGGTTTGTAGCCGAAGTAGACGTCTTTCATTTCCAGATCGCCCTTTACATTACGGAGGCTGACGGCATCGAGTGCATCACCTTGTTCAGGATCTTCATCTATCACCTGAAAGATACGTTCAGCCCCTGCTATCGCAGCCTGGATGCTATTGTACAGGCTCGCAAGCTCGTTTATCGGCCGCCCGAACTGGCGTGAATATTGCAGAAAAGCAGCAAGTCCACCGACATCAAAACCTCTGAATATAGCAAGCAATGCTCCCACAATGGTGATAATGACATAGTTCAACGTGTTCAGGTTCTGCATTACGGGCATCATCATACCTGAATAGAACTGTGCTTTCTCGGATTTTCCTTTCAGATTCTGATTGACTACATCGAAGTCGGCTTCTACTTTCTTTTCGTGTCCGAATACCTTGATGACCTTTTGCCCGCTTATCATTTCTTCGATGTATCCGTTTACCTCACCCAGTGTTTCCTGCTGAGCCTTAAAATACTTACGGCTGCGTTTTACGATCAGTTTAGCACTGATAAACATAAGCGGAACAGTAATCAGGGTCACCAGCGTTAATACCGGGCTGATGTATATCATCAGGGCAAAAATCCCGATTAGCATCAGCGCGCTGGAAAGCATATCGGACAGGCTGTCGGTAAGCGCCGTGCTTATCTGGTCTATATCGTTCGTATAGCGGCTCATCAGGTCGCCATGCTGATGGGTGTCGAAATATTTGATAGGTAACTGTTCCATCTTTTTGAACAGGTCGGTACGCATGCGGGTCACTGTATTCTGCCCTATTTTATTCAGAAGAATGTACTGGATATAAGTAGCTACGACTCCGGCCAGATAAATACCTGCCAATACGAGAAGTATTTTTACAAGCCCGTTGAAATCACCCGGCAGAATATAGTCGTTGATAATAGGACGAAGCATATATGAACCCAGCAGACTGGATACTATGCTGACAATAATAAGAAAGCCGATCACCGAGAGCAGCTTCTTATCGCAGGTAAGATATGACATTAGCCGCAGGAATGTTTTCCTTCCCTCCGTTGGTTTTCCTGTATGCTTGTAGTGGTCTCCGTGTGCCATGTCTCAGAATGCTATTTGCTGTGAGTTATATATTTCCTTATACACTTCCGAATTTTCAATCAATTCAGATGGCTTGCCGATGGCATCTATCTCTCCGTCTTCGAGTACAATAACTCTGTCGGCAGACTGCATTGTGTTTATCCGTTGTGTGATGATAAACACAGTTGTGGCGTGAAGCAGGTTGTCGAGGTTGTGGCGGATCTTTTGCTCGGTTTCCGAGTCCACGGCACTGGTACTATCGTCGAGAATGAGGATCTTAGGCTTGCGCAGCAGGGCGCGCGCTATACAAATCCGTTGTTTCTGTCCACCTGATACATTTATACCACCCCTCCCCAGCAGTGTATTGTATCCGTCAGTGAAGGACATAATGAAGTCATGGGCTTGTGCTGCTTTAGCTGCTTCCTCTACCTCTTCTGTCGTAGCATCGGGTTTTCCCCAACGGAGATTATCTATAATAGTACCTGTAAACAATTCGTTCTTTTGCAATACCATGCCTATCTCCGAGTGAAGTTCATCCAAACTATAATCTTTCACGTTTATCCCGTCTATCAAAACTTCGCCCCCTGTAGTATCATACAGTCGGGGAATAAGCTGGAGCATTGAACTCTTTGCCGCGCCTGTTGCTCCTACCACCGCTATGGTTTCTCCCTGGCGGGCATGGAAGCTGATATCTTTAAGGACATCATTCTCTCCTCCGCTATAACGGAAATAGACATTGCGGAATGTGACCTCTCCTTTAACCATCTTGTGTTTATTCAGCAAGCCTTCTTTAGTATCGGCCAATGAAGGCTCTGTATCGAGTACCTCCAGTATGCGTTCCGATGAAGCCGAGGCTCGTGCAATTCCCATTATTACCATCGAAAGCAGCATCAGAGCCATCAATATTTGCACCAGATAGTTCACGAATGAGATCAGTTCTCCTACTTTCAGTTCACCGGATATAACCTTTCCCCCGCCTGCCCAAAGGATGGCGATGGTAGATACGTTCATTATCAGCTGCATGACAGGAAACATCGTAACAACTATATTGGATGCCCTGACAACCATGTCGCGCAGGTCTTCACTGCTACGGGTGAACTTTTTACTCTCAAAATCTTCTCTTACAAAGGATTTCACCACCCGGATATTAATCAGGTTCTCCCTTACTACGGCATTCAGGTTATCGACTTTTTGCTGTACCTTCATAAATAATGGAAAACCTTTACGGAGAATAAGAAATACGCTGATGCCCAGAACAGGCACAGCTCCGATAAGTATCAGGGCTAAATCGGTATTGATATTGATTACAAAGAATATAGCCATAACCAGCATCAGCGGGGAGCGCAGCATCAGCCGCATTCCCATCAGTATTACCTGCTGGATGCGTGATATATCGTTGGTAAGGCGGGTGATTAATGATGCCGAATTGAAATGGTCTATTTCGGTAAATGAAAGCTGCTGTATTTTGTTGAAAAGGCCCGACCTCAGGTCCGTGCCAAATCCGATGGATGCGCGGGACGATACATATACGTTAATGATACTGACTATCAATCCTATCAGAGACACTGCAACCATCTTGATGCCGACACCGGTTATTACCGACAAATCCTTCGGCATTACACCATTGTCGATTATGTCAGCCATATACAGAGGCTGTATGGTTTCACTCATTACCGTTATCAGTACAAGAAAAGGGCTGATAATAAGACTAAGCGAATATTTTTTCAGTATTTGCCAGTATTTCTTCATTTATATTCTATTGGCTCGGTTCAGTTTTGTATAAATGCGTACAAAGATAAATGTATTTGCCGATAAGTTTTTAACTTTTGAAACATACATTTAAGGTCGCGGACCTATTTATTACTTTTGCATCTACAACAACAAAGTAGGTCACTATTAGATAATGTTGCATTAAATACTATTCTTCACTTAATTAAACGATAAACATTAATGATTGTTTTTGATATTTTTTAGAAATATAATTATCTATATTTTATTATAGTATTTGAGATAGTCGGCTTTATAGTTATTATCAATATCCTGTTAACAAATATCTATATTTTTTGATGAGTTAATATTATATTTGTAATATTGTATCTAAATTGTTCAGAACAATAACTATCATCAAAAATATCATTATTATGTTAAGTAAAAAATTAGAAGCCGCATTAAATGCGCAAATCAATGCAGAATTCTGGTCTGCATATCTTTATCTATCAATGTCTGCTCACTTTGCTGCAGATGGTAAACCCGGTTTCGCTCATTGGTTCAAAAACCAGTTTGACGAAGAACAGCAACATGCAATGAAACTTTTCAATTATGTAATTGAAAGAGGTGGTAAAGTGGATTTAAAACCAATAGCAAAAGTTGCTCAGTCATGGCAATCTCCGTTGGCAGCCTTTGAAGACACGCTGGTACATGAGCAAAAAGTAACCGCTATGATTAACAATCTGGTTACTATAGCCCGTGAAGAAAAGGACTATGCTACAGAAAGCATGCTGCAATGGTTTGTAAACGAGCAGGTAGAAGAAGAATCTACAGCACAGGGATATATCGATGCGCTGAAAATGATCAAGGATAACGGATTCGGTATCTATACTCTTGACAAGGAGCTGAAAGCAAGATCATAACGATTTTGAATACGAATAAGGCAAGTCTCCCTGATTAATGTCAGGGAGATTTGTTATTTTTATACCCTTAATTATTAAAACAGAAGTATTTGATACAGATAGAACATATATCGAAGAGCTATGGCAATCAGGTCGCATTATCGGATGTGAGTTTCTCTATGAATAAAGGGGAGATTATCGGACTGCTGGGTGTCAACGGAGCAGGAAAGTCTACCCTGATGAAAATTCTGGCGGGAATTATCCAGCCGGATAGCGGGCATATAAGTTTTTCCGGGAAAGACCTTTTTGAGAATGCTCTGGAAATAAAGCGGCAAACAGGCTATCTTTCCGAAGATAACCCTTTATATGAAGATATGTATGTAAAGGAATACCTCAGTTATGTCGCCGGAATATACGATGCAGGTAAAGAACGTATATCAGAAGTGATGGAGCAAACAGGCCTGCAAAAAGAGTATAAGAAGAAGATAAAGGACTTGTCGAAAGGAAACAGGCAACGGGTAGGAATTGCACAAGCTTTGGTTAACGACCCTTTATTCCTGATTCTGGACGAGGCAACCAGCGGACTGGACCCTAACCAACGCGAAAGTCTGAATGATTTGCTTATAGATTTATCTATAAATAAGGTGGTGCTGTTTTCGACACATATCCTGCATGAGGTAAAAGATATCTGTTCAAGATTTATCCTGTTGGATAAAGGTCAGCTTATCGCAGACCACGAAATAGCGGAAATAGACTCGATAGAAAATATGTTTCATAAATTGACTAATGAAAATAATAGCAGATAAAAATATACCCTATCTGAAAGGAATAGCTGAGCATTTTGGAGATGTAACTTATCTCGATGGTTCAGCTTTTACACAGGATACGATAAAAAATGCGGACACATTGATTGTTCGTACAGTGACCCATTTTGGCGAAAGCATATTGAAGGAAAGTAATGTAAAGCTAATTTGTTCCGCTACCATTGGTTATGACCATATAGATACTGCATATTGTGATGCGCATGGTATTATCTGGAAAAATGCTCCTGGTTGTAATTCCGGTTCAGTAATGCAGTATGTGGTGTCTTCCCTTATTACCATTGCCCGGAAAAAAGGTTTTGACTTAAGAGATAAAACAATAGGCATTGTCGGGGTGGGTAATGTAGGTAAGAAGGTAGCAAAAGCCTGTGAAATATTAGGAATGAAAGTTCTTCTGAACGATCCGCCAAGACAAGCGCAGGAAAAAGATAATAGCTTTGTCAGCCTGCAAACGATAATGGATGAGGCGGATATAATTACATTCCATACTCCTCTGATAAAAGAAGGTGAATATAAAACGTATCATCTGGCGGATGAAGAATTCTTCTCTTTACTGAAGAAAAAGCCTGTTATCATTAACTCTGCACGTGGAGGGATAATAGACACCGGAGCTATTAAAGACACAATTAAGGAGAATACGATATCGGGTGCCATTATCGACTGCTGGGAAAACGAACCTCAGGTTGATTTGGAATATCTCAACTTGGTGGATATCGCCACTCCTCATATAGCAGGTTATTCTGCCGACGGAAAAGCAAATGCGACGCGTATGTCGCTGGAATCGATTGCAGACCTTTACGGATTGGATAAACAACCTGTTTCGTTGGTTAAAGAACCTGCCCCTGTCAATCCGGTAATAGACATGGAGCAGTATTCTGGAATGGACAATCGGATTCACGAAGCAATACTGAATACTTATAATCCGCTGGATGATTTTAGCCGTTTAAAGGCTTTTCCTGATACTTTCAAAAAGTTGAGAAATGAATACCCGTTGCGGCGGGAATACTTTGCCTATACAGTTATAAATGCTTTGGAAGATGAGAACATCCTGAGTGATTTAGGTTTCAAACATGAATAAAGAAATACCAGATTTCATTCTCTCAAAACGAGTTTTACTTAGACCCATAGCCATAACTGACGTTGAGGATATTTTCTCTTATCGTTCACTAACGGAGGTTGCCAAATACCAATATTGGGAACCATTCACAAAAGAACAGACTCTGGACTTTGTAAATAGAAACAGTAATCCCGACTTTAGAAAAAGAGGAGAATGGATTGGGCTGGCTATTATCAGTAAGAATACCGGAAAACTTATTGGTGACTGTGCTCTAAAGATAGAAGACAATAGAGCTGAAATCGGATGCAACATTTCTCCCAAATATCAGAACTGCGGCTTTGCAAAAGAGATATTGAGACTGCTCATAGATTATTCTTTTAAGATAACCGGAGTAAATGAAGTTTATGGAATAACCGACTCGGCAAACACAGCTTCCATCAGATTGATGGAATCGGTGGGAATGGTCAGGACTCCAGTTTTCGAAGAACGGATTATATGTAAGGGTATCTTAAGCGTAGAACATAAATACTCTATACAAAGATAATAAAAAGGGGTGAAAGAGACTGGCTTGAGGTAAGCTGTCAGTCCCTTCCAAGATTGATACATCACTGCATTATAGTGTTTGTATGATGCCCGTTCTTTTGAAGTTGAGGGATGACACGGACATAATTCCCCCCTTTTAGTATAAAGCCCGGGGCAATAAGAACTCCGGGCTTTTGATTTTACAATTTATTATTGATCAGCAATTTTTAGTCTTCAGCCCAACCAGTGAAACGATAGCCTTCTGCTTTATAAGTCTTTCCTGGGAACCGTGAATTTGTAAAAGTGAAAGATATAGCATCCGCCACAGTACCTGACGGCGCAGTTGCACCTTTTAGCGTGACCTTTCCACCTGTAAGGGTAAATGTGGTGGTAGAGGTGGCTACATTCCCGGCTAAGTTCTCAATATCAGTTCCTGAAAAAGCAAGAGAACCTAAATCACAATTGATTTTTCCATTAATTGAATAAGCATTTGATCCACTAAGAGCATAACCTCCGATGCGCAACCAGCACTGAGTAGTGGAACCATCTATTGTATTGGAAATTTCACAATAGTTTTTATACACCTGTGTCCCCGCTTCATCTGTTACTATCACTCTGTATTTACCACCTAAGGGATGAATGGAAGAATATTCAATTTCATAATCTCCATATGTATCGCAGGAAAAGAATCCCAGAAGTAGCAAGAATAAGAATGGAATATATTTTATTTGTTTCATATTTTATTTTATTAAGTACTGAATACTAAAATTGGAATTGATGTTTCATATTACTTGTCTTTAGCGACCTGCCACCATAGAGGTTCTTGTGTAGGTTGAGTCGCCGGAGCATTAGGATTGTACAGAGCCGACACGTTTGGTACAGGCAATCGCCGAGGGATCTCTCTTGGCTGAAGGACTGTTTCACCTGGAGCGATCAAAGTTCCCAACTCATAATCTGCCTCTAATCCCGGAGTAACATTGCTTACACGCACTTTTTGAGCATCGCTAATTGCAGGAATACCTGTACGGTTACGATCCATCCATGAATCCCACGAATTGGCTTTTACTCCTGCTATCCATTTTTGAGTTAAAATGCTCTTCAACATAGTATCTAGAGATGAGCTATTGAAAGCATACGCCCCCCCTGTTTTTATGAAATCAGCCGCATTATATCCCCAACGTGCAAATGCCTGACGCACACCTTCTTCATAAGCAGTTTTAGCCTCTGCAGTTTTACCTAGTCTTGCCTGCGCTTCAGCTACCTGAAAATATGATTCTGCAGTATTCATCAAATACACAGCATCGGAGAAAGCTTGCTTGTACGCTGACGATTTGGTAAGAGGCACAGGATCTTCTCCTTTAGGATCTGAAGATGGTTTGGTACCACATGGTAGTCCTCCGTACATTTCTCTTGTTGTAAGTGTTTGTCCTTTAGCAATAGAGTCTGTCGCAGCAGAAGTTATTTCATATACTTGTTCGATGCGTGGATCATTTGAGGCTAACAAAAATTCAAGAAACGTATGACAAGCTCTTATATTTACCCGTGTATTTAATTGACGGATATTATACTCATATAAAGGATTTCCTTTGTTGGTTGCATCCTCAAAAGCCGTAAAGGCACAATCTTCTGTAAGCAACCCTCCAGCGTTAATCAAAGAAGCTATCTGTGTTTTATTTGCCTCAAAATCGCGCATATAAAGTTTCAGTTTCAAACTTTTAGCAAAAGCAATCCATTTGTCAATATTTCCTCCAAAGAAATAATCTCCTGTAGTAATAACAGGATTCGATCCTCCTTTAGCATCTGGAGCCTTTGCAATTGCTTCATCTAAGAGATTAATAATTCCTGGATATACAACAGTCTTACTATCATCATATTTTGGGGATCTATATTCATTCGCATTGAGAGTTTCTGTAAATGGTATATCACCATAAAAGTCTGTAAGCATATGATAGTTGTACGCTGTCAATATCTTACCAATTACCCAATAGTTCCAAGCACTCTTTTCTTCTGCAAGGGAAACCATTATTTTTAAGTCAGGCAATGTATTAGCATAAGCATTGGTCCAAAATGCATTGTATGAATCCTGATTTAGGGTATAATTTACAGTTGTATTATACTGATTAGTAGTATTTCCCTGAGTCACATACTGATTCCATAAATCACCTAGTAACTGCCCGTTTAATCCCCATTGAGCTACAGTAGTGGCTCCCGTAGAAGGCAGTAAGGTTCCCAGTGTCGCTTCTGTAGGATAATTCGGGTTATTGTTGATATCTAAATACTCATCACATGAAATAAGTGATATACTTGACAAAAACACCAACAAGGTTTTATATAAAAATTTCTTCTTTTTCATATTTTTTTCTTCGTTAGATTGATTAAAATTCTACCTTAATAGCTCCTCCTAAACTTCTGTAAGAAGCAGCACTGGATATTTCTCCGAATTCGGAAGTCAGGTCGTTACCCATATTTGCAACCTCAGGGTCTACATAGTTATTTTTCTTAGGAGTAAATAAGAAAAGGTTTCGGCCAATGAAACTTATTACAACCTTACTTAAAGGTGTAGAGTTTAGAAACTTCTTCGGCACATCATAAGATAGTGTTATTTCACGGATCTTAAAGAAATCTTTAGGTATAACCATATCATCCCTAACCAAAGGGTTGCTCGAATAATTACCAAAAGAACTGAATGAACTGCTTGATACAGGAATATTGTTTTCCACATACTCGCCATTTACTATTTTAACAGAATGTGGATAAATAAAGGTATTACGTTCATTAAACACTGTTTGAGTTGAATTACCATTGAAATGCGTAATATACGATGTATTGGATGCCATCCATCCTCCTTTATGCCAGTCTCCCACAATTGTTAATCCCCAGTTTTTGTATTTAAGAGCAGTATTTAATCCCAAAATAAAATCTGGTTGTGATGAGCCGATCACTTTTTTCTTAGTGGTTGACGGGGTAGGCAATCCATTGCTGGAGGTAATGATTGTATAACCATAATAAGGGCTATTTTCATCCTCTACGCGGGCAACGTCCGGTATCTGAAACGTTCCTATTTCTTCGCCTAGTCTCATCTTATATTCTACACCGCGCCAAGAGTAGATATTGTATTCTTTTATTTCATCCCAAAGTTTAAGTACCTTACCTGTGTTTTTGGTAAATGTACCATTCACTGTCCATTCCCAGTCTTTTGTGCGGATCGGAGTCACACCGGCAGCGATTTCTACCCCTTTGTTTTCCAAAAGACCTATGTTTTTAGTTTCGGTTGTATAGCCTAATTCAGGAGCAAGTGTAGCCGGTATGATCTGGTTTTTGGTACGTTTGTTATAATAAGAAAAGTCTACATGAACCCGGTTATCGAAAAAGTTACCTTGCAATCCCAATTCATATTCTGTAGTTATTTCAGGTTTCAAATCCGAGTTTGGCAGTCTGTTATTTTCACTAAGTCCCGATACACCACCAATAGGTAAACGTGTGTAATAGAAGGTGGAAGAAGTTAATGGTGTATACCATGACGAAGTCCGGTAAACATCTGTATCATTACCTGTTTGTCCTAAAGCTGCACGTATTTTCAAGAAGTCTACTTTACTATTTTTCAGTGTAGGAAGCAGCTCTGTAAGAATAAGGGAAACATTGGCCCCTCCATAGAAATAGCTATTTTTATCTTTTGGCAATGTAGACGATAAATCGTTACGGGCCGATAGATTCAGATACACGAAGTTTTTGTAGCCTATTTCAGCTTGTCCAAATACTCCGATTAAGCGCCTTCTTTCGGAATACTGTTCGGAAATGGCGGCCGATGTTGTATTTTGCAAATTGTACCATCCAGGAACATCTAATCCATTTACATATCCTCCTGTATATTGATATGTACGTTGATTCAGGTTCCACCCCGCTGTACCGCCAATAGTGAAGTCTGCTATTTTATAATCTGCAGAGAGGAATGCTGTCGCATCTAACTGATCTCTGTTATATCTGTAATTTGAATAGTATCCATTTTGTGGAGTCGCACCTCCCAAATCGCTATAAGATCCTGGGGAAAAAGACGTTTTGGCATTTATATTTTCTCTGTCATAATTAAGAAAGTCTCCACCTAGCCGTGCAGTGGCTTTAAGTCCTCCAAACAATTGATAAGAAGCTTCAATCTTACCGTATGTATGGTTATCCTGATATAAATAATAGTTATTGTCAACCATCCAGTAAGGGTTAGTGGCATAGAAAGTATAATAGTTATCAAGATTATAACGTTCATCATTATAGTTCTTCATTTCTGAATAGTTTACATCCACTGCATGCTGTAAAAGTTCCATCTCCATTTGTTCTGTACGACGGATATCTTTACGAGCAAAGTTGACAGATACATCAAGTGAGAACTTATCCCATTTCGCATTTCCGCGCAAAGAAATTGTATTACGTGAATATTTATCACCATCATTAGGCAAGGTTCCATTACTGCTTACATTTCCATAAGAGGCATAAATTCCGAGTTTATCTGTTCCATAGCGTACCGATAGAACATTATTTAATTCGGAACCGGTCTTGTAAAAGTTACGGATATTATCTTTCACATACGAAAAAGGCTTTGTCATTACTGGATCCAGTTGATCTGACCCCCACTCATGGATAGTTCCATCGAGGCGTGGCCCCCACGAACCATTCTCTGCCCTGTCCCAAGCACCCCAGCCTTGTCCATACAGGTCTTGGGTCTGCATAACACGGAGAACATTTGATGCAGTAAACGCACCGTCATAAGATATAGTGAGCTTTTCATTTTTTGCTCTTTTAGTTGTTATCATTATAACACCATTAGCTGCACGCGAACCGTAAAGTGCAGTTGCTGACGCACCTTTCAATACAGTTACGGATTCCACGTCTTCAGAGTTTATGTCATTGGCACTATTGCCAAAGTCTACATAATCAGTCCCTAAACGCTCATTCGTAATTGGTACACCATCAACAATATACAGAGGATTATTATTATTAAAAGAAGATATACCACGGATCAGTACCTTTTGTGAGGTTCCGGTAGGTCCTGCTGTCGAAATATTAACTCCGGCTACCTTACCGTTCAAGCCACTCATTACAGATCCGGATTTCGCTGCTGATATTTCATCTGATTTGATTTGAGTAGCAGCATATCCTAATATCTTCTGATCGCGTTGTATGCCCATTGCTGTTACCACAACTTCATTCATTACTTTGGCATCTTGTTCCAATACCACCCTCATCTCTGCTCTGGCAGTTTCTTCTTTCGATTTCATCCCTATCAGGGAGAATACCAATGTTGATTTTCCTTCGGGAAGATTAATAGAGAACACTCCCTCAACATCAGTTACAGTACCGATAGTAGTACCTTTCACTACCACAGATACGCCTATGGCGGGCTCTCCCAGATCATCAACAACAGTCCCCGTGATCTTTGTTGTTTGTGCCGCAATGTATCCGATACTTAGAAATAAGCAGGATAGAATCAATAACAACCTTTTTTTCATATTACACACACTCTTTTTAGATTAGTACTACATATTCGACTGTTTCAATATGATTTTATATTTGCCATGTTATTTTCATTATGAAATAATAAAACTCAGAAATGACTCAAAATGATTATTAATCGACAAATAAACGTTCATAGTGATATATCTCATTTTTATAGTCGACAAATGTACAACAATTTTTCAATTATGTACAAAAATTTATAAAAAAGTGCAATATTTAACAATTATGACTATTTTATATACTAAAAGAATCTTTATGTCATTTTTGAGCATTATTTGTGTCATTTTTATAAAGATTCACTTGAGCTTAGATAGTAGAAAAGAGGAATGTTTTTTAGATAGCTTTTTTTTTAGAAATTGATAATCAACGGTTACAGGAACATAGCGTATTTAAATTGAAGCATTTATACACTTTTTATCCTGTCACTTTCCTAAACAATGGAAACAAAGGCTTAACAGGAGGGATAGCCTATCAATTCTTAACTAACTTCCAAGAAAATACAAAAACAAAATAATTGATATTCCGATATAGTACTTTACAGTCCCGTTACAAGGCGACTTGCAATCACCGGCTTGATATTATCACAACATAGAGTACGGCAAAAGGGATGCTTAAAATTTGTACAATAAAAAAAGAGGAGTGACATTACATCACCCCTCCTTCTAACTATATAAAAGAATAATTAATTATTCTACGGCGTCAAAATCTACAACAGTCTTTCTCGTAGCAGCAATTCTGTCAAAGTCTTCTTTGGTACCAACTACAAGTTTTTCGAATTCACGCTGACCTGTACCTGCAGGAAGCAAGTGTCCACAGATTACGTTCTCTTTCAAACCTTCCAGCCTGTCCACTTTCGCGTTGATAGCAGCGTCGTTCAGTACTTTTGTAGTTTCCTGGAACGAAGCGGCTGACATAAAGCTTTGAGTTTGAAGGGCTGCACGTGTGATACCCTGAAGTATTTGGTTAGCTGTAGCAGGAATTGCATCACGCACTTCTACCGGGCGAAGGTCTCTACGTTTGAGCATAGAGTTCTCATCTCTCAGTTTACGTGCGGTTACAATCTGTCCCGGCTCGAATGTTGCAGAATCACCACCATCAAGGACTACTTTTTTGCCCCAGATTCGGTCATTCTCTTCCATTACATCGTATTTATCGATAACCTGTTGTTCAAGGAAGCGTGTATCTCCCGGATCGATCACTTCTACCTTGCGCATCATCTGACGCACAATTACTTCGAAGTGTTTATCGTTGATCTTCACACCTTGCAGACGATATACATCCTGTACTTCGTTTACAATGTATTCCTGAACAGCTGTTGGTCCCATGATAGCCAGAATATCCGAAGGAGTGGTTGCTCCGTCCGATAATGGCATACCTGCTCTTACGAAGTCATTCTCCTGCACAAGGATCTGTTTCGAAAGAGGAACAAGGTACTTCTTCACTTCTCCAAGTTTAGACGTAACTATAACCTCTCTGTTACCACGTTTGATCTTACCAAATGAGATTTCTCCGTCGATTTCAGATACCACAGCAGGGTTGGAAGGATTACGAGCCTCGAACAACTCGGTCACACGAGGCAAACCTCCCGTGATATCACCCGCTTTACCTACGGCACGAGGAATCTTAACAAGTACATCTCCGGCTTTGATAGTGTCATTATCATCTTTTACAATGTGAGCACCTAATGGTAAGCTGTACATTTTCATCATATTCCCTTTCTCATCAAGGATATGAGCCTCCGGTGCTTTGGTTTTATCACGTGATTCAACGATAATCTTTTCTTTCAAACCGGTTTGTTCGTCCGACTCAACTTTGTATGTTACATTCTCAATAACATTTTCAAATTTGATACGTCCGGTTGCTTCAGAAATGATAACTGCGTTAAACGGATCCCATTCGCAGATAAGGTCATCTTTCTTCACTTTGGCCCCATCTTTGAAATAAAGTTTGGAACCATAAGGTATATTGTGAGTAAGAAGGACAATTTTAGTATTCGGGTCAACCAAACGAAGTTCAACCAAACGGCTAACTACGATTTGTGTCTTTTTACCGGTTTCATCAATTGCTTCTACGATACGCAGATCGTCGATTTCCAATACTCCGTCATATTTTGCAACGATACTACTTTCGGTAGCAATGTTAGAGGCGATACCCCCAACGTGGAATGTACGAAGTGTCAGCTGTGTACCCGGCTCACCGATTGACTGTGCTGCGATTACGCCGACAGCCTCACCACGCTGAACCATTCGCCCTGTGGCAAGGTTACGTCCGTAACATTTTCCACAAACACCTTTTTTTGATTCACAGGTAAGCACCGAGCGTATTTCAACACTTTCGATAGGAGAGTTTTGAATTTTGGCTGCGGTATCTTCTTTGATTTCTTCACCCGATTTAACGATTAGTTCGCCTGTCAACGGATGTTGTATATCGTGAACTGATACACGGCCTAAGATACGTTCGTAAAGAGAAGCCACAACTTCTTCGTTGTTCTTCAACTCTGTACAAACAAGTCCGCGAAGTGTTCCACAATCTTCTTCATTGATGATAACATCTTGAGAAACGTCAACCAGACGACGGGTTAAGTAACCGGCATCGGCTGTTTTCAAAGCTGTATCCGCAAGACCTTTACGCGCACCGTGGGTAGAGATAAAGTACTCTAACACCGACAGACCTTCTTTAAAGTTGGAAAGGATCGGGTTCTCAATAATCTGAGCACCTTCAGCTCCACTCTTCTGGGGTTTTGCCATCAAACCACGCATACCTGACAACTGACGGATCTGCTCTTTCGAACCACGGGCTCCTGAATCCAACATCATATATACAGAGTTGAATCCCTGATTGTCTTCCGATAATTGTTTCATCAGGATATTTGACAATCTGGAGTTAACGTGAGTCCATGTATCAATAATCTGATTGTAACGTTCGTTGTAGGTAATGAATCCCATGTTGTAGTTATTCATTATCTGCTCAACCTCGTCATAACCCTGAAGTACCAATTCATCTTTTTCTTCCGGTATGATTACATCCTCAAGATTGAACGACAATCCTCCACGGAATGCCATTGTATATCCTAAGTCTTTTATATCGTCGAGGAACTGGGCTGTTTTAGCAACTCCGGCTACTTTGATCACGTTACCGATGATATCACGAAGTGATTTCTTAGAAAGTACTTCATTGATAAAACCTACTTCTACCGGTGTCTTCTCGTTAACAAGAACACGTCCGACAGTAGTTTCACGCATCAGTTTAGCAACGTTTCCTGTTTCATCCAGATCATTTACATATACTTTAATAAGGGCATGAATATCTACTTTTCCTTCATTATAAGCGATGATCGCTTCTTCGGGTCCGTAGAATATAAGGCCTTCGCCTTTAGCTCCCTTGCGTATCTTAGTAATATAATATAATCCGAGAACCATGTCCTGAGATGGTACAGTAATAGGTGCGCCATTCGCAGGGTTAAGGATATTGTGAGATGCAAGCATCAACATCTGCGCTTCGAGGATAGCTTCATTACCTAATGGTAAGTGAACGGCCATCTGGTCACCGTCGAAGTCGGCATTGAACGCCGTACACGATAGTGGATGCAGCTGAATTGCCTTACCTCCGATCATCTTCGGCTGGAATGCCTGTATACCTAAACGGTGAAGTGTAGGGGCACGGTTGAGCAACACAGGATGTCCTTTCATTACGTGTTCGAGGATGTCCCAAACCACAGGTTCCTTGCGGTCTACTATTTTCTTCGCTGATTTTACGGTCTTAACGATACCGCGCTCAATCAGCTTACGGATGATAAACGGTTTGTACAACTCGGCTGCCATATCCTGAGGAATACCGCACTCGTGCATCTTCAATTCAGGACCAACGACGATTACCGAACGGGCCGAATAGTCGACACGTTTACCCAACAAGTTTTGACGGAAACGTCCTTGTTTACCTTTCAAACTGTCGGAAAGCGACTTCAACGGACGGTTAGCATCTGTTTTAACCGCGCTTGATTTACGTGAGTTATCGAACAATGAATCGACAGCTTCCTGAAGCATACGTTTTTCATTACGCAAGATCACTTCCGGTGCTTTGATATCGATAAGTCTTTTCAGACGGTTGTTACGGATAATAACGCGACGATACAAGTCATTCAGGTCGGATGTAGCAAAACGGCCACCATCCAACGGAACAAGCGGACGAAGTTCCGGCGGAATAACAGGAACGATCTTAACGATCATCCATTCAGGTTTATTCTTGCCCTTCGATCCACGGAACGCTTCTACAACCTGAAGTTGTTTCAACGCTTCGTTCTTACGTTGTTGAGATGTATCTGTACTGGCTTTGTGACGCAGATTGTTTGCCAACGAATCAAGATTGATACGTGACAACAAATCGTAAACGGCCTCGGCTCCCATTTTAGCAATAAACTTGTTCGGATCGGTATCGTCCAACAGTTGATTTTCTTTAGGGAGTTTATCCAGTATGTTCAAGTATTCATCTTCTGTAAGAAGGTCTTTTTCTGCTACTCCTTCTTCTACCGCGATACCTGATTGGATCACTACATAACGTTCGTAGTAAATGATAGAGTCCAGTTTCTTTGTAGGGATACCCAGAAGATAACCCATTTTGTTAGGTAGAGAACGGAAATACCAGATATGAGCTACCGGAACTACCAGGTGGATATGACCTGTGCGTTCGCGGCGAACTTTCTTTTCTGTTACTTCAACACCGCAACGGTCGCAGACAATACCTTTGTAACGGATTCTTTTGTATTTACCGCAATGACATTCGTAATCCTTTACAGGGCCGAATATACGTTCGCAGAAAAGCCCGTCACGTTCCGGTTTGTATGTACGGTAGTTGATAGTTTCGGGTTTCAAAACTTCCCCGCTCGATGCTTCCAGAATTTCTTCGGGAGAGGCAAGACTCACGGTTATTTTTGAAAAGCTACTCTTTACTTTATTTTCTTTTCTAAAAGCCATATTACTTTTTTCCTTTAAAAGCTGTTAGCTGTTAGCTATTAGCCAATAGCTGTTTGTTAGAGTATTTAGAATCCGTCAGCTAAAGGCTAAAAGCCAAAAGCTAACGGCTAATATTGTTTAGTCAAGCGATACGCTTAATCCCAGACCACGCATTTCATGAAGCAATACGTTCAGGGATTCAGGTATTCCCGGCTGTGGCATTGGCTCACCTTTCACAATAGCTTCGTAAGCCTTGGAACGGCCGACAACGTCATCGGACTTGATAGTCAGGATTTCTCTCAGGATATAAGCCGCACCGAATGCTTCAAGTGCCCAAACCTCCATCTCTCCGAAACGCTGGCCCCCGAATTGAGCTTTACCTCCAAGAGGCTGTTGCGTAATAAGGGAGTAAGGTCCGATAGAACGGGCGTGCATCTTATCTTCAACCATATGGCCCAGTTTTAGCATGTAGATGATACCTACTGTCGCATGCTGGTCGAAACGATCTCCTGTACCACCATCAAATAAGCGAACTTTACCATAACGAGGAACTCCGGCTTTGTCTGTCCATGCATTCATATCGTCAAGGCTTGCTCCGTCGAAAATAGGAGTGGCAAATTTCACACCCAACTCTTTTCCGGCCCAACCTAATACAGTTTCGAATATCTGACCAAGGTTCATACGTGAAGGCACCCCTAACGGATTCAATACGATATCAACCGGTGTTCCGTCCGGTAAGAATGGCATATCCTCCTGACGAACGATACGCGACACAATACCTTTGTTACCGTGGCGTCCTGCCATCTTATCCCCTACCTGAACTTTACGCTTTTTAGCCACATAAACTTTTGCGATCTGAACAATACCAGAAGGAAGTTCATCCCCGATAGTCAGGTCGAATCGTTTACGTTTCAATTCCGCATCCAGTTCTTTATATTTGCGCAGGAAGTTAACGATTACATCTTTTATCAATTCATTCTTGTGCTCATCTGCTGTCCAGTTGCTCACCTGTATTGACTCATAATCGATATTGTCCAGTGCACTCTTCGTAAATTTGGAGCCTTTGGCAATGATATCCACATTAAGATAATCTTTCACACCCTGAGATGTTTTACCATCGGTTAAGATCAATAGCTTGTCTACCAATACTGATTTTACTTTAGCTATCTTTTCTTCATATTCTTCATCCAGCTTAGGAAGCAAGGCTTTGCTCGAAAGTTTCGTTTTACCTTTCTTGGATGCCTTAGAGAATAGGTTTGTACCTACAACAACTCCTTTCAGAGATGGAGAAGCTTTCAATGACGCGTCTTTCACATCACCGGCTTTATCACCAAAGATGGCGCGGAGCAGTTTCTCTTCAGGTGAAGGATCGGATTCTCCTTTCGGAGTGATCTTACCTATCAGGATATCCCCGGGACTCACGCGGGCACCGATACGGATAATTCCTCTTTCGTCCAGGTCTTTTGTAGCCTCTTCGCTCACATTAGGAATATCAGAAGTCAATTCTTCTACACCACGCTTGGTATCACGTACTTCGAGTACGAATTCCTCTACGTGTACAGAAGTAAATATATCTTCGCGCACGATACGTTCGTTAAGTACGATAGCATCCTCGAAGTTATACCCCTTCCATGGCATAAATGCCACTTTCAGGTTCTTTCCGATAGCCAATTCTCCCTGTTCGGTAGAATACCCTTCTGTCAGGATTTGTCCCAGAACAACTCTGTCTCCCTTACGGCAGATAGGACGAAGGTCGATCGTTGTATTCTGGTTTGTTTTCCTGAATTTAGGTATATTATATGTTTTTACGGCATCGTCGAAGTTTACGAAATCTTCGTCAGCAGTACGGTCATATTTAATTTTAATGGTACTTGCATCCACATATACTACTTCTCCTGCACCCTCTGCCACAATCTGTGTACGAGAGTCACGGATAAGCTGTCCTTCGATACCTGTTCCCACAATAGGGGCTTCGGTACGCATTAATGGTACAGCCTGGCGCATCATGTTCGATCCCATCAGTGCACGGTTGGCATCGTCATGTTCTAGGAACGGAATCAAAGAAGCGGCGATAGATGCAATCTGAGTAGGAGATACGTCCATTAACTCAACTTCTTCCGGTGCAATAACCGGATAGTCGGCATCCTGACGAGCTTTCACACGTTTAAGGATAAACGTTCCATCGTCATTCAACGGAGCATTACCCTGTGCAATAAGCTTATCTTCTTCCTCTTCGGCAGCAAGATAAACAATACCGTTTGATGAAAGGTCTACTTTGCTGTCCGCAACTTTACGATATGGGGTTTCTATGAAACCAAGGTCGTTAATTTTGGCATACACGCAAAGAGATGAGATCAGACCGATATTCGGACCTTCAGGAGTCTCGATAGGACAAAGGCGTCCGTAGTGAGTATAGTGAACGTCACGCACCTCGAAACCTGCTCTTTCACGGGAAAGACCGCCCGGTCCCAGTGCAGACATACGACGTTTATGAGTAATCTCGGCCAATGGATTGGTTTGGTCCATAAACTGAGACAATGCATTCGTACCGAAGAATGTATTTACTACGGATGAGATTGTTTTCGCATTGATCAGATCGATAGGCGTAAACACTTCATTGTCGCGTACATTCATTCTTTCACGAATGATACGTGCCATACGGTTAAGACCAACTCCAAACTGGTTGAAAAGTTGCTCGCCAACTGTACGGACACGACGGTTGCTCAAGTGGTCGATATCATCAACGATAGCTTTTGAATTAATCAGCTCGATAAGGAACTTGATTATTTCAATAATATCTTCTTTCGTTAATACACGGATATCGGTACTTGTCGCCAAGCCCAATTTCTTGTTAAGTCTGTAACGGCCTACTTCACCTAAGTCATAGCGTTTTTCAGAGAAGAACAAGTTGTTTATAACCTCGCGTGCGCTGGTATCGTCAGCCGGTTCAGCGCTACGAAGCTGTCTGTATATATGACGGACCGCGTCTATTTCCGAGTTACTCGGGTCTTTTTGCAATGTATTGTAGATAATGGCAAAATCTGAAATATTTTGCGTATCCTTATGCAATAAAATAGAAGCAATGTTCGAATCTATAATCAGATCAAGATGGTCTTTATCCAGAACTGTTTCACGTTCAAGAATAACTTCGTTACGCTCGATTGAAGTCACCTCACCGGTATCTTCATCCACGAAGTCTTCCATCCATGTTCTTAAAAGTCTGGCTGCAAGCTTACGACCTAATACTTTCTTAATATTTTGTTTTGTAACTTTAATTTCTTCGGCCAGATCGAAAATCTCAAGGATATCTCTATCGCTTTCGAATCCGATAGCACGAAGCAATGTAGTTACGGGTAATTTTTTCTTCCGGTCGATGTATGCATACATGACATTGTTGATGTCGGTAGCAAATTCGATCCAAGAACCTTTGAACGGAATGATACGGGCTGAATAAAGCTTTGTACCATTGGCGTGCATCGTTTGTCCGAAGAACACACCGGGTGAACGGTGCAACTGAGACACTACTACACGTTCTGCTCCGTTGATGACAAAGGTACCTTTCTCAGTCATATATGGAATCAGTCCCAGGTATACATCCTGGATAACTGTATCAAAATCTTCGTGGTCAGGGTCTGTACAATAAAGTTTTAGCTTTGCTTTCAAAGGAACACTATATGTCAGTCCTCTGTCGATACACTCATCAATAGTATAGCGCGGAGGGTCGATGAAGTAGTCCAAAAACTCTAATACAAAGTTGTTTCGTGTATCGGCTATAGGAAAGTTTTCAGCAAAAACTTTGTATAGGCCTTCGTTTTTCCTTCTTTCAGGAGGGGTATCAAGTTGCAGAAAGTCGCGGAATGACTTTAACTGTACTTCAAGAAAATCCGGGTAAGGAAGCGGATTTTTGATTGAAGCGAAATTGACTCTTTGATTTGTTGTTGAAGACATGGATAACCTATTTTATTGAACTTATTACTTTTGACGCAAAAAGGTTAAGAACCTTCTTCGAGGAAGGTTCCTAACCAAATATCCTTTCTCAGGACTTATCTTTACTTAAGTTCAACTTCGGCTCCAGCTTCTTCTAATTGTTTTTTCAATGCGTCAGCTTCATCTTTAGTTACTCCTTTTTTAAGTTCACCAGGAGCACCATCTACTAGATCTTTAGCCTCTTTCAAACCAAGTCCTGTAAGTTCTTTTACAGCTTTAACAACTTGTAGTTTGTTAGCTCCTGCTGATTTCAAGATTACATCGAAAGATGTTTTTTCTTCTACTACTTCAGCAGCAGCAGCTGGTCCTGCAGCAACTGCAACAGCAGCAGCGGCCGGTTCAATACCATATTCAGTTTTTAGAATTTCAGCTAATTCGCTTACTTCTTTTACTGTCAAATTTACTAGTTGTTCTGCAATAGCTTTGATATCTGCCATTTTTGTATAAATTAAAATTGTTTATTATTCTTTTGTTTAAAATTTATCTCTTAGATAATGTTTCTAAGACGCCATGGATAGTATTTCCACCCGATTGAAGGGCTGAGATAACATTCTTGGCAGGGGATTGAAGGGCTGCAATAACATCGCCGATAAGTTCATTTTTGCTCTTGATATTTTCCAGTGCGCTCAGATTTCCTGAACCGATATAGAAGCTTTCTTGAACATAAGCTGCCTTAAGCGAAGGTATTCCTTCTTTTTTATATTTAGCAATCAGCTTAGCCGGAGCATTAGCCGAATTAGAAAACATGATAGCAGTATTTCCTTTCAATGCAGCATCCAACTCAGCGTAATCACCTTCAAGGCTTTCCAGAGCTTTTTGCAACAACGTATTCTTTACAACCATCAGTTTGATCTCCTGCTTAGCACATTCTCTTCTCAACTCGCTCGTTTTAGCAGAATTTAGAGAAGCAATATCGGTAAGGTAGAAATGATCGTATCCTTTGATTGTTGCTGCTATAGTTTCTATGATAGTGCTTTTATCTTCCTTTCTCATAATTTTCAGTCAATTTTTTATTAATTTTCTACTGATTTAGGGTCTATTTTTATACCCGGGCTCATAGTACTTGAAAGACAAACACTCTTCACATAAGTTCCTTTTGCTGCAGTTGGTTTCAATTTGATAAGCGTAGCAATAAATTCTTTCGCGTTATCTTTGATTTGCTCAGGAGTAAAAGATACTTTTCCGATAGAAGCATGGATAATACCAGCTTTGTCTACTTTAAAGTCAATTTTACCTGATTTAACCTCTGTCACAGCTTTAGCAACATCTACAGTCACGGTTCCACTCTTAGGGTTAGGCATTAGACCACGAGGTCCTAAAACACGTCCCAGAGCACCAACTTTACCCATGATAGCAGGCTGAGTGATGATAACATCAATATCAGTCCAGCCACCTTTTATTTTTTCGATATACTCGTCCAATCCAACATAGTCGGCACCTGCTTCTTTAGCAGCAGCCTCAGCGTCCGGAGAACATAATACCAAAACTCTAACTTGTTTTCCTGTTCCATGAGGAAGAGACACAACGCCTCTCACCATCTGGTTAGCTTTACGTGGGTCTACACCTAGGCGTACATCCAAATCGACAGAAGCGTCGAATTTAGTTGTCGTAACCTCTTTTACAAGAGCTGATGCTTCGGTTAATGTATATAGTTTCCCTGCTTCAATCTTGCTGAAAGCTAACTTTTGATTTTTAGTAAGTTTACCCATTTCTCAATTGAAGTTTAATTATTGAACATCAGGGAAAGCCCCTTTTACAGTAATACCCATACTTCTTGCTGTACCAGCAACCATTCTCATGGCTGATTCGACTGTAAAACAGTTAAGGTCGACCATCTTATCTTCAGCAATAGCTTTTACCTGATCCCAGGTAATTTCAGCTACTTTCTTACGATTTGGTTCTGCCGATCCGCTCTTCACCTTAGATGCTTCCAATAGTTGGATTGCTACAGGTGGTTGTTTTACAACAAAATCGAAAGACTTGTCAACATAGTAAGTAATTACCACTGGTAATATTTTACCTGCCTTGTCTTGAGTTCTGGCATTAAATTGCTTACAGAAATCCATGATGTTGATACCTTTAGAACCTAGAGCAGGTCCTACAGGAGGAGATGGATTTGCTGCACCGCCTTTAATTTGTAATTTTAATTGTCCAGCAATTTCTTTAGCCATTTTTGTTTCTAATTTTTAGTTTTGTTAAAACTTAAGATTAAAGCATTCAGAGTTGCGTAACCAATCTTACTGCTCTTTTTCGACTTGCATGTAATTCAACTCGAGAGGAGTTTTCCGCCCGAATATCTTTACCATTACTTTCAGTTTCTTTTTCTCTGTGTTCACTTCTTCAATGATTCCCGAAAATCCTGAGAAAGGACCATTGGTCACTTTTACATTTTCTCCGACAATGTATTGAACATCCATGCCTACTTCCTGCTCATCCAGCTCATCCATAGTACCCAGTATCCTGTTTACTTCGGACTGGCTCAAAGGCTGAGGGTTGGTTGTATTCGGTAAAAAACCGGCTACGTAATTTATGTTACGCAATTCATGGATAACTTCCCCTATGAGGGCAGCTTCGATCAAGATATAGCCGGGAAGATAAGCTCTTTCTTTCAGAACCTTCTTTCCGTTACGCATGATATAAGTCTTCTCTGTAGGGATAAGAACTTGAGAGATATACTTTCCTAAGTCTGATTTCTTTATCTCAGCTTCAAGATACTCTTTGACTTTATTTTCTTTTCCACTAACGGCACGCAAAACATACCATTTCTTTTCGATTTCAGTCATAGCTTTTGATAAGGATTAAAGACTATAGAAAAACTTGACAATAGACTCGAATGCAGAATCGATACCCCAAACGATTAGTGCCATTATTATGGAAGCAATCATGACAATTACCGCACTGTTGGTCAGTTCTGCACGAGTAGGCCAAGAAACCTTGTATACAAGCTCGTTATAAGAATCTTTAATGTAATTAATTATTTTTTTCATTACTCTTCTTGAGTTTTTTAGCACGGGCGGAGAGATTCGAACTCCCGACATTTGGTTTTGGAGACCAACGCTCTACCACTGAACTACGCCCGTAAATTAAAGTCGGTTATATCGCAAACCGACTTTAGTATATAGATTGGAATTGCTTATGCAATAATTTCTGTAATCTGACCAGCACCTACTGTACGACCACCTTCGCGGATAGCGAAACGTAGACCTACGTTACAAGCAACCGGGTAGATAAGTTCTACGTTGATAGTCACGTTGTCGCCAGGCATAACCATATCTGTTCCTTCAGGAAGAGTGATTTCGCCAGTAACGTCAAGAGTACGCAGGTAGAACTGAGGACGATATTTGTTGTGGAATGGAGTGTGACGTCCACCTTCTTCTTTCTTAAGGATATAAACCTCAGCTTTGAAGTTAGTGTGAGGAGTAATCTTACCTGGGTGGCAAATTACCATACCACGTTTGATTTCTTCCTTGTCGATACCACGAAGCAATAGACCTACGTTGTCACCAGCTTGTCCGTCGTCAAGAATCTTACGGAACATTTCTACTCCTGTAACAACTGATTTTTTAGCTTCTGCTCCAAGACCGATGATTTGAATTTCTTCACCAGTTTTGATCTTACCAGTTTCGATACGACCTGTTGCTACTGTACCACGACCTGTGATAGAGAACACGTCTTCAACCGGCATCAAGAATGGTTTGTCTACATCGCGTGGAGGAAGTGGAATCCAAGTATCCACAGCATTCATTAGTTCCATCACCTGGCTAACCCAAGGCTCAACACCGTTAAGTGCACCTAGAGCAGATCCGCGGATAACTGGAGTATTGTCGCCGTCGAACTCATAGAATGAAAGAAGTTCTCTCATTTCAAGTTCAACTAGTTCTAGCATTTCTTCGTCTTCAACGATATCACACTTGTTCATGAAAACAACCAACTTAGGTACGTTTACCTGACGTGCAAGTAGGATGTGTTCGCGAGTTTGAGGCATCGGACCATCAGTAGCAGCAACTACGATGATAGCACCGTCCATCTGAGCAGCACCAGTAACCATGTTCTTTACGTAGTCGGCGTGTCCAGGACAGTCAACGTGAGCGTAGTGACGGTTAGCTGTTTCATATTCAACGTGAGAAGTGTTGATAGTAATACCACGTTCTTTTTCTTCAGGAGCGTTGTCGATTGAATCGAATGAACGAGCTTGAGAAAGACCTTTGTCAGCCAATACTTTAGTGATAGCAGCAGTCAAAGTAGTTTTACCGTGGTCAACGTGACCGATTGTACCGATATTTACGTGCGGTTTCGCCCGGTTAAAATGTTCTTTTGCCATAATTAATCTTCTATTATTTAGTTAAATGTATATATTTAATTCTATTGAATAAATTCACTAAAATAAACCAGAGCCCATGACGGGACTTGAACCCGTGACCTCTTCCTTACCAAGGAAGTGCTCTACCACTGAGCTACATTGGCATAAACAGTAAAGAACCTTCTCTTCAATTTACCTTATATCATTATAAGGAGTTGACTTTTTATTGAAGAGAATCAGGAAGCTTTATCAATAAACTCTTAAGTTATTTCAAGTTTACAAGAACTTCTTTTTCTATACCTTGAGCCTCTTGTCGGATTCGAACCAACGACCCCGAGATTACAAATCACGTGCTCTGGCCAACTGAGCTAAAGAGGCATAACAACAAATTTTGCCGCCATTACGACTTTTAATAGCGAAACGGCGACAAAATTAGAAATTATTTTTTAGAATAACAATACTTTATGTATTTATTTTTCCGGAGTTCTTTCTTTTGGTACATATTCCTCTATCCGTTGAATAGAAAGCGGATGTATAAATGTTTGTTATTATTTGGCTTGCGTTTTCTCCTTTACTTTGAGTATCTGTTTTTCGAGGGCTTCTACGTTCAGCATAACAGCCTCTTCGAACGAGTCGGCAGTCTTATTGGCAAAGAGTTCTCCGCTTTTGATATTTAATTTTACTGATGCTTCTTTATTGTTCGCAACTTCGGGTTTTACTACTTTAAGTATTACTTCGGCATCTACAATCAGGTCAGAAAATTTATCCAGTTTAGATAATTTCTTTTCTATAAACTCTTTTAACTGAGTGCTTGCATCAAAGTGCACTGACTGAATTGCAATATTCATAATGTTTCCTCCTTTACTTTTAGGCTCTCGGATGAGCCTTGTTATAAATTTTCTTTAATTCTTCGAATGAAGTGTGTGTGTATATTTCTGTAGCCGCAAGGCTTGAATGTCCTAATAATTCTTTTACCGCATTTATATCCGCTCCATTATTTAGCATGCCGGTTGCAAATGAATGGCGAAGCACATGGGGACTTGTTTTTGAAAGAGTCGGTATTTGCTTCAGATTTTCCGTCACAATCCTGTGCACAAGCATCGGGTAGAGCTGCTGCCCATCATTCTTAACAAATAAGTAACCGGATAAGTTTCCTATTTCCTCGTTCCTTGCATTCAGATATTCTTCGAGCATGGCTTTCATCCCATCGCTGAAGGGGATAAGACGTTGTTTGTTCCGCTTACCTGTCACTTGTATTGTTTCGGCACTGAAATCCACATCAACATCTTTCAATCCGATCAACTCTGCCCGGCGAATACCTGTAACATAGAACAATTCGATCATTATATGATTGCGGAGCGATTCGAATGAGTTGTCGAAGTTTGATTCCTCCAACACTTTCTCCATATCTCCATTGTTCACAAACGAGGGAATGGGTTTTGGCGTTTTGGGCCCTGTAATTTTCTTTACCGGGTTTACTGAGACTTCGCCTATCCGCAACAAATATTTGTAGAACGATTTAAGCGTACTCAACTTACGGTTTACTGACCGCGCGGCGATCTTTGCCTCCATAAGCGATACAATCCACATGCGGACTATGTCACTGTCTACGCTTTTCACATCTACTTCCGGAAAATGTTCTTGCAGGAATCCGACAAACTGGTGAAGGTCTGTAGAATAAGAAATCTCCGTATGTAAAGAGAAGTTCTTTTCATAACGGAGATATCTGCTATATTTGTCAATTAGTAACATCATCTGTCCGAATTTGAATCCTGAATGACGAAGTTAATAATTTTATGCGGAAAAGACAATAGTATTTTATTCTTCCGAACGGTGCATTGCCTGAACGTATACGGCGTGCAATCTTTGTTCTCTTTTCACCACTGATGGCTTACGAAACTCCTGACGTCTTCTAAGTTCTTTTACTACACCTGTTTTTTCGTATTTTCTTTTAAATTTCTTCAAGGCTTTTTCAATATTTTCGCCTTCTTTTAATGGTACAATGATCATAATTGTCGTTTTATTTTTTATTTATTTTTTGTTTTGTTTAATGCAATTTAATTAGTGAGGCATGCTTTCCTCATTCGTTTTTATAATAGGCGGCTTTTGTATAACAATCTTCTGAACACTGCTCTGCAAGCAGCATCCGACTATAAACTAATTATGTTCTGTTCAAAAGATCATTAAACCTCCTTTCTATTTTCGGGCTGCAAATTTAGGGATAAAATATTAAATTCCAATATTTTTCGTAAGGATTTTATTGTTTCTTCATTTCTATATGCGGTATGCCATCTTCGAGATACATCTCGCTCGTTTGCCTGAAACCATGACTCTCGTAGAACTTTTTCAGATACAATTGCCCGGATATCGTGATCTTTGTTTCACCGAATACGGACTCCTCCAGTTCGATAGCCTTTTTCATCAGATCTTTTCCATAACCGTATTTCCTGTATTCCTCTGCTACAATTACCCGCCCTATACTGGCCTCGTCGAAATAATCACCAGCTTTGAATATGCGACAATAGGCAACCAGTGTATTATCGACGTAACCATGCAGGTGCAGCGCCTTCTGGTCTTTATAGTCCAGATCGAGGTAAGGAGCATCTTGCTCTACCACGAATATCTTGCACCGAAGATGTAATATGTCATATAATTCGTTTATCGTAAACTCGTCGAAACTGTTTACTTTCCAAAGTATATCTTTTTTCATAGATTTTTAATTTGGGTGCAAATATAATTCCTTTTTAGGGTAAACCCTCGAAATTTAATTTTTTTGAAATAGTTTATCTATGTATGTAGCTGATAGCCTTTAGCTGTTAGCTTATAGCTCTTTGAAAGATTGATTCGTAAATCTGTAGATTAGAATATTAGCAAATGAGTGAAATAGTGTAACCTTTGTAACCTTTTAACAAGTAATAAGTTTTAAGTAATGAGTACAAAGTTGAAAGAACTGTATTTATGTTTACCCTAAAGTCTCTTGTGCGATAGCCTAAGCTATCAGCTAAAAGCTGAAACATGTGTTACCTTTGTTACCTTATCAAAGTAGTAAGTATTGAGTACTAAGTTGAAAGTTATATGAGATACAAGTAAACAAGACACGAGATACAAGTTGCTGACTGATGACTGACAAGCTAATTATTAATTTTTCATTCTTCATTATTAATTACTTTCCGTGTTACCTTTGTTACCTTTTAACGATATATAGTTAATGAAATAAAAAATGGCAGTGCGGAAATAGTCCAAAAACTGTCAGATGTGTTAGGTTTTAACACTATACGGCTAAAGAATACAATTCCCTGTTTTCACATTTTTGACCTTATTCCTTTTTTAAAGAAATCGCTTTCTAAAAAATAACTTATTAACTTAGAGGCTGTATTTTCACCAGTCTAAGTTTCTCTATTTATGGATAATATAAAAAAAATAAAAAGAACTGCGCAGGTAGCAGCCATCCTTTCAAAATACGGGTTCGAGACGCTTGTCACACAAACCGATATTAAAAAGCTGATCCCTGATGCATATATAGGGCACAGCGAAAAGCGAAAGGAGACTTTTTCGCTTAGCATCTATGAACGGATAAGGATGGTACTGGAGGAATTAGGTCCGGCCTATATAAAATTGGGACAGTTAATGAGCAACCGTGACGACCTGTTACCCGAAGAATTGACTATAGAATTACAGAAACTGCAAGATCAGGTACAGGTGAAAGATATAGACATATATGAAACATTAAAAGAAGAATTGTCTTTAGAACCTGACGGGATATTTGAATTTATCGATACCGATCCCATTGCCGCGGCCTCACTTTCGCAGGTATATACCGCAGGACTTAAAGAAGGGCAGAGGAAAGTGGTGATCAAGGTAAAGAGAAAAGGAATCAGGGAAAAGATAGAGGCCGATATCCTTATAATGAAAGATCTGGCACGCATCTTTGAAAAGTATTATGATGCCGCACGCAAAGTCGGTTTATACAATATTGTGTGTACATTCGAGAAATCCGTGATCGCCGAATTGTCTTTTACTCAGGAGTTGGCTAATATAGAAAAGTTCAGGAATAATTTTAAGGGAAACGACGCTATCTATATACCCCTTACTTATAAGGAACTTTCCAACAGCAATATCTTGTGTATGGAATTTATTGAGGGGATAAAAATATCGGACAAGGAGACAATTCTGCAGAGCGGACTGGATATGAAACTAATAGCAGAAACGGTTGTAGATTTATATCTGAAGCAAATTATCGACTATGGTTTCTTTCATGCCGACCCTCATTCCGGAAATATCTTCGTTTTGCCTACAGGGCAGATAGCCTTCATAGATTACGGTTCGGTCGGCAAGATGTTGCCGAAGGATAAAGAATATCTGGGCGATTTCGTCATTTATGCCTTGCGCAAAGACGTAAAACGGCTTATAAGGGTAATAAAGAAAGTCGCTGTAAAGTATAGTATAAAGAACGAGACGCAGCTGGAGCGGGATTTGTATGAATTACTCTATATTATGGATAACGTTTCCGTAAAAGAACTCAATCTGGCGGAACTGGCAAAAACCGTTTCAAAACTGCTGAATGAGAATCAGACAATCCTTCCCGAATATATTTATTTGCTGGTAAGGGGAATTATTCTTCTCGAAGGTATTGGCCGCGAGCTTGGCATAGATACCAATATTATAGAAAACGTAAAGCCTTATGGCATAAAGCTGATGAAACAAAGATTTACACCTAAGCACCTGACAAATAAAGTACTGGATAAGCTGTATGATATGGGCGACAGGCTGGAAGAGTTACCCGAAGATATCCACACACTGGTGCAAAAAGTGAATAATAATGAACTGGAGATTACGCACAAGCTACGGGGCCTTAATGATATACGGAATACAATCAGTCATCTGGTAGTGGCCATGATTATATCGGCATCGACAATAGGATCGGCCATACTGGTGCTGGCTGACATGCCGCCCACTGCATGGGGAGTATCAATACTGGGATTTCTCGGGTTCGTTGTCTCCGGTATTATGGGAGTTGTGATTGTACTGTCTATCCTGCGTAATAAGAGATCGGATTGAATCTATTTCTTAAAAACAAGATATACCGCCGCAATAAGGAAGACAAAAGCCAGTATATGGTTCCATCTGAAAGTTTCGGTCTTAAACGCCAGTGTGCTGAAAAGAACGAAAACGGTAAGGGTAATAACCTCCTGTATAATTTTGAGCTGCATCAGAGAAAAAGGCCCTCCGTTGCCCTGGAAGCCCAAACGGTTTGCCGGAACCTGAAAACAGTATTCGAAAAATGCGATACCCCAACTGATAAGTATCACACCTAAAAGCGGGAGTGCGGCAAACCAAGAATATTCTTTCATTTTCAGATGCCCGTACCAGGCGAATGTCATAAACACATTAGATACGATCAATAATAATATTGTATATAAGCTGGCAAGATTCATAATTGTATAGCGTTAATATTTTGCGACGCAAAAATAACTCAAATTTTGATAACAAAGACCGCGGACTCATTTTATTATTTTGATAGCTAAAAACATGAGAATATCATTAAAATTTAAACAGGCTCTAAGAATGTGTTGTTAAATTCTATTCGCCACTTATAATATCTTATAATTTTAAATGCTTATCTTTGAAACCATTAATAATCAGTAGTCAATTTATGAAATCGGTATTTATTTATATAGTGCTTTCCTTCTGTTGCTTACCTGTTGTATTTTCCCAAACATTGGCGGAAGCAAAAGACCTCTACCTGAAAGGAGAATACGCAAAGGCTCTGCCGGTATTCGAAACGGAATATGCGGCTAAGCCCAACGACGCTAATATCAACCACTGGTATGGAGTATGCCTGTTCGAAACAGGAGGCGACCGTGTACAGGCAGAAAAAAGCCTGTTGCTTGCATCACAAAAAAGGATACAGGATTCGTTCTATTATCTTGGACAACTGTACACTGACGAGTTCCGGTTTGCCGAAGCTACCGAAGCTTTCAATAAGTATGAATCTATGCTGAAAAAGAAAGATGATGATGCGCGTGCCCGCCTCGAAGAGAAGCGCAAGGAGATGTCGCGTCTGAACCGTGTGGTTTCCAACACTGAGGATATACAGATAATAGACAGTGTAGTAGTGGATAAAGCTAGTTTCCTGTCAGCCTACAAGCTGAGTCACAGCTCGGGACGCCTCGATTATTTTGATAAGGTTTTCACTTCCAATAAACGGGTAGAATCTACTGTCTATTTTAATGAAAAGGAAACGAAGATATATTATGCGCAACCTGAGAAGAACGGTTCGTATACTTTATATTCGATGGAGAAATTATTGGACAAGTACGGCAATGAGAAGAAACTCTCGGCTACCAACTTCAACCTGACAGGCGACCTTAATTATCCTTACGTAATGGCCGACGGGGTTACTATTTATTTCGCAGCAAAGGATTATGACAGCCTGGGAGGATACGATCTGTTTGTTTCGCGATACAATATGAATAACGATACCTATCTTGCACCCGAACGCCTGAATATGCCATTCAACTCTCTTTACAATGATTATATGATGGTTGTGGATGAAGAGAAAGGGATAGGATGGTTTGCTTCCGACAGGTTCCAACCCGAAGGTAGGGTATGTATCTATGCCTTTATTCCGAACAAGACCGTGAAAATCGTAGAAAGCGACGATGAAAAATATATGGCCGGCAGGGCTCGTATCAAATCTATAAAAGATACATGGCTGAAAGGACAAAATTATTCGCAACTAATCGCTCTTGCCCGTAAAGCGCCTAAAGAAGAGGTGAAAGTGATACGCGACTTTGAATTCGTAATCAATGACGAAAATACATATTACAAACTTGCCGACTTTAAAAATAAAACCGCCCGCGATACATATTTCCGGGTAGTGCAGATGAAATCAGATTTGAGGTCTGTATCCGAGAAGCTGGATAATCTGAGAAGTACCTACAGTAAGTCTTCGCAGGAAGCAAAACGCACGATGGCTACGGAAATCACAGATTTGGAAAAGAAACAGGAGCAATTGCAACGACAAATCCCTCCGCTGGAAATACAGGCCCGCAATCAGGAAATACAGGGCTTGCAATGATAATGCAATCTGTATACTAATTTCAGAAAATCTTCAACATCCATTACAGGATGTTGCAATCTATAAATACAGGTTATACTTTATCCAACCGACAAACAGACCGGAGGTTGAAGTGTTTTTGTCCTTTTGATTTATATATCAAAAGGATACAAACAATCTTTGAATATCATAGTAACTCAACTACTAATTCGCATCAATATATTATTTGTCTGCAATAAGGCCTCTCCCCTATTTTTCACGGGCGACTTACCGAATATTTAAGGTTAACACAAAACACAAAACACAATAGCTTAATTATCATGATATTGAGAAATATTTTTCATTTTAAATAAAAAAAGTTATCAAAAAGTTTTGTCAGTTCAAAAATACAACTTAGATTTGCAGTGTACTAGTAATCTAATACACTAATAAAATAATAAACAAATAACTTAAAGCATACAATTATGAAAGCAACAATCCTAACTTCAGTATTTGCAGTATTAGTTTCAACAATGAATCTCAGCGCAAGGAATGTAATGACTTACAGCAATGTAGAAAGTGGAGAATTTGGAGTAAAGAAAGAATATGTTTCTATCAATAAAGAAACTTCAAAACCCGAAAGTAAAGAATACTACCACTACGACCAAAACGGTAACATCGTAGAAAAGACAGTAAGCATATGGAATGATAATACCGGATGGGAAAATTTCGCGACATACTCTTATCAATACGGAGACGCAAACAAGGTGGCTTATGTAGCATATACAAAATGGGACAAAGACAATGAAAGATGGTCCGATAAATCCGACATTACCGTTCATATATATAACGATAAAGACGAATTTCTGACTACAAAGCAGATCCAAGTAGAGAATAAGACCACCTTCAACTTAATTTCTCAAAAGTAAATACAACGGATTATATATCCGGATAAATATAGTAATCACAACAACCAATAAATAATACAATTATGAAACCCCCATGACGTAAAAAAGACGCCAAAGATAATGTAAAAGTTAGCAAAGGCCCTTAGCTTTGGTTATAACCAACTAAAGATTAAGACTATGGAACAGATTACATTTACCCAGGTCGTATCCAGGGGATGCGGCATAGACGTACACAAGAAAGTAGTAGTAGCCACCGTGGATGGCGAAGGCATAAAGAAAACCACACGAGAGTTCTCTACTTTCACGAGTTCTTTGACAGAATTGA
>NZ_JADCLQ010000031.1:0-1164 GCF_015234155.1 Dysgonomonas sp. GY75
AGACACATCGGTGTATCGCCAATCATTGTATGATGAGATAATAAACCTGATACATAGTGGCGTAGATGCTACGTTTTTAGAAAAGCAAGGTGGCATTTATGTTCGACGGATAGAGCATATGCCACATGAAGATATATTGCTTCTTCAGTCTGTTGCCCGAATTGTAATAGATGATGAGCAAGGGACATTATTCGACCAAATGGAAGGTAAGTTAACTACAGATGTTCAGACTTCGATATTAAAACCAATACACGCTATTGAAGAGGTCAGTACAACAAAATTTGTACCCAATGATGTTATTTTTTCAAATGGCGTTGGTGGATTTTCTCCCGATGGGCAGGAATATATTATTACATTAAAACCGGGAGAATCGACACCCGCTCCTTGGTGTAATGTATTGGCAAATGAACATTTTGGAACGGTGGTATCTGAGAGTGGAAGTGCTTATACCTGGGGCGAAAATGCACATGAATTCCGTATTACACCTTGGCATAACGATACAATACTGGACTCATCGGGTGAAGCCTTTTATATTCGCGACGAAGAAACCGGACAGTATTGGTCTCCAACACCATATCCCGCAAGAGGAAATACCCCTTATGTTATTCGACATGGTTTTGGCTATACTGTCTTTGAGCATACTGAAAATGGAATAAAATCAGAACTGTGGATGTATGTGGCTTTGGACACATCAATAAAATTCACAATCTTAAAAATAAAGAATCTATCCAATCGTCCGCGGAACTTATCTGTTACTGGCTATTATGAATGGGTGTTGGCAGAGAAAAAATCTAAAAGCCTTTTACATACTCAGACAGAAGTCGATATAGAAACAGGAGCGCTTTTTGCTCATAATTTTTATAACTCAGATTTCGCAGGAAAGATTGCTTTTATAGATGTCAATGAGTCCCGAACAGTGACAGGCGATCGAAAAGAATTTATTGGGCAAAATGGAAGTTTATCTGATCCTGAAGCGATGAAGCATACTCGTCTATCAGGAAAAACAGGAGCAGGCATGGATGCTTGTGGAGTCATTCAAGTTATTTTTAATTTAGCAGAGGGGAAAACTAAAGAGACTCGTTTCAAGTTAGGATTTGCTCAGAATAAAGAGGAGATGAAACAATTAGTCCGCCGTTATCGACAAATAGGATCTTCACAACAAAC
>NZ_JADCLQ010000032.1:0-186499 GCF_015234155.1 Dysgonomonas sp. GY75
ATTTTTAGTTTTATTTTTAGTTTTTATGGTTATAGTTTTTGCTAAACCACATTGTCTAAATCTAAACTCTTAAGCGGGATTACCTTTGAAAAGTATCACCAATTATTTTACCTTCTGTGGTTTAAGCCATGCTGTTCATGGGGTTCGAAACACCATTGTAAACTTCGGCCTGGGCTGCAAAAACTCACGCAAGGTAAGCATCCAGGACGTTTCTTCATTATTTTAATCCGGAGCGCCGGATTGGTATGCTGTTCACTGAATGTTGGGAAGGGCGTTCAAAGATGGAGTAAGTCAGAAGACCTGCCAAGATTGATTAGTTTAAAGCTTTCGGGAAATAAAGCTGAAGAACACTGATAAGGAATCAATCTTTTACGCTGGCGTTGTCTGACTTACTGTACTGATTTCCTGTTCACTCAATCTTCATACGACTTATTTTCAGTAAGCTATTTGATAATATTCTTATTAGCTTGAAATGTCATTTTCCAAGTCAAAGAAAAGGATTTTGATTATTATCCTATTAAACGTATGCTTGATTTCTTTTGCCCAGAACAAGCTGGATAGTATACAGTTGTTGAACGAAGTTGTTGTGTCTGCACGGGCTATTCAAACGGAAATTGTCCCCGTGCAAACCTTGTCCGGGACGCTCCTTGGGAATCTGAGCGCCCATTCCGTAGCCGATGCCATGAGATACTTCTCGGGCGTACAACTCAAAGACTACGGCGGTGTGGGAGGCCTGAAAACTGTAAATATCCGCAGTATGGGCAGCCAGCATGTCGGCGTATTCTACGACGGTATAGAAATAGGAAATCCGCAGAACGGCGTTGTCGATTTAGGCAGGTTTTCGCTGGACAATATGGAGGCTATATCCCTCTATAACGGACAGAAGAGCGCCATATTTCAGCCGGCTAAAGATTATGCGTCCGCGAGTTCCATCTATATGACTACAAAATCTCCGGAGTTCAGACAGGGTAGGAGATACGGCCTCAAGGCGGCATTCAAAACCGGAGCGTTCGACCTTGTTAATCCCTCCGTCCTGTGGCATCAGAAACTATCCGAAAATGTATCCGGTTCCCTCAATGCCGAATATATCCATTCTTCGGGCAGATATAAATTCAAGCGTGCGGTAGTAAATAATATGGATGACCGGGGCGGTTATGATACGACCGAAGTAAGGAAAAACGGAGATATAGATGTTTTCCGTATCGAACATGCCCTGTTTGGCAAGATCAGAGACGGAGAATGGAAAACCCGTTCTTATTTCTATACATCCGAACGCGGCTATCCGGGAGCCGATATAAAAAAGCCCGACGTATACGCCCATGAAGACAGGCAGTGGGATAAGAATTTTTTCTTTCAATCTTCCCTCAAAAAGAACGTATCGGCGACATACAGTACATTGCTGTCCACCAAATATGCATATGACTATATCCACTACATAGCCGGCCCTTATCCCGGTCCCGAATTGAATAATAAATATATGCTCCATGAGGCCTATCTCTCGTCTGCCAATTTGTTCAATATATTACCCTTCTGGAGTGCCAATGTTTCTGCCGATTTTATGTGGAATAAAATGAACTCCGATATGCGGGAATTTATTTACCCACAGCGTTATTCCGGATGGGTAGCTGCTGCAACATCACTCTGTTTCGACCGTTTCAGATTGCAGGCCAGCCTGTTGGCTTCTTACATCCATGACAATACCAAAGAAGAGAAAAAGGAGATACAGCGCGATTGGGATAAATATACCCCGGCTATCATTGTTTCGTGGCAACCGTTCGATGCCCATGATTTTCATCTGAGAGCCTTTTATAAAGACATTTTTCGTATGCCTACCTTCAGTGAAATGCATCTCGCATATATGGGCAGCTTATCTTCTTTTCTTAAGCCCGAATATACAAGGCAATACAATATCGGGATAACCTATTCACATCCCGTTAACCACGCTTTAAATATTGGAGGGCAGGTCGATGCCTATCATAACAGAATAACCGATAAGCTGGTTGCGATTCCCGGCGGAGTCAATTTCAGGTGGACGATGAAAAACATCGGGTTAGTAAAGATCAAAGGCATCGATGCCGCTTTATTCGGAGATATACAACATGGACGAAATCTATCTGTCGATATACGTTTAAATTATACATATCAGCAAGCTCAGGATTATTCCGATCCCGAAGAACCGGCTACCTACAAAGGACAAATAGCATATATACCGTGGCACAGCGGTTCTGCCATTATCGGCACAACATATAAGACTTGGTATTTCAATTACAGCTTTATATATACAGGAAAACGTTACGACGGAAGCGCCAATATCGTGGAGAACCGCATAAAGGAATGGTATACGCACGATCTTTCATTGAGTAAATCACTCAACTGGAAAGGAACGGATTTCCGGTTAACCGCTGAGGTTAACAATCTTTTCAATCAGCAATACGAAGTTGTGTTACGCTATCCCATGCCGGGAACAAATTTCAAATTCATACTAAATGTAATCCTATAGAAACCCAATTATAAACAATGCAAAAATGAGAAACATCAGATTATTTTTCCTGACTCCGATACTGGCGTTAGCTATGCTGGCTGGTATCTCTTCGTGCCGGAGCGATGATGATGACATCAAACCTCCTACCGAAACAGAAGTCACACCCGGTGAAAAAGGACCCGTCGAGGGCTTTTATTTATTGAATGAAGCGAATATGGGGAGCAATAAGTCATCCATTGATTATTTCGACTATGGGTCCGGAACATACTTCAAAAACATTTATCCTACAATAAACCCCACAGTGGTAAAAGAACTGGGAGATGTAGGCAACGATATCCAGATTTACGGTAATAAGTTATATGCTGTTATCAATGTTTCGGGATATGTGGAAGTTATGAACAAAATAACCGGAAGGCACGAAAATGAAATCGTGGTCAAAAACTGCCGGTATATTGTATTTGATAAAGGATACGCATATATCAGTTCCTATGATGCTGAAGTTAAAATAACACCCGATGCGCCGATTGGTTGTGTGGTAAAAGTCGACACCACTACAATGAAAGAGGTAGGGCGGTGTATCGTAGGATATCAGCCCGAGGAAATGGTAATAAGGGATAACAAGCTATATGTGGCCAACTCTGGCGGTTATCGTGTGCCAAACTATGACAACACAGTTTCTGTCGTTGACCTGAATACATTCACGGAAACGAAAAAAATCATTGTAGGCATCAATCTCCACCGGATGGAACTGGACAGTGACGATAACATATACGTCAGTTCGCGTGGAGACTATAAATACATCGGTTCCAATACCTATATCATTGGCAGGAACGACATGGTAATCAAGACACTGAACCTGCCATGCAGCAACATGACGGCGAGCGGAGATTCTATCTATATGTACAGTGTGGAATGGAGCCATATTACACAGAGCAATACTGTATCGTATGCCATTGTGAATACAAAGACACGCAATATCGTTTCGCGCAACTTTATCACGGACGGAACGGAAAAAAGAATAAAAGTGCCGTATGGATTAGCTATCAACCCGGAGACAAAGGAAATATTCGTCACCGATGCCAAGGACTATACAAGCCCCGGGACCCTCTATTGCTTTAGCCCTGATGGTAAGAAGAAATGGGATGTGATAACCGGCGATATACCCGCACATATCGTATTTACCAGAAAGAAATTGGAGAATGAAAATATAAAAAAACAAAACTAATTTATCAAATAATAACACTATGAGAAATTTAAAACATCTGATTTTTCTGTTTCTGTCAGTTTATTTGATTTGTTCGTTATCGTCCTGTTCGAGCGACGATGACAACAATGAACTGACAGGTGATCCCACGATTACATTCGGGATGGAGGAATACAAGGTAAAGATTGGCAGGGATCTTGCCATCCAGGCTAATGTGGAAAATGCTGTAAATCCAATGTATTCGTGGAAGCTGGAAGGCAGGATCATTTCTGTTGATCCGGAATTAATTTTTAATCAAAACGATGCAGGGGAGTATTTTGTAACTCTCAGGATAGACGCCGAAAATGGTACGGCGGAAAAGCAAATTAAAATATCCGTACAGGATAAATTGCCTCCCGAAATCAACGTGTCATCTTCCATTATAGCCTATTCGGGAAAGGATACGGAAATTTCAGCAGAAGTGCTTTATGCGGAAGATGCAACTTATGTATGGAGACTGGATGGTAAAATTGTCTCCGAAAGTAAAACATACGTTTTTAACCAAACAAAACTTGGGGCACAGACACTTTCCCTCAAAGTCAGCAATGAAGACGGAACAGATATGCAGGTGATCACGGTCACCACACTGCCCGAGCCTACTCCTGAACTATTCTTCGATAACGGCCATTACCGTGTCGCTTCAAATATAAATGAATTGCGGAAGATGACTGTCCCATTAGGCAAGTCCCTCGTATTGGCTCCTGTGATTTGCAATATCGAAAATCCTACAACATTCAAGTGGACGGTCGACGGCGCAACACAAAGCTCTACCACCGGATATTTTAAATTCACACCATCGGAAAAGGGTGTCTATCTGATCACTGTGACAGAGCAAAGTTCATCGGCAAAAGCAGAAGTACAGGTGACCTGTACCGAACCGGAAGGGACATATTTCCGCCCTGTGAAAACAGGCAATAAAGCTACTGCTGCTACTGTGTTCGACTATATACCTGCACCCGGTCAGTTTGTAAACTATCAGATCGGTTCCACAAAAGCAAAAGCGTTGCAGGATGCGCAAAACTGGTTGAATACGGGTAATACAAGTGGCTATATCCATATAGGGGCTTATGGCGGATACTGGATTGCAGGGTTTGACCATAGTGTAAAAAATGAAGAAGGAAAAGCCGACCTGCTTATAAAAGGAAACGCTTTTGCCGGATGGAGCGAACCGGGTATAGTCTGGGTGATGCAGGATGAAAACGGCAACGGACTTCCTGATGACACATGGTATGAACTGAAAGGCAGCGAAGCTGATAGTAAAGACACCAAATACCGCTACGCTATAACATACTACAAGCCGAATGCCAGTGGTTCCAATGTTCTTTGGACGGATAATATCGGCAGGTCCAATTCCGTAGATTACAATGGCTATCATTCACAGGCATATTACTTCCCGATGTTTATAGCCGAAAACTATTACACATTGGTGGGAACATGCCTTGCTGCAAACTTTTTTGTAGAAGGGGGTATTGAATATGCAAAAGACCTGCCTTGGGGATATGTGGACAACTATAATAGTGATAAGACCAAACCCATGAATGAATTCTGGATCGAAAATGCCATACAGGCCGATGGTTCACCTGCCAATCTGAAACACATAGATTTTGTGAAAGTACATACCGGAACGATCGGTAAAGGGGCTGCCGTGGGTGAAGTCTCGACCGAAGCCTGTGTCCCTGCTGATATGAATTTCAACAACTAACATATAAAAATGGTTATGAATATATTAAATAAGAGTTTTTACTTGCTGCTGTTAGCCGTTATAGGCTTGCTTTCTTCATGTAGTGATGAAGATGATCCATTTGCAGGAAAAGATAACTACATCGCTTCTTTCTCATTGAAACAAGGAGACAAAGAATTTAACGCGGTGATTTCCGATAATGTAATTACGGTGACAGCTCCCGAAGGAATCTCCCTGAATGGTGCTGCCGCCACGATAAAGTTGAGTGAGAATGCCACTATTTATCCCGATCCTAAGTCTGTGACCGAATGGGATGATGAAATGCAGTTTGCCGTTACAGCCTACAACGGATCACAAATCAGGTATAAATATACTGTGGTACGTTCAGATATTGGAATTGAAGGTTCTGTTGTGCTAGAAACACAAGCTGATGTGGATGCGTTTGGAGAAAAAGGTATTACTGCCATAAAAGGGAATCTGGTAATTGGCCGCACAATAGGCACCGAATCAGACTCTATCTCTACATTGGCTCCTTTACTTCAACTGAAAGAAATCGGTTATTCACTTATTATTCATCCTACCTTTTCGGGGAAAGATCTTACCGGGCTTGACAAACTTGAGAAAATAGGAGGGGAGATAAGAATCGATGGAGCAAGAAATCTTGAAAAAGTAAATTTTCCGGGTTTAAAAACAGCTGGAGGTATGTATATTAAAAATACATTGATAGGTCTTGCGGATTTCCCTGTATTGACATCCGTATCAGAGACTCTGACTCTGGATTGTCCGCTTGCAGGGATAAACTTTCCTAAACTGAAAATTGTAAAAGGGAAACTGTCTCTTAATACGGCCAACGGATCGAACGCGATGATGTCTAAAATTTCATTCCCGTCTTTGGAAGAAACCGCAGACTTGTCCTTTACCTATTTTAAAAGTACTAAAAAGGTTGATCTGCCGGAATTGAAAAAGGTTGGAGCTATGACCTTCAGCCAGCTTACCATGCTGTCTTTTATAAATGCACCTAAACTGGAGGTGGCAACAGGGGTTATAACCATTCCGTCGACTACATATCTGACAGAGGTCAGTTTCCCTGCCATGACTCAGGCAACAACACTGAGCATTGACAGTAAATATATAAAGGTACTTGATTTTCCCAAACTGAAAACCGTGTCGGACAGGCTGGCTATCACATATGCCCAGATTGAGGGAATCCTGGATTTCAAGGCATTGGAGAGGGTCGAAGGTGAATTATATCTGTACGATCTGCCACAGATGACAGCACTTAAACTTCCGGCCGGCATTAAATACATTGGCAGGTTAACTATCGGAACCAGAACCGCGACTCCTATCAAAGAAATCAATGTTAAAGGTTTGAACATAGGCGAACTTAAAGTTTTAGGTAATTCTATTCAGGCCGATAAAATTATCGGGGACGATGTATTCAAAGGAACGTTGACTATCGCTTCAAGCGGAGCCTCGTATAATAACGGATATCCGGGTTTCCCTGCTCTTGAAGGATTCCACGAGGTGGATTCTCTATCTCTCGACGGATATGTGTCTTATATGGATACAGTGCATATACGCGGTATCAGGAAAATAAACAAAGGATTCCGGTTAGAGAACAACAATATCAAACGGTATTCAATGCCTGATATCGAAGAAGTAGGAGGAGATTTTTATTTTGCCCGTCTGGATCAGGGAGTTGATAAAACACTGGAATTTCCGAAACTGAAAAGGGTAGGAGGGTATTTCGACCTTAATGTAGGATCTGTCCAAACCCGTATATTACGTTTCCCATCTTTAGAGTCTGTTGGCGGAGATTTCAGATTAGGCACCGGATATAATGCGGACAGGAGTCTGGAGGATGTACAGTTCCCTGTATTGAAAAGTATCGGTGGAGCGATGATCCTGAACGGATATAGCAGTAGTTATAAAAATCAACTGCTGAAAAATCTGGATGGCTTTGCCAGTCTCGAGAAGGCTCAGTCGATAGAGATAACTAACCAGATGGCAATCGAATCATACAACGGCCTGAAAAAAGTTTTTAGCTCACTAACCAATTCCGGCTGGAAAACATCGGGGAATAACTATAATCCTACTTATGAGGATTTGCAGGCAGGTAAATGGGTAAAACCTTAGAGCTTGTTTAAAATTTAAACAAGCTCTTGAGTAATCAATATAAATGATGCATTTTAATGTTCAATATTTTCTACATTTTTCCTACGCGCAATCAAAGATTGCTTGTGTTCCTTTTGGCCAAATCCCCAAAAGGAACCAAAAACGCTTTAGCGCCCGCTTCAAAGGCCGACCCGTTAACAGAAGAGACGGCTAAACGAAAAAACTCGCTGGAAAGCGTGTATAGTCCGAATCGTTGGATAAGCTCAAACACGTTTTCGTTTCTCAGCCTTTCTCTTCTGACGGGTCCCCGTCTGTGAAGCATACGGCGCTGGGCGGACCCCCGACTAGGCCTAGTCATTGCTTTGCTTACTATGGCGTCAGCGGATGCGCATTAGTTCCGCAGGCGGGGTACCCACACGGTGCAGTCGGCGTAGAAAGGGACGGGGCGATAGCCCGTTCGTCACTTTCAGCCGGCAAACCGATTGTGGGTCGCTGAGGAACGGAGCGCTAGCCTTTTGCTTACTTTTGGGCAATGCCAAAAGTGAGGACAAGCCCGGGAGGGCGCGGAAGTAATAAGCTTAGTCTCCAAAAATAAGCAAAGATGATATTTATGCATAGAAAAAATATAGAAAATAATGGACATTAAAATAGAACAATAAATATTTCACAAAACTTAATTACAATAAGTAAAATCAACAGATATGAATATAAATAAAACAGGAATTATTTTGCTCTCATTGCTGGGAATGCTCTCCTTTTCCGCCTGTAGCAATGATGACAGTGACTTCGATGGAGGAGATAGCTATATAACCGCATTCCGCTTGAAACAGGGAGATGTGACATTGAATGCTTCGATTTCACAAAATACAATTGTGGTTACCGCGCCCGAAAATTTATTGTTGTCAGGTGCTACGGCTAATGTATTATTAAGTGAAAACGCAAAGATGGAACCTGATCCGGCTACCATTACCGATTGGGATACAGACCAGTCTTTTGTGGTTACTGCTTATAACGGTACAAAGAGTACATACAACTACCATGTGGAGCGTAATGTCGTTTCCAGAGAGGGGGATGTTATACTTCTGACACAGGCCGAAGTAGATGAGTTTGCAACGCTCGGGCTTGCCCGTATCAATGGAAGCCTGACTATCGGAGCTGCTACCGGAGCGGATTCGGTATACAGTCTTAAACCTTTAGCCGGATTAAGAACAATTGATTTCAACCTCATTATAAATCCTACATTTGCCGGAAACAGCTTAGAAGGGTTGGAAAATCTGGAAAGGGTAGGATCGCTTCAAATAGGACAGGTAAAAGGTTTGAAAACGGTAGATTTTGCCAAACTGGGATCAATTATGACCAATCTGGCTATAAATGGCGCTAACATCAGATCGGCAAAATTCCCCGAATTGAAAAATATTGACAGAGCGTTACAGATACAGAATACAGACTCTTTGGTTGAGATGTCGTTTCCCAAGTTACAGAATATCGTGGAAAACATGACAATTCAGGGTTCGTGGAATATGAATAAACTGGCAGCGGTTGATTTTCCAAAACTGGAGAAAATCGGCGGCAATTTGAACATAACGCAATGGAAAGAAGCGAAGTCGGTGAACTTCCCTATACTAAAAAATGTGACGACACTCAGTATAACGTCTCTTTCTAAAATGGAATCGTTAGCACTCCCCCAGTTGGGTTCCCTGCCGGGTGACGTAACTATTTCAGCATGTGACCTTCTTGTAAATATGGATATAACATCGTTAAAAACAATATCGGGTAATCTTAGGCTGGAAAATGTCAATATTGAAGACCTGAAGGGACTGAAATCATTAGAATCCGTTGGTAAAGAATTATTTATATCCAATATGCCAAAACTGAAGAGTACCAAAGATATGAAATCTTTAAAATCGGTGGGAGGAAGGATATACATATCAAGCTGGCCTGTACTGGAAGATAATATTGACGGACTGTCGCTGCTGAACAGTGTGGGAGGAGATATTATAATTTCCCAGGTTTCATTTAAGAAGTTTTCCGGATTTTCATTGTCCCGGGCTAATAAAATATCACTGTATGGAAACAACCTGACTTCCATCACAGAAGTAGACCTTCGCAATATAAATATGAACGGTCTGGAGTTATACAATATAACTACCCCTTTCACACTGAAAGGTAAAGATATCTGTGGATATGATGTTACATGGGGTAATTGCAATATTAAGAGTCTGGAAGGATTTAAAGAACTAAAGAGTTTGAATTTTACTACCGATATGAACACAATGGCTGAGGCAACCATAAGCGTGGAAAAGATACAGGGAAATCTGAGTCTCAGTACTTATGGCCTTGATAAAGTAAGTCTGCCGAATCTGAAAGAAGTGGGAGGGATGTTCTATCTGTCTTCGGCTCCTAAGGCTATAGAATTGCCCCTCTTGAAGAAAACAGGTACAGCGAATATCGATGCTTCTTCGATGCAGAAATTTAGTATGCCTGTTTTGGAAACGATAGATGGAGATTGCGCTATAACGAGCGGCGGATATAATTCCGATAATCTGTCGGAAATAGATATGCCAAAACTTACAACGGTAAATGGCTCACTGAATATATCGGGCTATAGTTCCTATTATGGAAATTCGAAACTTACAAATCTGAATGGTTTCCGGGTATTGAAAAATGTAAAAGAGATTACGGTTTCTTACAACTCTTCACTTTCCGATTTTTCGGGATTGAAAGATATACTTTCTTCAGTAACAGCAAGCAGTTGGAATGTATTCAATAATGCTTACAATCCGACTTATCAGGATATGTTGGACGGTAAATATAAAGAGCAATGAAAATCAACAACACTACTTATTCTAGTTGATTAATTAGTTAATTGCACATTTGAGAAGTGGAGATGGGGCTGTTGTGAAACAGTCCCATTTTTTTTATATAATAACTTTATTTTGTTGATAAATATACATTTACTCCATTTTTACGGAAAGCCTGCCTGCCTTTTTCAACTTAAGTATTCACCATTTATAGGTATTGGATGTTTTTACGAATAAATATACTTTTGTAAGTTCTGTACAATGACAAAAATTACATGATAAGTAAACATACACTTGAAAAAAAGCAAATAAGTATTTATATAATAACGCTGTTTATCAGTGTTATTGTAGGATTGACATGGGATCAGTCGAATATACTTGAGCATGCCATTGAGCCGGTAATAGGAGTATTGCTTTACAGTATGTTTTGCCAGATTCCTTTTTTAGAACTGAAACAGGCATTGAAGAAACGCTCATTTTTCGCAGCTCTTTTATTTGGGAATTTTATACTGATCCCAATACTTATATGGCTTTTGATAAACATTTTTTCGATAAGTCCGGTAATCAGTATTGGAGTTCTTCTTGTTTTATTAACGCCGTGTATTGATTATGTGATTGTCTTCTCCCATTTGGGAAAAGGAGATTCCAAATCGGTTTTGGCTTCCACTCCTCTGCTGTTTATTTTTCAAATGGTATTATTGCCTTTATACTTATGGATTTTTCTTGGAAAAGAAACTATCAGTATAATAGAGATTGCACCGTTTATAAAAGCTTTTTTTTATTTAATTATTATTCCGTTTGTACTTTCAATTATAACGCAGCTAATCTCAAAATCGAATAATAAACAGGGAAAAAATATATTGAACTTTTCGGGTTGGCTCCCGGTTCCGTTTATGGCTTTGACATTTTTCGTTGTTATTGCTTCTCAGATTTGGGTGTTACGTGAAAATCCGGTTTCGATATTAACTGTTTTACCTATCTATATAACATTTGCTCTTATCGCTCCTTTAATAGGAAAACTGTCGGCTAAGATATTTAAAGTAGATACGTATGGTTCACGGGCTGTTTCTTTCTCTACCAGTACAAGAAATTCTTTAGTCGTTTTACCTCTTGCATTATCTTTACCTGCACCGGAAAATCAGATAGTCGCCGTAGTCATTGTAACACAAACTATCGTAGAAATCTTATTCGAACTGATTTATATCAAAGTGATTCCAATCATGACGAAATGTAAATCGAAAGAATAAAAAATAATGTGCATAAGAAATACTTATAATATTTCTTATGCACATATATTGTTTATACCTTATTTTTCCACTAAATGGTGCGTATACTTAATATATATACAACACAATGGGAAATTATTCTTTATTTTCTAATGCCTCTACGCGTCTTAGCAGCGCGTCGATAGCTTGCTGTTGTTTATCTATTGTCTGTTTTTGGGTTTCGATAGTGACTTGCTGTTCCTGGATAGCTTTAGTTAATACTGGTATCAGCTCGGTAGAAGTTATCCCCAGTGTATCGCCTTGTGTAGGCACTACCAGGCTATAGCCTGACATGTTTTCTTCAGCCATCACCTGTTGCAGATCCTGTGCAATGAACCCGAGCGATTTCTTACCGTTACCTGTGTTGTAGATATACTCTACCGGTTTCAGTTTCTTAATGAAATCTAAGCCTTGTCCTATTGGTTTGATGTCGTGCTTCATGCGACGGTCGGAAGTAACAGTCCAGCTGCCGCTGCCATTTGATAGCAAATTACCAATCCTGATTGTTGAATGGTTGGAAGCTCCCATGGCTATTTCGTTAGTAGCGGTAGGAGAGGATGCTTTTGTGCCACTTCCTATTATTATATTGCTGTTTCCTGTTGTTATGTTATTACCTGCATTATCACCAATGGCTATATTATCCCTGCCTGAGGTGATAGCTGATAAAGCATAGGTGCCTACAGCTATATTACGATATCCGGTTGTAATGCCTAACATGCTACTCCATCCTAATGCTGTATTGCTGTGACTACTAACGTTATTTGCCATAGAATTGTCTCCAATTGCAGTATTATATGATGATTCGCCGGTTCCTAAAGCATTGTTGCCGACAGCTGTACTACCGTTTCCGCCTATATTTTTGGATAGAGCGCGATAACCTACTGCTGTGTTTTCCTTCGAGCTGTTATTACTCAAGGCATAGGCTCCTATTGCTGTAGTCATACCAAAGGGTTTACCTTCGCCAAGGGCTGAATATCCTATGGCCACATTGCAGGAATCCACAGAATTACGTAATGCAGCCCAACCTACTGCCGTATTTTTATTTGAAGGAACACCATCATTTACACGCCATTGCATTGCACGTGCACCGACAGCAACATTGTAACTTGAAACACTTGTACCGAGTGAAAGCTTTCCTATGGCCACATTTTCACTTCCTAAGCCAGACTGTACAGCTGAGTCTCCTACTATCACATTATCTGATCCTGTTATGTTAACACCTACATAATTTCCTATACCGATATTACTATGTTTGGCATTGTTTCCACCATACAGTGCCTGATGTCCCAGAGCTATATTGTTGTATCCGGTAAGGTTCGAGTATAAAGCAGTGTAGCCGATAGCAAAATTGCGCAGTCCTGTAGTATTGGCTTGCAGGGCACTGGTGCCGAAAGCAAAATTGAAAGTACCTCCAGTATTCGAATCCAGAGCATTGCTTCCCATGGCTATATTATTTCCTCCTGTAGTATTGGCTTGCAGGGCGTAATAACCAACAGCTACATTGTTGGCTCCTGAGGTATTGGTATATAGGGCATTACTTCCCACGGCTGTATTGTAACTGGAGGTGTTATTTACCAGTGCATAATAACCAAGAGCTGTGTTGCCATTCCCGCCGGTACTGGCAGACATCGCGTTACTACCAAGAGCTGTATTCATTGCGCCGGATTGCATGACTGTCATCGCATTAGAGCCGATAGCTGTATTATTGCTATTTGAGCTATTGTTGAACAATGCTTTTGCTCCCATAGCTGTATTACCGGTTCCTGTACCATTGAGAAACAAGGCTGCATAGCCCACAGCTGTATTGCCATTTGTATTGTTATTAAATAAAGCACTGTCTCCGACAGCTGTATTCCTGTTTCCCGTCCTGTTGAAATACATAGCTTCGTTACCCACAGCCGTATTGCTGCCTGCAGTGGTGTGTCTGAGAGCATCGTTACCCATAGCTGTGTTAGCCTTCCCTGCCATGTTCTCTGATAAGGCATTGGTACCGACGGCCGTATTGTATTCTCCGGTAGTATTACTGCGCAGAGCAATAGTACCGATAGCAGTGTTGCTACCTCCTGTTAGATTATTTGCTAAAGCATTGGAACCCACAGCTGTATTGGCAGATGCAGAGGTGTTTGCGGTCAGAGCTTTCTCTCCTACAGCTGTATTGAGATTACCACCACTCGTGCTAGCTAATGCCCGGTTGCCAATAGCTGTATTGCCGCTGGCACCAGAACTGCTTGCCAGAGCATTGTCACCTACAGCTGTATTGCCTATTCCTACTTGGTTTCTTAATAAAGCACTATCACCAATGGCAACATTGCTATGACCTGAGCTTATGGCGAACAGGGCTTTATTACCTATAGCAGTATTGTAACTTGCCGAAGAAGAGTTGTGCAGTGTACTGTCACCTACAGCAATATTGTTATGTCCGGTGGTATTGGTTCGCAAAGCGCGAAAACCTATTACAGTATTGCTATATCCGGTAGTGTTGCCATTCAGGGCTGTAGCACCAATAGCTATATTGTTGGATCCGGTGGTATTGTTTTGCATAGCATTGGCACCAAGGGCAGCATTGTAGGTTCCGGTGGTGGTGTTTGCCATAGCTAAGTTGCCGACAGCAGTATTATTGCTTGCAGTATTTTTATTCAGTGCAGAGTAGCCCACAGCTGTATTGCTTCCTCCGCCAACGTTGTTTTGTAAAGCAATGCTACCGATAGCTACATTGGTACCTCCGGTTGCATTTTCAAGCATAGCGTTGTTACCCATAGCTGTATTGCTATACCCCGCTGTGTTGTAGTACATAGCGGCCGAACCAACGGCAGTATTGGTGTTACCGGTGGTGTTTGTTCTCAGCGTGCTGGCGCCGATAGCTACATTGTTGCTTCCGCTAGTGTTGGATAATAAAGTGCTATTACCGAATGCATCATTATTTATTCCGGTATTGTTGCTTCCCGGATTTAATGCTTCATATCCGATCGAAGTACCTCTGCCGGTAGAGGAAATATAACCCGCACGGGTGTTGTTTACCCTGAAAACTAATGGTTGATTGTCCGTTGTTCCCAGAAAATTCACAGCAGGGTTTGTTCCGGCATTCCCCTCAATACTCCAGTATTCATCTTCTGTACCGCCTCTTGGAGTGGCAGTAAGGTCCCACTGAAGGCCGTCCCATGTGTAAGTTCCGGCAGTAGTAAAGCCTCCCTGATTAACAGTAAGGCTATATACGGTGAGACCTATCAGCTTTAGTTTCAGTGTTGCAAGGTTGGGGTCGTCATCTTTTACAAAAGGGCTGAGTTTGCTTATATCTGTCAGATATACACGTGGCAGCAGCAATCCACCACCAGTACCGTCTGCTGTTCCGGTAGTAGCTCCGCCATTTGTTGAAGCGTCATCACTTTTCAGGTCGAGCAGGGCACCTTGCGTCGGTTCTTTATCTGCACCGATGGTTACTTGCGCATTAATTGTCACAGACAAGCCTACCATGAAGACAAGCATTGTTACTACTTTTTTTAGTCTTAGTTTCATAATTCGTTTGTTAAAGCATTTGTTTTAGTTACATTAATTTTTTGTAACTCTACAAAATGTAATTATTGTACCATACTCCTTTTATATTCGAATATGGATGTAAGTCTGTGATAAGGTTGGAGATCCTGTTAATACATTTTTGTGTACATAATTTATTTCGGTATTGTTGTCATTTACCGAATTTGTAATCTATTGTCTGTCGTTTTGTTAAAAAAAGCTTTATTCGTTGCCTTCATTGTCTTTTAGTCTGTTCAGTGTGCTATCCTAGCTATTCTGATTCCAACCATGTTGCCCTTTTGCAGGATCTTTTGTTTAAAAATTGGATTCTCCTTAGGCCGCCATTGTTGGCTAAATGTTGTGTGACTACATTATATGTCTCTATTGAGGCATATCTGATAATCAGATTTTCAGTCGATAAATTTGGATTGAAAATACTGTATTTCAGTCTTATTTTCATTGCTATAATTTGCATTCTATTTGAGGCCGCAAGTTATTCCTAATATTTTAGATAGATTTTATAGATTTTCGCCATTATCTTTAACATTTTCTCCTCACCACATGAAAAAATGGGGAACATTCCGAGTGTTAAAAAGAAAAACGTCAACAAATCAGAAGAGTGGTCTGCTATTTTGTACATACATATATTTATTATATATATAATGAATTGTGAAAATAAGGGAGAGTGGATATCGTCTTCTTCGACGAAAGGATATTTATTAGTAATTGGTTTGAGAATCTATAAATTTTCCATATTTTCTGATATTTGAAGGAGTGGCTCCCAAATAAGTCTTACAGAAATTAGTAAAATGAGAGATACTGGAAAAGCCGAATTCGTCACAAATCTCTTTGAAGCTTTGTTTATCGAGCTGTATTTCATAGTAGATTTTTTCTGCTTTATTCCGAAGCATCCATTTATACGGGGAAACACCGAATACACGCTTAAAGTGCTTTTCGAAACCGGAGACCGAATAATGGAGAGCCTGAGCAAGCTCGCTTACCGATCTATAGTTATGGCCATAATGAGTAACATAGGAAGAGAAGCCGGAATCGGAATGTAGTGCTCTGCTAAAAAATTGAGCAAGGTTATCCTGAGGATAAAATGCACGCATCAGAAAGAATAATTCTGCGATTTTGTGTTGAAAAAAGCTCCTGCAACATATACCCTGATCAATACAATTCTGTACAAATCCTACAAATAGCTTAATTTGGGGACTTGTTACCAACAAATATAAACATTGCCTGTTTTTACAACATTCGTCCAGGTTCTTCTTTATCAAATCCATAATACGCAAACAATTACAAAATAAAATAGGATCATGTATACGGACAATAAGTAATGTTGAATTTTCGAGGATATGAGTTAAGTAGTGACAATCTAAAGGGAGATATATAATATCATCTGCTTTTATTACCGTATTAACAGATATGTCTATTGACATATCGATTTTGCCTACAATAACAAAGACCATTATATCTTCCGTCGATATGTCTTTAATTATATTTCCCTGATCTAGTTTTAAGATTTCAAAAGTAGGATCCTTTTTTTCAGCCATAGGACAATTAGTATCACAGAAAGTATTCATAATTTATATTCTTAATGATTAAACGCTCTAAGAATCTTCCAGGTAATTATATCTCCTATGCGCCCGGACAAAGATTTTGAGAAAGTCCGGGAGAATTAATCTTAAATAAGATATTTCCTACATGAATATAAATATGATGACTAAATATTCTTGTAATATTTATCTAATCGAAGCCATTAGAAATATATAAACAGTAAACTATGATGATAATATTTGTTGCTTAATGTAATGTGGAGAAAATGATAAGAGTGTATCTCAAATCACTGTTTTTTTGTACTTCATACCGTCTATTAAGAAAACATATATCTGCCTGATTTTGTTCTCGATAATCAAATAAAATATTATTGAGGCTATCCGGGCCGGCTGAAAATGTTTACCACAGGAATATATGTCTCTTTGGCCCAATAATGTCTATGTCGAGGATGATATACATCAAATTGGAAGAAAAATAAAAGAAAATGGAGGAAATATGTAAAAAATAATTTGATTCAAATCTCTACTTTTGTGCCGAATACAAATTCTTACAAGAAATAGCTATTCTTATTTATACCTCTATTTTTCATTTAAACTTATTGATTATTTTTTACAAGAAATCAATAGAACTTAATCCTATATTAATAATATAGTTGTTCTATAGCTTTTTGTTTTTATTATCTAAATTTATATGAGCGAATTATATTGTTCGGATAAATTATCATGTCCTTATAAAGAAAAAGGCCGTCATTCTGCTATTCAGCTACTGGTATTGAACCAGAATGATAAGATAGATAACAATTCACTGAATGATAAGATGGTTTTTCTTATAAAAGGAAAAATTTCTTTATCATTCGCGAGTCATACAGAGTCTATTATTGAAGAAAATAAAGCTGTGTACCTGCCGGTAAATCAACATTACTCATTAAATGCATTAGAATACTCTACCTTGTTGATCATACGGCTTCAGGAGCAAATTACATTTTGCAACTGTATGAGTATCGAAGACCTTGCGCGTTATTTCGAAAACGAAAGCCATCAAAGCCTGGACGATTTATATCTTTTAGATCTGAATATAGAAATAAAGCAATATGTTGAGTTTGTACTTGCGTGTTTCGATCAGGGCATATATTGCGGCATATTTTACCGGAATAAAGTAAAGGAATTGTTCTTTCTGCTACGTGCCTTTTATTCTCAGAAAGATTTATCTCTGTTTTTCCGTCAGGCACTTAGTGCCGATTCCTTATTCTCTTCTTATGTTATGCGTAACAGTCATAATTATAAATCGGTAAGCGAACTCGCTCAGGCTCTTAATTATTCGGTCTCCGGTTTCGAAAAGCATTTCAAGCGCGTATTCGGCGTTTCCCCGTATAAATGGATGCTCCACAGCAAAGCGGATAAAATTTATTATGAAATACGACACGAAAGACGTAGTTTCAAAGAGATTTGTGACGAATTCGGCTTCTCCAGTATCTCCCATTTTACTAATTTCTGTAAGACTTATTTGGGTGGTACTCCTTCCAATATCAGAAAATACGGGAAAATGTGGGAAAGCGGATGTGAATCGAATCTCTAGAGTAATTAGCAGATAAAATCATTGATTACCTATATCTTACCTATGTACGATTATTTGTTATATTATGGTGGATATATGTAAAGGTAGTTTTATATCATACATATAACTTTGCAGTTGAAATAATTTAGAGGTACAGGCTAAGAATTGACTTTTTGTCTGAGAGTAATTAACAACAGAAATATATAGGAGATAATAAAATAAAGAAACAGTAAATCATAGTCTGTCTACAGGCCGCTGACGATATATGAATCGATCATATTTTTCGAAAATGCTGTTTTCTCATTATTGTGTTCTGATATTTCGTTTATCTATACAAATAATATTAAACAGTTCTGTACCCCAACATACACAATACATTACAAAAGTGAATAAAACCGGAAACAAACGACAAAACGGGATTAATTAAATAATATCTATACAGAACTGAATATATGAGAACAAAAATATATATTGAGGAAATACTATCTCGTAACAATAGAACATTAGGATCATCATATTCTTTATCGCTGGAAGTCAGAGACGGATATCTTTTGAATAACAAGTTTTGTAAGTATCCGGATATTCTTAAAGAATACGATATCCCCGATAATATTATTCCTTTTTCCGCATCTCAATTGTCTTTTTCTTACATTACGTCTTTTATAAATATTTATATGCGGAAATTTTTTGTCTTTTATGGGTTGCTTTGTCTGCGACAGCTAGGGTAGCCCAATTTTTTTTTATAGACAACAAACAGAATGATAAAATATACATTAATACAAATGTCGTTCAAATCCCTAAACCGGGTAAACAACAAGTCTATATAAGTTGATATTATTAATATCTCAAACTAAAAAATGGAAACAAGAAAATATTGCAGAACAATGTTGAGCCTTATTACAGGTTTGTTACTGACCGTAATGGCATATTCCCAATCAGGTTCTCCGGCTGTTGAAGAAAAGAATAAAACAGTAAACGAAGAAACTGTAAATACAATATCACGGTCAAAAGAAAAACCGAAACCTATGTCGATTTACGGAGGGTTGATCTTATATAAGGTAGAACTGGAATCCCGCACCAGCTTGTCTCCTTATGCACAAGAAAATACACCAGATTATAAAGATAAGAAAGAAAATCTGGTAGGACTCATGGTCTTTAACAAAGATAAAAACAAACAGGATGGAGTAAACGCTGCAATGCCTGATGGAGTTTATGTATGGGACGGAGAACAGTGGTTGAGTATAAGCCTGCCTCTGGTAGCTAAAGCTAAATAGAATAGAGGATAAGTCTGTAACATTGGATTTATAGAGTTTGACCTCACAAGTTCTTTTACTATCTTTATTGTTTTTAATTTTTAAAGATATGTTCAAGAAACTTGTAGCCATAGAGCCGGTGAGCCTGATCCCGTTAGCAGAGACAGCATTGCATTCTTTTGCGAGGGAAGTTGTTTTGCATCAGGATATACCCGTCGACGATAATGAGATAATTGCGCGTATAGGCAGTGCGGATGCCGTGCTGCTGAGCTATACCTCCCGGATTAACCGCTATGTATTAGAAAGATGCCCCGGTATTAAATATATAGGAATGTGCTGTTCCCTGTATTCTCCCGAAAGTGCCAATGTAGATATCCGTTATGCTAACGAACGGGGTATAACCGTAACAGGGATACGGGATTATGGCGATGAAGGCGTCGTAGAATATGTAATCAGTGAACTTGTGCGCTGCTTGCACGGATTTGGTCAGGAGCCTTGGGAGGAAATGCCCCGCGAAATTACCGGACTAAAGGCGGGGATTATAGGACTTGGTAAATCCGGTGGTATGATAGCCGATGCTTTGAGTTTCTTTGGAGCGGACATAGCTTATTTCGCCCGTAAGGAAAAAGACGATGCAAAAGCCAAAGGTTATCAATTCTTGCCTTTGCAAGAACTTCTTTCGCACAGTGAAGTCGTATGCTGCTGTCTCAATAAAAACACAGTTTTATTACACGAAGCAGAATTTAAACAATTAGGGAATAAGAAGATACTTTTCAATACAGGCTTATCTCCGGCTTGGGACGAAACTGCATTTACCGGATGGCTGGAAGGAGACAACCTCTGCTTTTGTGATACAGTAGGGGCATTGGGAGGAAAACATTTGATTGGCCATCCCCATATCCGTTGTATGCAAGTCTCTACCGGCCGCACACGTCAGGCTTTTGACCGCCTGAGCGAAAAAGTCTTGAAGAATTTATCAGAATACAATAGGTGAAACGATATTGATCAGAGTACTCACTACCGACCAACCTGCAATTTCGGAGGTAGCACTATATACATCTATTACGGCATGTACCTGATCATTTTTTATTTCAACCCGTTGGGTATCACCTCTAAATCCCGGAGTAGATTGCATGGTTACATGCATTTTTTCAGGACCTACAGATGCCAGTGAAGCCGCAACTGATACATTTAGCCCGGTTGGGAATACGCCGATAGCTTCTCTTGCCGTTCCGGAAAAGACAACACGCTGTTCGGTTTCCAAAGACGGATCGTAGACAGGTGACCGTCTCAGGGCATTAACGCCTTTCTCATTGAAGAACCGGGCGGATGCATTTCCCATCAGGGTAGCAGTTCGCAAAACATCGAAACCTCCTGTAGCTCCGGAAGCAATGTATATACGTGTGCCATTTGCTTTTGCTGTTTCCATCACCTCCTTATAAAAAGCGGTATCGGCAAAAGCTCCTATAGACAAAGTGATAATAGATGTGCCGTTTTTTAATGTAGGCAGGGCCAATTCTTTCATGGCAGCAGGGGATGCTGCTTCCACCAGATAATCGGGTTTCAGAGCCAGCAAATCTTCCAGTGTCGTGCATGCAGAGCATGGTTTACCATGTTTATGCATTTTTTTTGCAATCCGTCCTGCTTTTGACGCAGTACGCGAATAAACTCCAGTTAAATCATATTCAGGCAGTAAGCCGTTAATAAGTGCATCTGTTACAATTTCGGCAAGATATCCACACCCCACAATCGCTAATTTTTTCATGTGGGCAAAGATACCTCTTAAAAATATGATTTCCTAAATGTTTCTGCCCGATTGGCTGTCTTGTGTATCATTCAATGAGACAAACACTCTGAAAGGAGAGAATAACGAATAGAATTACTATATTATGCCAATCAGTAGTTCAAGTAATTATTGTAGTATAAAATTGTTGGATTTCTCTAACGCGCCGTCCGGCTTGTTTTTCATTTTGCCTTGATGCAAAACGAAACAAAAAATCAAGGCTGCATCCCTCCGGCGACCCAAAACCGCAGCTCCGGTGGGGCAAAATAATACGGAGTCATCTTTTACCGGATTATCAGCCGTGTACAGCAGCTACCCTATTTTGCCCTACACCTCCGCTTTACGGATTGGGTACCCCGCCTGCGGAATGAGGCCGTTATCGCGATGCGGCGACAAGACTGTGTCTTTTCAGGCTTTAGCTCCGCGTGCGTCAGCCCTTGCGCATTAGTGACGCAGGCGGGGTACCCAATCCGTTGCAGGCGGCGTAGAATCAAACGGGGCGATAGCCCGTGTGTTTGATTCAGACGGCAAAACGGTTTTGGGTCGCCGAGGAACGAAGCGCTAGCCTTTTGGTTCGTTTTGGGCAATGCCAAAATGAACGTTTAAGCGAAACGAAGTGGAGCATAAAAAATCCAACATTAAATCTCAACTACTGATTCGCATATATTATAGACTTGTGGAAAACGATATATAAAATTACCTATTCGCCCCTTATTTATGTTTTTTTATTTTGTATTGTGAGTTTTGGTGTATATAAGAGTTTTTTTTCCAAATATTATATATATTTGCAACCAGTAAAATCACAAGGTACGCGCTAAGTCACATGAAAAATCAATGCTCAAAATCTTTAGTTAAAAAAGAATCTTATTGAGAGGTAATATACTGGCATGTCATACCCGTAAAAGCGTATGACAAAAATCCTGTGATGTATTAAAATGACCTGAATAACCTGATAAATAACTGCAACATTTAGGTAAAGGAGCGGGCTACAGATGGAGTACAAGGTGGGTGGTGCTACTTGTAATCATATAAACTGTAGCCTAAGTTTCTTTTGTTTTTATCCTATTTCTGTGTTTCACCTATCGCCGGTATTCATAAATGCTTTATGGAAAGTAATAGTTATATCGTGATTTACAATAATCTGTGTATCACTCCACTTATGCCTACGGAATACAGAGTAAGCCCTTTTCCAATCTAACAAAAAAACAGGTATAAATCTAGTCTTTATACCTGCCTCTATATTTATTACTGATTGTGATCTTTTGTTCAGAAACTACGTCCGGCACCACCTCCGCCGAAGCTTCCACCACCTCCGCCACCAAAGCTGCCTCCTCCGCTACTCCAGCCACCACCGGAGGAACTACCTCCCCCCCAGCCGCCGAAGCCGCCACCAAAACCTCCGTCACGCCAGCGTCCCCCCGAAGAAGGACCTCCTTTGTTGTTTTTGAAAGCGATATAGAGAATAAGCAATATAACAACCACAAGCACTATATTTGCAATGAGCGAACTGCCGGAATAATTTTCTTCATCCGCCTGGAATTCTCCTGCCAAATATTTAATTATGGCAAGAACGGCCGCTTTGGATGCATTGTAATAATCCCCGGTTTGCAGATATGGGATCATATACTGGTCTATAATACGGCCGCAACGGGCATCGGTAAGTATATGCTCTACTCCGTAGCCTGTGGCAATAAATACCTGCCCACGCTCGTTACCTATACGTGGTTTTATGAGTATAAGCACGCCGTTATTCTTGTCTTTTTGGCCGATACCCCATTTTTCACCCAGACGGGCAGCATAGTCCGATACGGCATAACCCTGCAAATCGGCAACTGTTACTACATATATCTGTGTAGATGTACTATCGTTGTAGGCTTTCAGTATCTGTTCCAGGTCGTCACGCTGCGAGGCATCGAATGTCTGTGCAAAGTCATTGACGAGTCTCGGGGGTGACATGGGAGAGGGCAGATCGTCCTGTGCCTGTAGCAAAACAGCTACAAGCAATAACAAGAATATATTTAATATCCGTTTCATTTTATGAAGCTGACAACCAATAGTTTTAGCCAATGGCTTATTTATTAAAATTCTACTTTTGGTGCACTCTGAGCTGATGCATCGGCTTCGAAATATCCTTTCTTATCGAAATCGCCAGCAAAGAAGCTGTTTGGGAATTTTCGAATATATGTATTATAGTCTCTCACCCGTTCATTAAACTTGTTACGTTCTGTGGAGATACGGTTTTCTGTTCCGGTAAGTTCATCCTGCAGGGCAAGAAAGTTAGTATTGGCTTTCAGGTCGGGGTAATTCTCCTGCACCATCAGCAAACGACCGAGTGCAGCACCCAGTTGCCCCTGCGCTTCCTGATATTTTTTGATATTCTCTTCTGTAAGCTGGTCTGCATTTACATTCATCTGTGTTGCTTTTGCACGGGCATCCACTACTGCCTGAAGAGTTTCCTGTTCGTGAGTAGCATAGCCTTTCACAGTGGCTACCAGATTAGGCACAAGATCGGCACGGCGCTGGTATGCATTCTGTACCTGAGCCCACTGAGAAGACACAGCTTCTTCTTTTGTTATCATATTATTTTGAAGCGATTTGCCCCACAAAAAGAAAATAAGCCCTATACCGATTATTGCAACTACAACAATAATAGCAATTATACCTTTCGTTAATTTCATTGTTTCTATTTTTTTGAGTTAATATCAAATACATTTATGTCTAAAACAACAAGAGAGAATGTTTTGTTGCTGTGATGCATATTTAAGCCGTAAAAGTATTAAATTATGTGGATATTTTTGTTAAGTAAAGCAAGTAATTCATGTAGAAAGGAAGAGAACCTTACTGCAACAGGTATACCTGCAAATAATTATTTGTAACTTTAAGAATTCAAATACAAAAGATTATAAAGAAAATTATACTGAATCTGACACCGGCTATATCTCAGGCCGTGAACAAATACTAAGTGATAGCGTTAATCCTGAAAAATAAGAAATAAAATCTATGAGTAATTCTCCATACAAAGAAGATATACTAAAAGACCGGTTCGAAGCTCAAACTCTCAAATTGAGGGACGATTACGAAGGTATGGTTACAGCGACACTTATACGTCACCTGACAGAAAGAAAATCCGACAAAGCGGTATTATACATACATGGATTTAATGATTATTTTTTTCAGACGGAAATGGCGTGCCGTTTTAACGATCATGGATTTAATTTCTATGCCATCGACCTACGAAAATATGGTCGTTCGTTTCTGCCACACCAGAAATTCAATGATATACGCAATCTGAAAGATTATTACGAAGAAATACTCCAATCGCTGGATATTATCCGCAGCGAAGGTAATAAAGAGACTCTTTTGTTTGGGCATTCCACAGGCGGGCTTATTGTTACCTTATTTGCCAAAGATCACACAGACAGCAAATTATTTGACGGGTTGATACTCAACAGCCCTTTTTATGAATTCAATCTGGCAAAACGGGTTAAAAAGCTTTTACCTATTGTATCCTTTGCAGGGCGGTTTATACCTAAAGTTACCATTCCGGGAGGATTCAGTGAAGAATATGGTAAAAGTATTCATAAATCGTACAGAGGAGAATGGGATTACATACAGGACTGGAAGCCCAACCTTGCACCTAAAATAAATCTGGGATGGTTGCGTGCAATTCATAAAGCACAAAATGAATTGAGGAAAGCATTTTATATATCCAAGCCCATATTGCTGCTGCATTCAGCTGAGTCGGTGGCAGATATTAAAGATATGGAACAAGTCTCGAGCCGCGATGCTATTTTGAATATAAATGATATTGAACGTATAGCCCATAACATAAAGGGCGATGTGGAAATCCTGTCTGTAAAGGGAGGGTTGCACGACCTTATTCTATCGGGGGCGGAAGTGCGAAACAACGTCTATAATATGATATTTGACTGGATAAAACGAAATAAGCTATAATATCGCCAATTGCGAATGCTGATATATTTTACATTAAAATATATCATTCTCGAATGTTTTTATAGCAATTTATACATATTATTTTGGTTGTTAAAATATAAATATACTCCTATTAAATAACGATCTTAAAAGATAAATTGTTTATAAAAAGACTGACAAAATATATGTGAATGCAATATATTTGATATTTTTTACCCGATATTCTCAGTTTGTTATTAACTTAAGTATACACTCCGAAAAAAGTTTTACATACCCTTTATTCAATGAACGGTTAAATCGTGAAAGGTCTTACTTTCATATTCCATTTTCTTCCATATGTTTATTTCTTAATTCTGCAATCTTCAAATCCGACTATCGGAACATTTATTCCTCACAATAGGGCTTTTCTAAACCGCTTTCATTGATGAACTTTACAAAACAATTAGAAAACAGATCAAATATGGAAATGGTACGGCTCTCAAAATATAAAAAAATAGATAATATGCAGGAAAATAGAATATCTGCTATATTGCTCTCCGTAAGGCCTAAACTGACGAGAGAATATGAAATTAAAGTGTCGGGAAAAGGGTTTATCAATCATCAGTCAATTGTGATGTTAACCGACCATATAAAAAAGGCAAGGCAATCAGGTATATTATTAGAACGGTAGTTCCGGAATAAAAAGATCAGAATATGAAAATAGCACTATTCCTCAAAAACGAAATAATGGACGAATCCTACCCGGATACAATACCTATTATTGTATTGCATGTAGACAGTAAATCGGTAATGGAAGTAGAAAAAGACATTATAGTGAAGAAAGATGTCAATTATGTAGCACTTTGGCTATTGACCAATCGCATCAAAGAAGTATATGTAGCGGAAATTGATCCTCTGGTGAAAAGACTGTTCGAGAAATTAGGTGTTGCAGTCAAACGATTTGACGACATTGAAAAGAATCCGCTTTTGAAACAGTTTCTATCCTGATAGAATATCTAATCCGATCAACGATTTTCTCTTTATCTGTAAAGAATTTTACTTTCCCATATTTCATGGCAAATTCTACACAAATTGCCCCTATATTTCTTAATATAACAATAATATATCTCTATAAAGTTCAGCTTTCCCTGTACTGTACAGGCGTCATTCCTGTGTGCTTCTTAAAGAAGCGTCCGAAAAAAGACGGATTGGGGAAATTCAACTCTTCCGAAATTTGTAATATGGTCATATCCGTAGTTTTGAGCATATATTTTGTGGATGAGATAAGCACCTCATTTATCCAAGAGAAGGCTGTACGGCCTGTACGCTCTTTTATGATAGTGGACAGGTATTTAGGAGTCAGGCACATCTTATTGGCATAAAACTGAAGCGTTTTTTCCTTCTTATGATTATGTAGCAATAACTTGAAAAAGGTAAAAACCTGCTCTTTCTGATATGAATTAGCATCTGACATCGTATCCGTCCCGGGATTACTTTCCGATTCTTTTATTTTGTTATAATAAATAGCCCCCACTTCTATTAATAATGTATAAAGGAGTCCCTTTGCCATTTGCTCCCTGAAAGGATGATCCTTGCGTTTATATTGAGTGACAATAAACGAGTGGAACTCAAGTAGTTTTTCAGCTTGTGCCTCTGATATCTGAAGACAGGGAGACTGTATTATGCTCATCGAAATGTCGAAATTGCTTGATACAGGCATGTCTGTCAGAAAATCGGGAGAAAAGATAAGGAACTCGGTCATCATATCGTCACTCTGCTCAACTACTTCGAGTACATAATTGGGTAAAATGGTTAAAATGGTTCCTTTTCTGGTCTCATATTCCTTGAAGTTTATCTTTATCCTCCCCGTACCACTGATGCAAATGGCAAATACCGCTCCATCGATAATGATAGGAAAGTTTGATGACATAGACGGGAAGTGCACCGCCTTATCGGATACGATAAAGTTTTTGATGGCGGACGGATCTATCTGCTCCGAAATATCTTTGATCTGTACTTTGGATAAGTTCATATAGTTTGTTTTTATCTCTTTACACTATCTATTGACATAAAAGGTATAAATAATCATTGACTCCCATTGAAGAACTTTATGTGATTTTTCACTCGTTCGGGATAACAAAGAGGCTTATCGCATTATAATGTCTCTAAATCTTAAAGGGCGGAATAACCTCACTTTTACAAACGTACTATTTTTATTTGAAAGCATTATTTTTCATCATAAGAATTTTAGAACATACCATACGAATATCAGAACATTAGCCGGAAGTCCTTTTTCTCCTTTTTTTTCGAAATAAGAATAATAGGACATTATTACCTCCATACGGGGCTTTTTTTACCTTTAGTTTTGCACGACCTTTGTCATGTATTCGAAAACGATATACAATGAATACAAAATAAAGATTAGTTAGGTTATCAATTTTTTAAAATGAAAGATTATGAAAAAGTTATTTTTTACACTCGCAGTTATGTTTGGTTTGACTTCGGTAGTTAACGCTCAGACAGGCAAGGTATGGATAGGAGGTAGCACAGGCTTTAATACAAGTAAAGTTACAGATGGTGAAAGGTTGACAAATTTCAATATCACACCGGAAGTAGGCTATATGATGTCAGACAACTGGGGAGTAGGTATGAAACTGGGATATGCACATAAAGAATATAATGTACTGGATGGTAAGGCTAAGTCTGACGGGTTCACTGTAAGTCCGTTTGCACGTTACTCATTCCTCAGAGGAAATATAGGCGGTTTATTTGTTGATGGTGGCGCCGGATATACTTACAGTAAGGTAAAATCTACTGATACTAAGGTACATGAATTGGAAGTCGGCTTCAGACCCGGCGTTGCCATCAATGTGTCGGACAATCTGACCCTTACCGGAAAATTCGGATTCTTAGGTTATCAGTATGAGAAATTCGGCAGCAAGAAGACCAATACATTCGGCTTCGACTTCGACCTTAGCCAGATACAATTAGGTTTAAATTTCGTGTTCTGAATACTACATTAAACAATTACTCTAAATTACTCAAAAATCTCTTCAAAACATTGAGAGGCCGCTCCCGGGATGGAAGTGGCCTCTCGCTTTATTAATCACTTATCTTATTTTATCGCATGGCCTTTCCCAGTTCCGCGAGCTTGCTTATCGTTTTAAAATTGCGTGATGTGGATGGAATATCCGTTTTTTGTAAACTGCCAGCCAGTTTGGAATTGCGGATACTATTATAAAACAGAAAATAAACATTTCGCCCTGCTATTTTATATTTATCTTGCTGTGTATTATATTTTGCGAGGCGCTCGATATCTTTGGATGATGGATTCCGCGTAAACATAGACACATATAATACTTCACTATCCGATACAGCAATGGCTTCGGTTATTTCTTCACCGGTGAACGGACAATCTGCGATGATTGCTTCCAATTCTTCTAGCGTTCTTAATATTACAACAACGGGAAACCCAAAAGTATCTTCTATAATAGCCTCTATTTCTATCCGGAGTTGTTCTTCGCCCTTATCGGAAATAAACAATACATTACCGCTCTGAATATATGACTGTACGCTATGGAAGCTCATATTTTCAAATACTTTTTTCAGTTCAGCCATTTTTATTATATTCTTTCCGCCGACATTGATGCCACGTAATAGTGCTATGTAGATCATATATGAGTGATAAATATATAAGGATTCTTAATTTTATTTTCTCTTATCGGCCCTGTACAGATCAACGGATTTATAGCCTTTACGAATAATGTCCGCCATCTCGTCAAGCCGTTTCTTTATGGTTTCTTCCGACCGGGTATTATACACGAAACGTGCCCAACCGCGCTGATAGCCGGGGGTGAGATTATTGAAGAAAGAAAGTATCTCTTTATCTTTGGTGAAGTGTTTTTGCAGATCGGGAATACGGTCTATATAATCGGCAACACACTGGCTAAGCTGATTAGCCCGGCTTTTGCGGACTTCCTCATGTTTCAGTCCGATAAGTGTAAATGTATCGTCGAAAGCCAGCATCTTATAAAATTTCAGTAAGCTGCCCTTTACATAACCATCGTCATCGACATCTACACGTTCGAAAAAATCGTCACGGCCGATATATTCTTTATACTTCTTGTTTCCTTTTTTTGGATAGACAAAAAACAGGCTCCCGCCTTTGTACAGCATATCTTTATCTATGACCATCTGCAATCTTTTCATAAATTCGTCCAGAGTGAAAACAAATGCAAAAATGGTATTATACTTTTCCTTTTTTACACTATTATCCGGAATCAAACTGTCCAGGTCATGTATCTCTTCGGGTTTATCCAGTGCCAGCACACTGCCGAAAGTATTAATTCTCAGTTTATCTATTATCAGTCCGCTCATAATTTTATTGTATATTCTATTATATGTTTCAGGTATGCAATTTAATATAAAAAACAGAACTCCGTATCCTCGCCTGAAAAATCATTCTGAGGATACGGAGTAAAAAATTTTGTTCAATTTATCTAAAGGTTGAAAAGTCTGTTCTCTCTCTTGTTTCTCCGTTATATTTTAATACTCGTAATTTACCATCCACAAAACCCCGAATCGGTCCGTAAAATGTCCGAATAATGAGCCCCAAAACATCTTTTCCAGAGGCATTATCACTTTTCCCCCAAGCGAAAGCTCATTAAATATACGCTGAGTTTCGGCTTCACTATCCATATTTACTGATAAAGATATATTGTCTCCAAACTTAGTCCTGACACCAAATACCTCGGATGTATCGGAACCCATAAGAATAGTTCCGCTTCCTATAGGCAATGACATATGCAGTATTTTCTCTTTCTCAGTATCAGGGAGCGGCTGTTCCGAAGGCATATCTTTGAAACGACTCAGGTACGTAAACTCACCACCGAATACGGACTTATAGAAATTGAAAGCAGCCTCACAATTGCCATTGAAAGATAGGTAGGGATTAACTGCTGCCATTTATTTAAGTATTAAATTGTTTGCTATTTGCACATTTAGGATATGACAGTATCGATTCACGATTAATTGCATTATTTATCTTATCTGTCTCAAAGTAATAAACATTTTTGGGGTTAAGAAAGTTTTCAAAACTTAATAATTATTTTATAAAATAATCAAAGTGTTTATAATGAATATCTTAATCCTCTTATTTGATAGGCTATTTTCGCCTTTCCCCCAAAGGAATACTTATTCCAAACTGAAAGTTAAGCGCCCGGCTGGTGGTAGGGACAAAATCGGATGAAATATGAGGCGTTGCGTAGTCACTTGCAAGAAACAGATTTAAACCTTTAGATGGTACAATATGAAGCGCCAGGCCAAATGTATCGAACTGGCTGTGATTGACCGAATAAGTCAAACTGGTTGCAAACCATGTACAAGGGCGATAGTTAGCCGAAAGGGTAAACTCCGAAATATTGGAATAGCTGCCAAAGCGTATGGAGTATAATGCCCCTGCCGTAAGTTTATCCCTGACCAATTCATACTCAGCGCCCAGATTCATATTCATGCGGAGCATGGACGCGCGCCCCCTTTTTGTCTCACCTTTCAGGTTTACGGCCTTTTTAATATCGTCCAGTGCATCTTCGAAAACGTCGAAGACCGACGAGCCGTCTCTTTCATATATCGAGTAATCGTTGGGAGATACAATTACTTCCGTTTCGGGCGACTGCAGATTTATAGTATTAGCCTTGGACCAGGATATAAAACCGATGTCGTTTATTGCTGCTGAAATTTTCAATCCTTCTAAAACAGGAAATAATTCCTTTACATCATACACTGCGCCTAAATCTATACCTAAACCTAGACCGGGCAGATTAAAATTTCCGAAAGTAAAGCCATCCAGATTCCCCTTTTCGTCATACCTTGGTGCAACTCCCGGTGCGGAACCGATCAATGAGGCCTTCGATTTTGCTTTCCAATAATCGGGCCCTGCATCTATATTCAGGCTTTTGGTGTCGAATTTGAAATCGGCCAGTCCACCCAGAAATTTAACCCTTGCTCCGAGTGTAAGGTTATTATCCATAAACATACGCGAATGTGCAACACCGATTTCGATAAAGGAATAGCCTGTGGCATGCAAGTCGGAAAGATCATATGTGGATTGTTCTTCCTGTCCGAATCCTCTTTTGAGTAATTCAAAAAAAGGTTTCGGTATATTGACATCGGCATGGGTTCTGACTCCCATATCTATATTCCAAAAATGGTCGCCTTTATAAAATCCCAATCCGAAAAATTTTATATTTATATCTGCATTTGCATAATTGTCATAGGATAGTTTCGATAAAAACTGTTCCACTCCCACACTCTGATGCATAAAGGTAACCCGCTTCCCATCAGGACCTTTGAATGTAAAGTTGTGTAAATTGATTTTGTTCGTCTGCCCGTTTGCTCCTATGGTAGGTAAGATTGGCACTACAAGATAACCCTGTTCGGGGCGTAAAGCCGGATTGAGGCTATTGCGGAGATATGATGTCTCCATAAAATAGTCTGATTGAGTAACCTGCGCATATCCTCCATTTATAGAGAAAAGGCTCAGAATGGCTATCGATACGGCATGTAATTTTGTTATAAATCTCATTTTCCCTATCAACCTGTATTTAGAGTTCATAGTAGAATCCACCTGTTTTCACTATAGCTCCCCATATGTACAAATAATCCTTATCGCCCAGCCAGAGAACAGCATCTTTGGAGCTAAGGACAATGACAAGTTGCAAATCGGATGCCGACTCCATATATTGCATATATTCAGACGTAATTTTAACGGAGAACTCCTGCTGCCTGCCGGTAGTAAGCGTTTGTTTCGGTATTACTACTTTGGTTATTCTTTGCTTACCGGTATCTATGATATTAAAGTAAACGTCGAGGGATATCCCTTTAATGGCCACATAAATATCAATCTTAGCTGAGATTTCAACAGTTTCATTCCCTTCATAAAAGAATTTCCGGATCGCATTGTCATCAAACAGGCCACGTATTGTATCGCTCAAAGCTATAGATCCATCAGGAATCGGGATACCCCACGATTCGTTCAATTGCGGTAATCCTTTTATATATATTGTATCAATATCGCCTAGCGGAATGGGCGGAATACTTATTACCCCGCTTTTATCCATATTACCCCAGTCATAATCTTTATCGACACAGGCTTGCAAGCTAAACAGAAGTATGCAAGCCAGTAATATATAGCTGTTCTGAAATTTCATATTGGCCGATTGTTTATGATTTTACTGTATGATACCCGAATGTTATAACAAATTTAAAATTTATAAATCGGTAATCCTATTTTTTAATAATATACCCCCGGGGATATTTTTAAATTAATCTATATTTACAATATATAGTTAAAAGGTAACAAAAGTAACGCGGAAAACAATTAATAATTAAGAATGAAAATTAAGAACCAACGGTCAGCGGAGCTAATTAGCTTGTCGTGCTGAGCTAAGCGAAGCATCTTGTCAGGTATCAGTATACTCCTGCAGAGACGCTAAGACTCAAAACCTGAACTTATTGCCATATTTACATCATTTAACTATATTTGGTTAAAACCTGACAAACTTGACAACTTTCTTTCTATTTTTTCATTGCCATTTTTGTATTTGTTAACTATTTTTAGTTAAAAGGTTACAGATCAGTAAACCAACTTGTAACTCGTAACTGTTCGCAAAGCTACCAGCTTACTATATAGATAAAGTATTTTCCAAAAACAAACAGTCTTTTATATGGTAATATCCACTCTTGATTCGTATGAATTAAAAATAAAAATACCCCTGATTTTTCACCGGATAGAGCATCTATTCTCATTATTTATTTACTACTCTTCAAAAATTCTAATTCCTGTTTTAACAAAGTTTTTTCCTTATCTATTTCATGCTTTTCTTCCAATAACCGCATTTCTTTCTCATAATGCTCTTTTTGCATATTAAGCAGCTTGGTTGTCATTTCCATCACCTGTTCCAGTGGATAGTAATTAAAAATTTGAGATTGGTCTCCTTGATTTACTACATCTTGTGATTTTCCGGCCGAATGTATAGTCGCATCGTTGTAGAAGTTCTTTGTGGCGCTTCGGAAGTCAAAATTTCTCAAAAAATCTGCACTTATATCTAAGACATGCGCGATCCGCTCCAATATTTCATTTTCAATTACTTCTTGATTTTCTATTTTGGATATTTCACTTTGTTGTTTATTTATTTTATCACCTAAGTCCTGTTGGGATAGGCCTTTAAATTCTCTGGCAAACCTAATATTTCTACCCTGATGTGTAGAGTTTTTCTTTTCAACCACTTCATTCATAAATTCTTTCATTATAGATAATGTTCAAAATTAACATATTCTATCAAGAAAACATGATTATTTATCGTTTTTTTTGAGATTTCATTTAATGAGACTAAAAGTCAGATTGATAGAATATTATATTTTGATAATTGTGTATATAAAACATTGAGTCTACCTTTGCCAGCATAAAATTATGTTTATGGAAATAATAACCGAATTTACAAAAATTCAATATTGTCAATTAACCGCACCTAAACTTTGGCATACTCTGATCAATGAATATAACGGACTGCGCTTTACCGGCTTTTATAATAAAAACAGGAGGTTTAATGTAAAACATCTATATAAAAATGATCAGAAGAGTAATTTTCAATAGAATTCCGGGAATACGGCTGAAGGCATACAAAATAGCAGATAATACCTGTGTCGTGCATATATTATTAAGAACGATCAATAAAGCAGATTTTTCTTTGTCGTGTAACAGTATTTTAATAAAAGTAAGGGCTAAAAACTAAATGCTTATTTATATAAATATTTTTAATTAAATATGTATATAAATAAAGAATTATCTATTATTTTTGTAAACTAAATGCGGTATTTATTGATATTTTTCAATAAAAGAATTTTATCTACCTAACAAAAATTGTTTGTATAATAAAATGTCTCTTAGATTTATATAAGAGTTTCAAGTCATGAACTAAATGATTATTTTTTAACGGCTAAATATTCTTATTTATTAAGAAGGGATAAGAATTAGCAAAAGAATCTTTTTTATTATACTCGTAGAGAAAATTTGCTACTGGATAGTGCAGGTTTTCTATATATTCAATTTTTTTAATTTACTCAAAATCAAATCGATCCGGTAATATCTATATCGGGGTGCCCCCAAGGTATGTTATTTTGTTAAGTATGTCAGTCAAAAAAAAAGAGTCATACAAATGGTTCGCCATTAGAGTTACTTATGGTAGAGAAATCAAATTGAAAGCATATTTGGACACCATAAAAACAGAAAGCTTCGTCCCTTTAAAACTGACAGAAATTATCCGGAAGGGAAAAACTAAAAAAGAACTATTACCTGCAATCCGGAACCTTATATTCATTCATACCAATCGTTCCACTCTTGATATTTTAAAGAAGGAATTAGAAAGTAGTATCCCCATCCGGTATATGATCGATAAAGCAAGAAAAATGCCAATTATTGTTCCTGATGACCAAATGAAACATTTTATTGCCATATCCGGTGCTCAGGACGAACAAACACTCTTTTTAACACATATTGCTCCGGTATTGAGAAACGGTACCAGGGTGAGAGTTGTCAGTGGTATTTTTAAAGGAGTGGAAGGGACTATCGTCAGAATAAAAAGAGACAGGCGGATTATGGTTAATATCGATGGTGTGATCGCTGTTGTAAGCGCGCATATTCATCCATCGCTTTTAGAAAAGATAGATACCCTATAATCAGGGTCAACGTTCTACCCGGATACCTTCAAAAAAGTGTAAAAAAATATGGAATTATGTATTTATTGTTTTTTGCCCTTTATCATCAGTTTGTTTTCCTCGTGGTTTCTTATACCTCAGATTCGATTTATAGCGCTAAAGAAAAAGCTGTTTGATATTGTAGATGAAAGGAAAGTACATATAGGTATTATTCCCCGACTGGGCGGTGTTGCTTTTTTTCCAACATTTATGCTTGTGTCGGCTCTGTTTTTATGTGCTTATATCATTTTTAGAGATACCATGGATATCTCTATCGGCATGGAATCTGTAAAAGAATGGATACTGACATTATGTTGTACCATGATATTGTACCTGACCGGTATTGGTGACGATTTGGTTGGACTAAAATATCGGCAAAAGCTTGTTATTCAGGTTTTTGTTGCCTCTATTTTTGTCGCTTCCGGTTTGTGGATAAACAATTTATATGGTATTCTGGGTATTTATGATATTTCATTATCGTTTGGTATACCCCTTACCATATTTATCATAATTTTTATCCTCAATGCTATAAATCTTATTGATGGCATTGATGGCCTGGCTTCAGGATTAAGCATGATTGCTTTCCTTTTTTATGGCTGCATATTTATGTATCTCCACTCATGGTTTTATTGTATACAGGCTTTTATCGCATTTGGAATGCTGGTTCCATTTTTTTATTATAATGTATTTGGAAATGTAAAAAGAGGCCGGAAAATATTCATGGGAGATGGCGGCTCTCTTACTATAGCGATGTTGCTCTCTGTGTTTACGATAAAATTATGCTACTTTGAGCCGGAAGTGATGCAAGTGCAGATTCCGCACGCTATTGTAATCGTGTTTTCATTGCTTATCGTTCCTATGTTCGATGTCGTACGGGTGGTTATACACCGTCTGCGTACCGGATGTAATCCCTTCAAACCGGATAGGAACCACATCCATCATAAATTTCTGGATTTAGGCTTATCTCACAAATCTACAATGATAACAATATTATTAATCTCTATATTTTTTGGGGCAAGTAATATCCTGTTGGCTCCTTATGTGAATATCAATTTTTTGCTGATTTTTGATATTGTATTGTGGACTGTCATGCATGTGGTGATAACAATCAAAATACGCAAAAAACACTTTACAGAAACAGTTGAAACGTGTGATCTTTAAGATAAAACATATAACAGTTATTTTCATTAAATAGTAACCGGACATTTATTAAGTATAGAATTTTATGAGATCTTTATTTAGATTTTTACCTATTTGTATTTTATTCCTTTCATCGTGTAACTCGTCAAAAAATGTTACATATTTTCAGGATATTCCTTTAGAACAAAACATTTCAATTGTTAAATCTTCTGATATAAAAGTCATGCCCAAAGATTTGATTTCGATAGTAGTATCAAGTAAGAACCCGGAACTCGCCGCTCTGTTCAATTTGCCAAAAGTATCCTATCAGGCAGGAAGTGCAACCTCAAATGAAAGTACGGCCAATCAGATTCTGGGTTATACGGTCGACTCGGGCGGTAACATAGATTTTCCTGTATTGGGGAGTATTCATGTGGCAGGATTAAGCAAGGAACAACTGGCATCTATGATAAAAGAAAGACTTGTGAAAGAGAGTCTGGTAAATGATGCGGTTGTAACAGTCGATTTACTGAACCTGAAAATATCCGTGTTAGGTGAAGTGAAAAATCCCGGTAAATATAGTATAGACAGGGATCAAATCACTCTGCTCGAAGCCATAAGTATGGCCGGCGATCTGACTATCTATGGTAAACGGAATGGTATCATGATTATCAGGGAGGCGGGTGGAAACCGTATTACATATAAAATGGACTTACGCTCATCCGAAACATTTTCATCTCCGGCATATTATCTCCGGCAGAATGATGTAATATATGTAGAGCCCAATAACACCCGCGCAGGGCAATCCTCAATAAACGAAAATAATGTGAAATCCGTTTCCCTGTGGATGTCAATAGCATCTTTTGCTACCACTTTAGCCGTTTTGATATTTAAATAATATAAAGAACAGATTACCTGTCATAATAAGCTTTTTGAAGATGAAAAAAAATACAGAAGAAGATTTTATACGGATACAGGACTTATGGAAAATGTCGGTGGAAAAATGGCATTGGTTTGTTATTTCTTTAGCGATATGTCTGATTTCCGCATCCGTATATATTGCAATTACCCCTCCGGTATACACACGCATGGCAGCGGTGTTAATTAAAGATAATTCGGCCAAAGGGGGAATGCTGTCCGATAATATAAATACATTTTCTGATATGGGATTATTCAAATCCAATACGAATATCAATAATGAGATATTGACTTTCAAATCCCCTCTATTGATGCTGGAAGTCGTACAGCGTATAAAACTGGATGAGGACTATAGTATAAAAGGATTTTTCAGAAACAGGTCTTTATATAAAAACTCCCCGGTAATAGTTTCTACCGATCCGGCAAGTGTAAACGAATCCTTTTCTTTCCAAATCGAATTACTCTCTCAGAATAAGATAAGGTTATCCGATCTTATCCTTAATGGTGAAGAACTGGATTTTACGGACAAAGAAATTAACTTATCGGAACCAGTAAATACCCCTTTGGGCCATATTACGATACACCCTACCGCCTTTTATTCCAAAGGATATTATGATCAGAAGATATTATTTACAAAATTCAATCTCCGAGGCATCGTAAATAATTATACAAATGCATTGAATGTAGGATTGAGCAATGAGAATGCCACCATCATAAATATTTCCTTAAACGATGTTTCTGCACAACGGGCCGAAGACGTTCTGGATACCCTGATTACAGTATATAATAAAAATTGGATTCAGGATAGAACTCAGATCGCAGTCAATACATCATCTTTCATCGAAGAACGCTTAAATGTTATCGAAAAAGAATTGGGTGGGGTAGAAGACAGTATCTCGAGATTTAAAAGCCAAAACCTTATACCGGATATTCAGGCGGCATCCAATTTGTATATGGTAAAGTCTAATGAAAACGACACGAAAATACAGGCGCTTAATACCCAATACACTATAGCTAAGTATATTCTTTCCCACTTGAAAAATCCACGGACAAAAGATATATTATTACCAGCAAACTTGGGGATCGAGGGTGCAAATATAGAAGGGCAAATAAATGAATATAATACTCTGTTACTCAAACGAAATACTTTACAGGCAAACAGTAGTGACAATAACCCGTTAGTGCTGGACATGAAACAATCACTTCTTTTTATGCGTGAAGCCATTATATCGTCTGTTGATAATCTGCTCGTTACTTTAGACACACAAATAAAACACACGCAAAAGTCTGAAACAAAAATCAATGAGCGCATAGCTTCCAGCCCCGAACAGGCAAAGTATCTTCTTTCGGTAGAAAGGCAACAGGCGGTAAAAGAAGCATTATACCTTTTTTTATTACAAAAACAGGAAGAAAATCAGTTGTCACAGGCTTTTGCTGTTTACAACACAAAAATAATAACACCACCATCCGGTAATATGTCTCCGGCAACTCCCCGGAAAACATCGATATTACTGGTGGCTGTTGCGATCGGATTCCTGCTACCGGTTATCATTATAATCATCATGGAAAATATGACCATAACCCTCAGGGGGCGAAATGATTTATCCTCACTATCCTTGCCATTTGTAGGCGAAATTCCTCAGATAATGAATGGGAAAAAGGCATTATTATTAAAAAGTAAATCGACGAAGGACAGAGATGACATAATTGTACGGGAAGGGAAAAAAGATTACATGAATGAAGCATTCAGGGTTATACGGACTAATCTAGACTTTATATTGAGTACAAACGGAGAGAAGCATCAAAAGGTGATCATGTTCACATCTTTCAATATTGGTTCAGGAAAAACGTTTACAACAATAAATCTGGCTATAAGTATGGCCATAAAAGGGAAAAAAGTGGTTGTTATAGACCTCGACATGAGAAAAGCATCTTTAAGTTCTTATATAGATTCTCCTTCAGCCGGAATATCTAACTATCTGGGAAAAATGATAGACAATACGGATCAAATAATACGGAAAGGTGCAATCCATCCCAACCTGGATATTATTCCGGCTGGGACGATTCCACCTAATCCGGCAGAACTTTTGTTAGATGACAGATTACAAGGGTTGCTTGATGAGTTAAGGGAAAAATACGATTACATTTTCCTTGATTGTACCCCCGTCGAAATCGTCACAGACGCTTCTATTGTGGGTAAAGTGACGGATATTACGATATTCGTGGTCAGGGCAGGTTTGTTGGATCGAAGGATATTGCCGGAAATAGAAGAAATCTACCAAAAAGGTCAATATAATAATATGACAATGCTTCTCAACGGGACACAGTACATGCAAGGGCAATACGGATATAACCGATACGGATATACTCACGCAGACAATTATCTTGCTTGATAATAGCGCTATAACTGAATTCTGTAAAATATAGACCTGCCTCAAATAATTCCTTCTATGAGATCCGATACAAGACGAATAGCCAAAAACTCAATTTATCTGTTTACACGGATGGCTCTCATGATGGGAGTTTCTGTATATACCAGCCGGGTTGTACTCGAAAACCTTGGAATAGAGGATTTTGGTATATTTAGTGTAGTAGGAGGGTTGGCTGTATTGTTTAGCTTCTTCAATAATGCCCTTAATACTTCCACCCAACGGTTCCTTACAGTTTCTATTGGTAAGAATAATGTAATGGAAACAAAGAGGGTATTTTCGATGAGTATGAATTGTCATATGATCATTTCATTTGTGATTCTAATACTTGCCGAAACTGTGGGACTATGGCTCTTAAATACTCAACTGAATATACCTGAGGCGAAAATGCATGCCGCCAACTGGGTTTATCAGCTGACATTACTTTCATGTCTTTTGGGTATATTAAATGTACCCTATACCGGTTCTATTATCGCTTATGAGAAGATGTCGTATTTTGCATGGTCCAGTGTTATCAGCGCAATGCTCAAGCTCGGTGTGGCATGGCTTATTGCAATAAGCACTTCAGAGCGATTGATTTTTTACACAGCATTACTTGTAGTTGCCAGTATCATTAAATTCGTAATAGACCATATCTACTGTCGTATCCGGTTTTCGGTATGTCGCTATAGTTATCAGTGGGATAGGAATCTATTTAAAGAGATGATATCTTTTACAGGTTGGAACATTCTGAAAATGGGGGCGGTAATGGGTGTCTCGCAGGGAAATAATATTCTTATAAATATTTATGGAGGTACTGTCGCAAGTGCAGCCATGGGTATTGCCAACCAAGTCAATGGAAATGTATACGGATTTATGCAAAATGTACAAACTGCATTCAATCCGCAGATCACAAAAACAATATCATGCAACCAAACAGAGGATTATCAATCATTAATCAGGATGTGTGCAAAAGTCTCTTCCTATCTCCTTTTTTTTCTTGCAGTTCCTCTTGTGCTGGAAATGGATATTATTCTGAAATTATGGTTGAAAGATGTTCCTCTCAATACAGGAATTTTATGTGTATTCTCTATTGCGTCTGTTTACATCGATTCATTAACCGGTCCTCTCTCGGCTGCTGTGATGGCACATGGTTCTGTTCAACGGTATCAGATCGTGACTTCCGTCTTATGGCTAATATCTATCCCAGCAGCCTGGTTGTATTTCCAAATAGGAATGCCCTTCGAGTATATTTTGATATCAAAGATTATCGCTCAAGTCATAATATTAGGTTATTCTCTATATTTTCTTAAAAAAAATATCGTTTTTGACGTATCGTCATTTATCAGAAATGAATGCCTTACGACCTTGGTCGTTTTGATAAGTAGTTTATGGATCAGTTATCTTATAATAAGCAATTTTCATTATTCCGTTTTAGGTAACTTATTATTGTCTGTCATATCATCATGGGCAATTTTAATAATTATAATATTAGCGATTGGACTCACACATAGAGAAAGAATCGCAGTCAAAAACCTGTTGTTAAAAAAAGCAATTGCATGGAAAAAGTAATAAGATTTATATACAGGGGAGGCTTAGGCAATCAATTATTTGAATATGCAGCAATGCTCTATATAAAGAAGAATTTTCCTGAAGTGAAAATCATACCCGATTTTGGAGAATATTACTATGATTGTTTTCATAACGGGATCGGGATTCAGAAAATTTTCCACACAGATTTTGCAGGGGAAATTAATAAGATTGAATATTTCCGGAAGTCTTATAATAAAAAAGAGTCTAAGGTACATCGGATAGCAAGAATTGCTTGGTATAAATTGTCAGGGTATAAGACTTTTTATAATTCAGCTATAATTACCCCCAATAAAATGGCAAAAGTTATTGATAGCAATCAAAAAATGATATTTGCCGGATTTTTTCAGAATGACACATTTGCTTCTGCCATAAAAAAAGATTTACAGAGGGACTTGATACAATATGCCTCCCTGGGTGCGGATAATGACGGACTACTTGCCCGAATAAAAGAACGTTACAGTATCAGTTTACATATTCGCAGGGGGGATTACATCGGTCTTCCCCTTTATGATGTCTTTAATGGTACAGAATATTATCAGCGTGCAATCTCTTATTTTAAAATAAAATATCATAATCCTGTGTTTGTAATATTCTCTGATGATATTCCTTGGGTTAAGGAAAATCTCATTATTGGATGCGATTGTGAATATGTGGATTGGAATAATGGAGTAGATTCCTTCAAAGACTTGATTGTGATGTCCCATTGCGCTCATAATATTATTGCTAACAGTAGCTTTAGCTGGTGGGGTGCATGGCTTAATCAGAATCCCGCTAAAATAGTTATATCTCCCCAAAATTGGTTTATAGGAAAAACGAGCGATGAGGTGGTGCCTTGCGATTGGTTGAGGTTTGATAATTAAACAGAATACTATAATCCTATGATTTCTATTATAGTACCGGTATATAATGTAGAAAAATATATTGTCGAATGTATAGAATCTATACTGGCACAAACATATACAAACTGGGAATTATTTCTCATTAATGACGGCAGCACTGACTCTTCCGGTGATATATGTCGGGGCTATGCCCATAAAGATAACCGCATTGCGTATATCAGGACGGAAAACCAGGGTGCATGTCATGCGAGAAATACAGGTTTGGAGAAGGCTAAGGGAGAATACATATTTTTTATGGATTCGGATGATATGCTAATGCCCGATGCATTACAGATATTACTTGACAAATTTGCTGTCGCTCAGGTAGAACTCGTTTGCGGCGAATGTCAAGCTATGTATAAGAATGGAAAAGATTATAACTATAAACGGCCGGTTTTCCCTGATAAAATAACATCAGGCAATCAAATGCTAAAAGATATATTGACCTATAATACATTATGTTCGATATGGGGAAAACTATACAAGAGGGACCTTATCGGATCGATTAGGTTTGAGGAAAACTTAAAATTGGGGCAAGATATCCATTTCCTTACTACTTTATTTAGCGAAAGATCATGCTCTGTTTTGAGATGTCCGGAAAAGATTTATCGTTACCGTATATTGCAAAATTCAATTTCACATTCAAAACAAGCCATTCTCATTGATAAAATTCAGAACTATATCGAAAACATGATACAACTTCGTATTAAATGTAACAAATATATTTCTAAAAACTGTGCCGAAGAGTACTCTTATAACGTTTGTCATAATATATTGTATTGTATATACTTAACGGGTCTGGTAAAACGGACTGAACGCTGGCAGCTCGACATGTTAAAATCTGAAGTACTACATATTAAGACTATTAACGATGGGCATACACGGGATATAAAGTCGTTACTGAGATCAGACAAACCCGGTATTTCATGGACATTGACGTTTCGCCACCTTACTGGTTCTGTTAAAAATGTAGTGCGTAAGTATATGAAGTAATTTAATATTCGGTGTAGAATTTGCCCCGATTCAATAAACATCAATCCCCGTATTTATTAATGAAACTATTATTTTTGAACAGTATATTCAAAGCCATCTTATATTCTCCTATAATCTTTACATACTGCTGGAAACGAAAAAATCATTTTATAGAAAAAGATTTAGATGCAGCAGAGAAATTATGTAAATGGCATCGGCGTGATTCGCGATTTTTATCTTATCTGAATTTTATATGTTTTTTGCCGGAATACAGGGCAGTCTATCTATACAGGTTAGGTAGAATGGGAAATATTCTATCAATCATTTATTCTAATAAATTATTGTTATTTATACATACGTCAAATATTGGCGGAGGGCTGTTTATACAGCATGGACACTCTACAAGGATAGAAGCCGAATCAATAGGAGAAAATTGTCAGATATGGCAGAATGTTACAATAGGAAAGAAGTTTTCGGGTGGCATGCGCCCCCGCATTGGAAATAATGTGAAAATATGTACAGGGGCGTGTGTATTAGGAGATATTCATATTGGAGATAATGTTACTGTGGGAGCAAATGCGGTTGTACTCTCTCATATACCGGATAACTGCATTGCGGTGGGTATTCCTGCCAGAATTATAAATAACAAAGAATAATGCGCGTTCTTTTTATCTCTCATTATCCGGGGCTTGGCGGCGCTAATCATTCGATGATCCATTTAATAGAACATCTGAGAGTATATGACGTCGTACCCTTAGTCTTTATACCTGCTCATGGGCCGGTAGAATTAGAACTTCAAAAAAGAGGAATAGCATATGAAATACACCGGTATGCCTCATTACGTACTGTGGACAAAGGCATCGTATACAATGCATTAGAAGCCGTTTTGAGAGTGGGTGTCAACATCGGGCAGTCTATCAGATTATCCATCAAACTGCGAAACAAAATAGATCTGATCCATTCAAATTCCAGTTTAGTATTCTTAGGTTGGTTTTTTAAAAAAATAATGAGAAAGCCATTAATTTGGCATCTACGGGAATTTGGGCGTGGCGACTACGACCTATGTTTTCCATTGGGAAGAAAAATCTCTGCTAAATGTTATGAAGACGCTGATGTCATGGTCGCAATTTCTCAATCGGTTGCAGGCTATTATATGCAGTCAATATGTCCCGGAGCCAATATGAGGACGATATATAATGGTATAGATGAGAGTAGTATTCTACCCCGTTTTATCCGGAAGGAAGATAAGGTAGCAATATGTATGGCTGGAGGCATAAGCGAACAGAAAAATCAGATAGAACTAATCCGTGCTGTCCGGTTAATAAAAAGTAATAATTTCAGAATTGACATAATTGGAGATGGTGATAAAAAATATATCGACGAACTGAGATCAATTATCAAAGAATACGGATTAGATAACACTATAAAATTTATAGGCCCAAAGGATAATATCGGTGCTATTCTCAAAAATTACAGTATTGGCATTATTACATCGAAAAATGAAGCATTTGGCCGGGTAATTATCGAATATATGCTGGCAAAACTTGCTGTGATAGCGCCTAATGCCGGAGCATGTACAGAATTGGTGTGTAACGGACAAACCGGATTTGTGTACGAGCTTGGCAACACATCAGACTTGGCGAACAAACTCCAATTACTCATTCAAAATGGCGCTGAACGTAACCGTGTAGCTTTATCGGGCTATGATATGGCTATTAATCACTATACGGCCCGGATAAATGCGCAAAAAGTTTATATGCTGTATAAAGAAGTTATGAAAGTATGATTTATTTGGTAATAACGCCGTTTTTCCCACTTCCCGGTCACTATTGGGGCGGTTATGTATATGATCAGGTGAAAGCTATTATCAATACCAACAAGTATGAGCGTGTAATAGTACTGCGTAGTCTGAACCTGAACAAAACATTCAATTACCAATTTGAAGGGATAGATGTTATTGGTTTGCCAATGTTTCAAATGCCTTCTATGGTGATGAACGGCTTACAAGGTTTATGGAACGTTCGGATGCTGAAACAAACCCTGGAAAAACACTCAATTAATATATCCGATATTGCTGTTGCCCATATCCATACAGCAGGTTTTGCATATTATGCAACATCTTTGAAGCAGTGGAACAGGCAAATCATTACTCTGCTCCAGCATCACGACCTGGATCCGATAGGAATAAATAGTGGTAAATTATCGGATAAGAAATGGAATATCCGGATAAAAGCACGAATTGCTTACCATCATTTTAAAGATGTTGATTGTCATGTATGTATCAGTGAGTCGTGTGAAACGAATCTTCGCATGTTTCCTAAGATAAGAAAAGAAGAGAAATACGCTCCATACATCAATAAACTTCTTAAAATGCAGGGATTAACACATCCTCCGGTTAATAATGTTTATGTATTGTATAACGGGGTCGATTGCAGTAAGTTCTTCCCTATGGCAGCAGACAGAGCAACTGAAGATTTTGTTATTGGCTGCATCGGCCGCTTTAATGATCTTAAAAATCAGATGACACTAATAAAAGCGGTTGAGTATCTTTATTGTAATGGTGAACGGGATATTCGATTGAAACTTATTGGAACCGGACCGCTAAGAAATAATTGTGAACAATATATAAAGGATAAAAATCTACAGGAAATAATCAATTTCGAACCGGAATGTGCACATAATCAATTGTTCCGTTTCTATAACTCCATAGATTTATTTTGCCTGCCCTCTTATTTTGAAGGCTTCGGCTGCATTTTCACTGAAGCCTATGCCTGTGGAAAGCCATTTATGACTTGCAGACATCAGGGAACGGAAGCCTTATTAGATGAGGAGACGAAAAAGCATTTTATGCTTAGCTACCCCACCGATTACATAGCATTGGCAAATCTTATTAGTGATTATAAGGAAAAGCGCTATCCGTTTGTATTAACAAAACCCCACGATATAAACAGACTCATGGATACTTTCTGTAAATGGTTGGAAAATTATAAACAAACGCTATGAGTGCAATCGGTAAATACGCTTTATTATTACTTTTGATAGGAAATCTGGCCAGTCAATATGTCCCTTTCAATCCCATAGCCGGCATAATTTTTTATGGTACTCTTGTATTAGGTGCTATGTATTGTATATATAACTGTAAAGGACTTTTTATAAAAGATAATATTAAAGCTGCTTCTTTTATTTTTGTCTTTGTCGCTATGTACCTTTTATACCAATTCACTTTCGGACTATTTTACATTGAAAAAATAAGCCTGATGTATCTTGCTGCTAAGATAACGGTTCTACTCATTATCTTTTGGGGTATTACGCTCCATTATGAGTTCTATTATCGTAAGATAATACCTTATTTATCTATTACAATAGCTATTCTTATAGTCTATGGACTTTTTTTCCATAATTATATTATTCATGGCCGTTTTACTCTGGGCTTTGGTAACCCAAACAGTACGAGTGCCATAGCAGCCATTGGGTTTGCAGCTTTTTTATTAATAAAAATGCCAAGTAAATACATAAGCATTGCAGGTGTAATAATATGCCTGTTTGGAGTTCTCGCCGGAGGAAGCCGTGCTTCAATAATGGTGTGTATGATTGCTTTATTTTTCAAGTATAGATTTTCGGTAAAAACAGTTGTTTTGATTATCGGATGCCTGCTTGTCGCTCTTTATATAATCCCTATGACGGGATACAAAGTAATCGGACTGGATAGAATCATGGATGTTTTTGCAAACGGAAACTTTGTCGGGTCACGTCAGGATGTGCGGAAAGCCACAATGATGATGATTAACGAGCACCCGGTTATAGGCTGGGGCTTAAGAACGGGTATTCAGGGAGAGGCAGCTAAACTTACCACAATGGGGGCGCATAATGGCTATTTGGATACGATAAAAGCTATAGGATATCCATATGCGGCTATTTTATTTGGAGCATGCATATACATCTTTTATCGTATGCGGTTATTGTTCAAAGAAAAATCACCATACGTGAAGTTTCATCTGTTTGTAATAATATCCGTTTTGTTGGCTGCCATGTATGAGTCATATATAATAGGTGTAAATCAGATCATTACAAATCTGCTGTTCGTGTCAGTCGCTGTTTTGGAATATCGTTGTTATTATAATATTCAAGATGAAGACACAGAAGAACATTAATTTGTACGATTATCCTCGACTTTCAGATAAAGATTTCGGCTGGATAAGGCTTTCCGGGCCGGGGCTGGCTAATTGTATGTTTGTTGCGGCCCGCGCATATATCAATTCCCAAATATACGGAACAACGTTTATTGCGCCCACCTGGTGTAAAATAAGTATTGGGCCATGGCTTCGCAACGAAAAAGACAAACGGATATATAACCGTTTGTTTGAGAATATAGGTATTTCCGGAACTAAAAAGTTGGTATTGATAATAAAAAGCCGCTTGTTCAAAACTTCCAATATAAGAATTGTTTCGGGGCTGGCTGATTATTTCGTTGATTTGAACGGGCACTATCCGCTGGTTAAAGATTATTTTGAAAAAATAGTAAGAGAAGAAACTATCTCTAATGTATCGGAAGCTGAACTGTCCAATACAATAGCAGTTCATGTCCGTTTAGGCGATTACACCCCTGAATACCGCATTGATATAGATTGGTATAAAGGAATAATTGAAAATATTCTGATCGAAAATAAAAACCAGCAATTCCTCGTGTTTTCGGACGGAACAGACAACGAACTGGCGCCCCTTCTAACGATATCTAATGTGAAGCGGGTATTCTTCGGAAATGCTTTCGCCGATATGTATGCCATCAGTAAATGCAAGTTTACAATAGCATCAGATTCTACCTTCTCGGCATGGGGTGCCTTTCTGGGGCAAAAACCGATTATTTTCAGCCGAAGGCATTTCCCTCCGGTATACCGGGGCGATATTCCCGAGTCGGTTTTAGGACAATCCACTGAAATCCCCAATAAATTTAAAATTTTGCTGAATTATGAAACGTAAATATGACTTTGTGTACCTAACGAATACACCTTCGTTTTACAAACTTAATCTTTGCAACGAAATAGCCGGAAGTCACACTCTGCTGTTAGTGCTTTATGGTTACGATACGGAAGCTGTGAACGCAGAACTTAATGATAAAAGCGACAGGAAGTTCGACTTCGAATTTATATACAATGGAAATGCCCGGCGGCGTAATATGGTTCTGTCATTCTTCCGTCTCTTGAAGTTGATGAAATCGATTGATGCAAAAAAAATATTGTTTGCCGGTTGGTTAGCACCCGAATATAATTTATATAGTTTCATATCGCCGAGACGAAAGAATGTTATGGTCTGCGAGTCCTCCGTTTTCGATGTGTCATTTGCCGGACTTGCCGGATGGGCAAAGCATAGAATTATTAACCGTATGAATGCCACATTACCATCGGGACAACCTCATGCCGAACTATTCAAGTCCGTTGGATTCAATGGAACACAACATATTACCGGAAGTGTAGGCATATTCCATAAACCCGGAAAGAAGACGAAACTATATCACAATACATTACGATATATTTACGTAGGACGATTGATAGATGTAAAAAATATAGATTTACTTATAGATGTCTTCAACCGGAACGGGAAGTTTTTAACCATCGTAGGACAAGGTATATTAGAGAAAGAGCTGAAAGCTAAAGCAAAAGGCAATATTACATTTTCCGGCTTTATCAATAACCATAAACTAGGTGGGGTATATCAAACTCACGATGTATTTATTCTTCCATCCAAATACGAGCCGTGGGGATTGGTCGTCGAAGAAGCGATCTATTGGGGATTGCCTGTCATTGTCAGCGATAAAGTTGGCAGTTCGGTCGATCTGGTGAAAAATTTGGGAACCGGTTGTATTTTCCAGTCGGGAAATAGTGATGGATTGATAGATGCTATAGCTGATATGGAAATTAATTATCAAAAATACAAACATTCGACTGATAGTGTATGTTTTGCAGAGCGTGACAGGTTGCAGGTTCTCACTTATTTAAAACTTCTTGAAGAATGAAAGTTCTGCAAACAATTGCGGGGTTCAGTGCGAAATCGGGTGGAATCTCAACGAGTGTTTATGACCTTATCTCAGCCATTCAATACCAAGCCGGAGATGTCGACCTCCTCACTCCGCAAGTCACCGCTTCTATGGACCTGCTAATGGGTAACGAGCCATGGATAAAAGTGCTGCCATATGATTATATATCGCCTTATGGCTTTTCGCATAATCTTACACGATTCCTGCACCAGAGCAAATACGATATTTACCATACTAACGGACTTTGGATGCACATCAACCACACCACGTGTAGTACCGCCAGAAAGAAAGGAAAACCGTATATTATCACACCTCATGGCATGCTCTATCCACAGGCTTTAGCACGGTCGGCGTGGAAAAAGAGACTGCTGTTAAACCTTGGATTCAGAAAAGATATTGCAGAAGCTACGGTTATTCAGGCAACATGTATGGATGAATTTCTTTATTATCGTGATTTGGGATTTACCAATCCGGTAGCCATAATTCCTAATCCGGTACCTCACCTGACTCGTTTGTCCAAAATAGAAACTGTACGGGACAAACGAAGAATTGGTTATCTTGGCCGTTTGCATCCCCGAAAAAGAGTGAAGGAACTGATAGAGGCCTGGATATTACTTGGCTACAACGTCAACGATGCGGAGTTAATAATAATGGGGGTAGGAGAGGAGTCTTATGAGCGGGAGTTACACAATCTGGTTCGAAAAAAGGGGCTTAAGAATGTGATTTTTACAGGATTTATTCAAGGGGAGACGAAGTTTGAAAAATTAGCGTCTCTTACTGCTCTATGTGTTCCAAGCGACTTTGAGAATTTTGGGATGATTATACCTGAGGCTCTCTCTGCCGGGACACCAGTTATTACAAGCAAAGGTACTCCATGGCAGATTCTTAATGAACGAAAATGTGGTTGGTGGATAAACAATGATATAACTACGCTTTCCTCTACAATTCAACTGGCATTCTCTAAAACCGATATAGAAATAGCTGAAATGGGGCAATATGGCAAAATACTTGTTGAAGAAAATTTCAGTGATGAAAGAGTGGCCAAAAAAATGCTCCGCCTTTACGACTATATATCTGATGGAGGGGAAAAGCCTGAATTTATATATGAATAATAAAATATCACCCTATCTGAGTCAGAAACTCCGTATATTGTCTTTGGTGGCAATACTTATGGTAATATATGTGCACATGTATTATACCGAAGGGGCAGCCTATGACATTCTTCGTTTCTTCGAAACCTTTATCGGAGATGGCCTGTGCCTTGTTGCAGTCCCTTTGTTCTATGCGATTTCCGGCTATTTGTTTTTTGTGAAAATACCTGACGGTATCCGGTCAATTTTCCCGAAAATGCGTAAGCGTGTACGGACATTGCTTACACCTTACTTTTTAGCCAATACGCTGACACTCCTTTTCTATATCACGCTGAATTTCATTGCACTGAAAATTCCGGCAATTGATTCTGTTTTGAACTTCAGAGTATTGGATACTATCAATAAAGGATTAATTGAAACACTGACCCTCACATATATCAGTCCGCCTATTGCATTTCAGTTATGGTTCGTCCGTAATTTAATGGTAATAATATTATTTTCACCTTTTATCTACCTGTGGCTGCATTATACAGTAAAGGCAAAAACTAAGTACGGTCTCACCTCTTACATTATTATATGGATATTTTTATTTTTGTTTGGTGCCGGAAATGGTTATACCGTAGCTTTGATGTGGTTTTCATTAGGTGGATTCATGGCCTTATCCACAATAGAATTTCATTGGACAATAAGAAAACCGGATGTTGTTTTCTTATCTGTTTATCTTTGTCTATCGGTGTTTCATGCCTTAAATCTGTTCTCCCCAATAATAACTCCGTGGATTCCTCTTTTTGGTATTCCGGCTATTTGGTTTATCTATGACCGGCTGACGCGTGGAAAATTGATAAAGAACCTGATTCCGGGTGAACTGTGTAATTATACATTCTTTGTCTACCTGATCCACGAGCCATTTCTCAATGTATTCAAGAAGCTACCACTACTGATTTCCAAAAACGAATATTGGATGACAGCCTGCTATCTGCTGATCCCGATAATATTCGTTATTGTGGCCTGCATAATCGGGCATTATTTTAAGAAATATATTCCAAAATTCTATACTATTTATACAGGTGGAAGATGAATGAAATTGACTTATCCAAATATGTAAACCCATTTGGGGCGAACCATCAGGCTATACGTTTTATCTGGTCAATTGTTTGGGCACTTTTTGCCAGTTGGCTACCACGTAGCCTTGGTAGCAAATGGAAGCGTTTTTTGCTCCGGATTTTTGGAGCGAAGATAGATGCGACCGCCGTGATTTATTCATCTGCAAGGATATACTATCCGGCAAATTTGATAATGGAACATTATTCTTGTCTGGCTTCGGAGGTAAATTGCTACAATGTCGCCCTTGTTAAAATCGGAGCAAACTCAACAATATCGCAAGGAGCTTATCTCTGTACGGCAAGCCATGATATAAATAATCCGCTCCACCCATTGGTTACAGCTCCTATCGTCATAGAAGATCAGGCATGGGTTGCTTCCGGCGCTTTTGTCGGCATGGGAGTTACGATTAGGCAGGGCGCAGTAGTGGGTGCCTGTGCCGCCGTATTCAGGGATGTAGAACCATGGACTGTAGTCGGTGGTAATCCTGCTAAGTTCATAAAAAGAAGAGTTATACAAGATGCTTGACCTGACAGTTATTATTCTTACCAAAGACGAACAATTACACATCAAACGGTGCTTGGAGTGTGTAAATCAATTAGCCCGAAAGATATATGTAGTGGACTGTTTTTCCACAGATAGAACGCAAGAAATAGCCCGTTCGCTTGGAGCTGAAGTAGTAGAAAAGCAATGGCCGGGTAATCAGGCTGCCCAATTTAACTGGGCATTGGAACATCTTTATATTGACACAGAGTGGGTTCTACGGTTAGATGCCGACGAATATCTTTTACCTGAACTAATTGAAGAACTGCAAAATAAAATTCCTCTTTTAACACAGGATGTTACCGGTATTGTGTTCTATCGCCGGCATATTTTCATGGGGCGATGGATGAAAAGAGGTATTTATCCGGTAAAAATGCTCAGAATGTTTCGCAAAGGGAAGGCGGTATGTGAGCAGCGACTGATGGATGAACACCTCAGGATTACAGAAGGACGAACGGAGGAATACGAGAATGATTTCTGCGATCATAACCTCAATGATATATCGTGGTTTTGCCGCAAGCATGTAAATTATGCAATACGTGAGGCTGCCGAAATGCTCGATCTGGAATATAATTTGTCTGATTTTTCCAGTGAAGGCACAACAAATGGACTTAGTGAGCAAACCTTGGAAAAACGACAAAAAAAACTCAAATATGCTAGTCAACCCCTTTTTTTGCGATCCTTCGCTTACTTTTTGTACCGCTATATTATCAGGGGAGCATGGCGAGAGGGCAAGGAGGGATTTATCTTCACTTTTATTCAGGGATGGTGGTACCGGACATTAGTTGATGCCAATATATATGAAATAAAGAAGGAATGTGGAATGGACAAAGAGAAAATTTGCAATTTATTAGCTGACAAATATCAGATTTCCATAAGAAAGCGCTGAATATTATAGAACTCCATATAGTAAAGGTCCCTCTATATCTTATATTTACTATTGATCTTATAGATATAAATCAAATATGTTAATATCAGTCATAACAGCCACTTATAATAGTGAAGCAACAATAAGGGATACTATTGAAAGTGTCTTGTGTCAGACCTACCGGAACATTCAATACATTATTGTTGACGGGGCATCAAAGGACAACACAATGAGTATCGTCAAAGAATATGAGCCTCGCTTTGCTGGCAGAATGCAGTGGATTAGTGAATCCGATAATGGCATATATGATGCGATGAACAAAGGCATAGCAATGGCTACGGGCGATGTGGTAGGCATCCTTAATAGTGATGATTTCTACACCTCTGACGAGGTTCTCGAAATTCTTGTCAGAGAACTCAGGTTATCAAATGTGGATGCAGTGTATGGAGATATTCATTATGTGAAGCATAATCGTCTGGATAAATGCGTGCGCTACTATTCATCTGCAAATTTCCGGAGATGGAAGATGCGGATGGGATGGATGCCAGCTCACCCTTCATTCTATTGTAGAAAATCGGTGTATAATAGGTATGGTACTTTTGACTGTGACTTCAAAATCGGCTCAGATTTTGAAAATCTCCTGCGATTGATCTTTGTGAATAGGATTCAGATAAAATATGTACCGTTAGATTGTGTGACAATGCGTACCGGAGGAGCCTCCACATTAGGTATATCAAGCCATATGCAGATATTGAGGGATCATATGCTGGCATACAAAAAGAATGGAATCTATTCAAATCACATATTGGAAAGTTCACGTTACATAGAGAAAGTTTTACAAATATCATTTAATAAACTGAAAAGAGATTTTTGAATACTTCTGTATTATTAAAGACTACCAGACAGTACATTTTTCACAGAAATTATGCGGGACTGCCCATACTTGCATCTTTATACATTCCCTCTCCCTGACAATTTTTTCCACAATTCACATCTATTACAAAACAGTATTTTACTTCTCCTTTTTTGAAGCGTCCGCTTCATTAATATTAACACCCCTAAATTTACGAATAATTCAGTGTGTTTATTATCAAGCATATGTATTTTTATTTTTCAACTTACTCAATAGTTAATTAACCGCAATGTCACATCGTATTAATTAGTGCGAAATATTGACACTCTACATTTGTGCAATAAATTTAAAATAGCATAAAATGTATGAAAACAATTAATCGGTTATCTCTATTTATTATAATGCTCGGAATAATACTTAATATTTCGGCTCAGAACTATTATGCAAGCAATCATCGTGGCATTGAAAATAAAACGGATATAATTACTGTAAAAACAGCAAACGAAGATGATGCGAGAAATAAGACATATGTGTGGGAGTTCGATTCCTCGGTGCCATCGACATTTGATAACAATACTATCCAGAAAGCAGAAGATCATGAATTCGGTTCTAAAGTCGCATGCCTCAAAGTCCTGATGGAAGAGTATTATGTGACTCAGGAAGAGGTTGTACCCGGAGACCCGATGAGACGGACAATAATTAAGAAACCGAACATTTATAATGTGACACGCAAAATAGAAAAGCATTTAAAAAAAGAAGTGAAGAAAGGAAATATTGCTTTGGAGAAGGCGACTAACGACTTCACTCACATTTTAGAAGTCAGCCTTACTATCGTAAACGAAGTTGACACAGAGGCTTTTGAGGGTGCCCTGGACCAAAATAAGAAAAACATAGAAGACCAAATCAGTATATTCAATCAGGTGAAAATAAACAACATCTACTAAGTATCAAATAATTTGACTTAAAAACCAATAAATGAAAACATTACTAGCACTATTTGGGGTAGTATTCTTACTACTCCCGGGGATGGTACATGCCCAAACGGTTAAAGGATCTGTAAAAGATAAGAAAGGAGAAACACTCATTGGAGTTAATATTAGTATTAAAAATACTGCAAGAGGTGTCATTACCGATTTTGACGGTAATTATGAAATAAAAGCTGCCGGCGACGAAATCCTGGTTTTCTCTTACATGGGGTTTGTTTCTCAGGAAGTGAAAGTCGATAACAGGACTATCATAGACATTATAATGTCCGAAGAGTCGCAAAATCTTGATGAAGTTGTTGTGACGGCTATCGGGATTAAACAACAGAAGAAAAAGCTGGGATACACGACTCAGCAGATAGATAATGAGTCTCTTGGTGAGTCTCAGACTATGAATGTGGGTAGTGCCCTGTCGGGGCAAATTGCCGGACTTACGGTAACTAACCCGACCGGACTGTTTCAGGCACCGTCATTCTCACTCAGAGGAAAAAATCCCTTGATCGTATTGGATGGCATTCCTATTGAAACAGATTTTTTTGATCTTGGAAGCGAGAATATAGAAAGTGTAAACGTATTGAAAGGGCCGACGGCTTCCGCTTTGTACGGTTCACGGGGTAAAAACGGAGCTATACTTATCACGAGTAAATCTGCAAAAAAAGATGGGCTGGAAATTACTGTCAGCACAAGCAATATGATAACTGCCGGTTTTACAGTATATCCCGAATCTCAGAAAACATATGGTAGCGGTTCTAATGGTAAATACGAATTTTGGGACGGAGCCGATGGTGGTATTTCGGACGGAGATATGACCTGGGGACCAAAATTGAATACAGGACAGAAGATCGCCCAGTGGAACAGTCCGATCCGGAATAAACAAACGGGAGAAGTCATTGAATGGTACGGGAATGTTTCGGGTACAATTTACGATGATAAATCATTGTATGAACGTGTCCCGATCGACTGGGTATCACACGATAATCTTGAAGATTTTTTAGGTACCGGTGTCGTTACAAATAATAACTTCTCCGTATCATACAAAGGGGCTAAAGCCCGTTATTATGCATCGGGGAAATACGCTTATCAAAAAGGACAGGTGCCTAACACTTCACTTCAAACAACCGGATTGAATTTTAACTCGTCATTTGATATTACCAATAATATCCAACTCGATGCGTCATTAGCCTATAATAAGGTATATTCTCCTAATTATCCGAGATATGGATATGGACCCAAAAATCATATGTACACAATATTGCTCTGGATGGGTAACGATGTGAATGGGAAAGAACTTCAGAAACACCAATGGGTTCCCGGACTGGAAGGTTATAGACAAGCCAATTACAACTATGCCTGGTATAATAATCCATACTTTGCAACAGAAGAGTTGCAGCAAAAGAGAGACCAGGACATACTGGATGGTAAATTGAGACTCAACTGGCAGATACTTCCTAATTTAGGAATACAGGGACGTGCCGCGATGCACCAAATAGGAACATATGAAGACCTTCAGACTCCGAAGTCTTATATGAACTATGGAGATTCACGTGTTGGTGATTTAAAGATATGGAACCGAAATCAACGGAATATCGACGCTGATGTCTTAGCTTCTTATTTTCAACCTGTAACAAGTAAAATTAATTTGACCGCAAATGTCGGAGCTTCAATATTAAATACCAATTACCGGGAAGAATATCAATCCACAGACGGACTTATTGTTCCCGGATTATACAACATGGGTAATTCGCAAGGGCCGACAAATGCAACAAATGTTATTCGCAAAAGGGAAGTTCATAGTATATACGGTTCTGCCAATATCGACTTTTATGATGCTGTATTCTTAAACTTTACAGCCCGCAACGACTGGTCTTCGACCTTACCATCTTCGGAAAATTCATATTTTTATCCTTCAGTTTCGCTAAGTACCCTTGTATCGCAATATGTGAAAATGCCTAAAGCAATAGATTACTTAAAGCTTTACGGATCATGGGCACAGGTATCCAGCGACCTCGATCCGTACAGTATATATGCGACATACCAAAAAGGTGTGACTTATGGTTCGACGCCATCTGTAACTTATCCCGCCAGTCTGGTCAATCCAAATATTAAACCGGAAAAGTCGACTTCCTATGAGTTCGGTTTGTCAACAGCTTTTATAAAAAACAGGATAACATTGGATGCTACTTATTATCATATTAAAGATGAAAATCAGATCATCAATCTGAATGTATCAGAGGCATCCGGATTTACCTCAAGAAAGGTAAACGGGAATGTGTATAATACAAATGGAGTGGAGATAATCCTTGGAGCAAAACCGATTGTCACAAAAGATTTCTCTTGGGATGTAGCCGTAAACTGGAGCCGGTATGTCAGACGCCTCACCGATATTTATGGCGGACAAAGTAAGTATAATGCATTAAGTAAAGGTGACAGGGCAGATGCATATTATGCTACTGTATGGCAAACTTCTGCCGACGGACAATTAATCATTGACCCAAATAGCGGGCTACCGATAAAAGATGCATATCAGAAAAAACTTGGACACCTAGATCCTTCTTGGCGTTTAGGTTTCCAGAATAAGTTTAATATAAAAGATTTCAAAGTTGAGATCGATATAGATGGAGCATGGGGCGGTCTGATAAGATCCGTTACTACCGAAAAGATGTGGTGGGGAGGAAAACATCCAAAATCAACCACATACAGAGATGCAGAATATGAAGCCGGACATGCTATATATGTACCTAAGGGAGTCAATGTTACGGGAGGTGAGCTTACACGGGATGTAAATGGTGCGGTTGTGTCAGATACGCGTACTTATGCGCCTAATACTACGGTTGTGAGTTGGCAGACATGGAGTCAGATTTATCCTTATCAGGCTCAGGTACTGGATTCTGATGATAAAACATTCGCGAATGTATTTGATCGCTCTTATTTCAAATTGAGAAGACTGTCTATTGGTTACGATCTGAAGAAAATAGTTGATCTGGGACAAATAAAATCACTGGATGTCACCTTGTATGGTTACAATCTGTTGATGTGGAAAAAGATACCATACGTAGATCCTGATTATGGTAATGATGACAATCTGCAAGATCCTTCGTCAAGATATATCGGATTTTCTGCAACAATGAAATTTTAATCGAAGTATTTATCCTGTAAATAAGAACGTATTTTATGAAAAAGATTATATTTTTTATTTTTACCATTCTGGTTTGTATGACTTCATGCAATGATCTGGAAGAACTAAACAAGGACCCGAACAATCCAACAGAAACCCATCCTCAGCTTTTGCTTACCCAGATACAATGGACTGCTTTCAGAGAGTTTCAGGGAACATCGCCTCTTTATGCAAATAAAATGCTCGTACAAACAGATGGCGAGAATAGCTATCAATACTATAAATGGAACAGAGGGGATTATTCATATACGAAGATGAAAGACATCAGTAAGATGATGGAGGAAGCCCAAAAGATAAACGAGAACAGCTATATTGCTTTGGGTAAATTCTTTAGAGCTTATTATTTCTACGACATGGCTCTCCGGTTTGGAGACATACCTTATTCGGAAGCGCTAAAAGGTGAATCAGATAATATATTTGCGCCTGTATATGATAACCAGAAGGATGTGATAACAGGTATCCTCGACGAACTGGAGGAGGCCAATACCATTATTGAAAATGAGAAGGCTGCAATTAAAGGAGATATAATTTATAATGGAGATACAGATAAATGGCAACGCCTGATAAACTCGTTCCGCCTGAAAGTTTTATTATCCTTATCTCATAAGGAAAGCGATACAGACCTGAATGTCAAAAGCAAATTCGCTTCAATCGTTCAAAGTGAACCTCTAATGAGCGGCAATCAGGATAATGGGCAATTAGTGTATTTGGATCAGGCGGACAACCGTTATCCGGAATTCAATTCAAGTTCTTTCGGTTCCGGGATGTATATTGACTCTACGTTTATCAAACGGCTTCAGGATCACAAAGATCCTCGCCTATTCTTATTTTGTACTCAAACGAAAGAAGCTAAGGAAGCGGGAAAAGCCATTGATGACTTTACGGCTTACGAAGGCGGAGATCCGGCAGCACCATATGGCACAGTGAATGAGAAGGCGACAAAAGGGAAAGTTTCGAAAGTGTTGGAACGCTTCTATCAGGACCCGACCAATGAGCCTTCGATCTTGTTAGGATATGCAGAATTGCAGTTTATCTTATCAGAGGCTTGTGTCAGAGGCTGGATATCCGGTGATGCGGCTACATACTACAACAATGGTATAAAATCATCATTTAAGTTTTATGAATCGTATGCCAAAGGGTTAGGCGCCTATGTCAGCGAAGATATAGCAAACAGCTACCTGACTAATCCAACGAATAATTTTTCTACAAAATCGACGAATGACGAAAAAATACAAGCTATTGTGTTGCAAAAGTATTTTCAAAGTTTCTTTCAGGGAGGATGGACTCCATTCTATGAAAACTTACGAACCGGTTATCCTGAATTTCATCGCATAAAAGGCGTGGAAATTCCTTATCGCTGGATATATCCGCAATCGGAATATAACTACAATGCGGACAATGTATCAGCAGCTATAACAAGACAATTCGGAAACGGCAATGATAAAATAAATCAAAAAACCTGGTGGTTAAAATAAATATTGAATCGATGAAAAAAATAGTGTCAATATTGCTAATGCTTATATGCATTACGAATACTTATGCTCAGGGGAAGCTACATTTTAATGAAAATGGTAAATTCAAAATTGTACAATTCACTGATATACACTATAAATGCGGATCTGAAGAATCTGCAAAGTCTATCAGAATGATGAAAGAAGTGCTTGAAAATGAGAAACCTGATCTTGTCGCATTTACAGGTGATATTGTTACAGATACTCCTGCAAAGAACGGTTGGGATGAGGTTCTGGCTCCCGTTATCAGCAAAAAAATCCCGTATGCGATCGTATTGGGAAATCATGACGATGAACATGACTGGACCCGCCGGCAAATAATGGATTATGTGATTAGTAAACCATATTGCTATGCGCAGACAGGGCCTGCATATTTGACCGGGGAGGGTAACTATGTTCTTGAGATAAAGAATACCCAAGAGAAAACAGGGGCGATACTTTATTTTATGGATTCTAATGCGTATAATAAAGTAGGTGAACAAAAAGGATATAACTGGTTCGGCTTTGATCAGGTAGAATGGTACAGAAACAACAGCTCCTTCTTTACGAGAGAAAACAATGGCAAGCCATATCCGGCTCTGGCATTTTTTCATATCCCTTTACAGGAATATACGCTATTACCTGATACAACCAAGAACTATGTAAAGAATGCTCCTGTATTTGGCAATAGAACTGAGAAAGAGTGCCCCGGAATTATAAATACCGGAATGTTTGCGGCAATGGTTGAAGGTGGAGATGTAATGGGTACATTTACAGGACATGATCATGATAACGATTACATTGGATACCTGAATGGGATTTGCCTTGCGTACGGCCGTTTTTCAGGCAGTAAGACGACTTATACCAGCCTGGGATACGGGGCAAGGGTTATTGAGCTTACAGACAATGAGCGGGTATTTAATACATGGATTCATTCCAGTGATAATAATATTCTTTATAATGTGAAATATCCGGATTCCTTTGTAGGGAAATAGGGGCTACAGGACAATAATCGTTTGTTTATTAAACAGTAACAGGTTTAGACTTGTTACTGTTTGTTATTTTATAAGCCGTGACTATGTATATCATATTCAGATATTTAAAATTACAAAGTCCCTGTCACAAAGTAAAAAAGACTTATAATAAGCTCTTTTTTAAGTTATTTGTCCAATTTAGCGGAGAGAGAGCTGAACATCCCTCATACAATCGTTTACCAATCTATATTTTAAATATATTAAGATCTCTTGGGTGAACACTTTGGGATCAAGAAAAAGTCTTCTATTTTCTGACTTTTGTCCGCCTTCTTATATACTCTTCAATAGGGGGGGCAGCGGGTTTTGAAACAGGTATTGCAGGACTTTTAGTTGTGTTTTCGGTACTTTTTCAGAAAGTCGTAAGTAGAAAGTACAGCCTTCTTTTTGAATATTCGGGAGAAATAAGAACTGTCTTCAAAGCCAAGTGAGAAAGAAATTTCATTGATATTGTCAATGGTATAGATTAGCAAACGCTTCCCCTTTAAGCGAAATGACATCAGAGCCTAGTGAGTATTCGATTTCAGTCGCAAAGGTATTCCGTGTTTTGCACGCTGACAGCAAGGTCATGCCCTAAAGGGTTTGGCGAAAAATCTTCCTCTTTTCCTCCTTTGTATCTATTCGGGCGAGCGTATTTATTCGTCAAAACCTTGCACAGCTAAACACTACCCTTTTTAAAGCTTCTGAAACTCGAATACTCCTCACCAGCTCCGATACGGCATAGCGTTAAAAAAAAGGTCAGAAATTATGAAACAAACGGCAGAAAAAACAGGAAACAGCGAATCACCTACCTTCCAATTAGCATAGGTTGGGTTTTGAAAATAGTCTTAATTATCGTGGGTTATTCCTTATGGGGAGCAGGGTTTATCTGGGCTTTGGTGGGCTTGTATCTCTTCTATGATGTGATTCGGGGTATTCTTTCGTGCCTGCTGATGCTGGGTGCTGTAATAGCCTTTATTTATCTCATGCTGACTTATTTATAACCCTTTAAAATTTAGAATTATGAGCAGAATATTTTTATTAGGTGCGAACAAGGAAATAGACAGAGCCGAACAAGTGGTAGAAATCAATCAAGTCATCCAAATGGAAGGATATAGCTATCACAGCTATGTAGTGTACGACACTACAAAAAATCAATGGGGTATCACTTACAAATTGATAAACCTAATGACAAAAGATTTTCATACAGCCGATATTATCCGACCATTGAAAGAGAAGTTTGGCATTGGGTTCTATTACGACAGCGACAACCCTCAATTTATGGACAGCTTTGAAGTAGCAATATTGCTCCAAGAAGCACAAGCCAAAGCCAATGAAGAAGCGGACGAGAAAGAAAAAGAACGCATACGACTAGAGGAAGTCAAAGCGATAGGTAGCAAACGTTTTGCCGAGATACTTCCCGAAAATGCACAGGCGGTTATCGTGGCAAGATTGAAACAGAACGAGAGCGACAGCCAAAGCGACTATTTTGCATCAAGAACGACACGGACTGTCATTTTAGGCTTTTCCACCCACAAAAGAGACATCTTTTCTGAAATGCGGAAACACGCATCCAACTTCGAGGAAACAGCCTATTTAGCCGAATACAACGCAGATTATGAACATCGGGAGAAATATTCGATGATGGCTATTGGTGCGTTTTGGTTTTTCAATTTACCGCTGCGATTAATGCCATTTGTTGAAAGAGATCAATTTGCAGTAGAAATATTTCTACCCAATGGAAAATCAATATATCAAACAACAGAGATAGCAGACAGTTTGGATAATATTCTTAGAAAAGATGGTCGCGTTGTATCAGTTACCTCTTTTGTAGGTTTAAGCTCTCCGAGGTTCCATGATACTTATGTGCCACAATTCCCGTCGGATAATTTTGCGCAATTTATAGTTAATACTTCTGATAAAAAAGCAACAAAAGAGATTCTTGATGAATATAGCCGTAAATACTCTGATTATTTTCCTGAAGCGTATATAAAGTTTAAGCAGATGGATTTTTCGGAAGCCCGATATCCTGTCGAAATCAGAGTAAGCGGAGAAGATATTCTCACAATAAAACAAGCAAGCGAAACACTTATGGCAGAAATGAAAAAGATGCCGGAGTTATTACTTATAAGAACCAATTTTGAAGAAAATTTACCGGGAGTTTCAATTAGGCTAAATCAGAACGAAACGAATAAACTGGGCATCGACAAATCAATTATTGCAATGAGTACCGCCTTGGAATTGGGAGATGGATTTCCTATTACAAATATTTGGGAGAAAGATTATCCTGTAAAAGTAATACTAAAATCAGAAAGAAAACAGGAAGAATCATTTTCAAATATCGGTAATGTCAATATACCTACGATGGGTGGCATGTCAAACATTCCATTAAGACAAATTGCATCTATCTCTCCCGACTGGAATGAAGGACAAATAGTAAGAAGAAACGGTGTCCGCACATTGTCAATATTAGCCGAAGTGGAAAGAGGGTATAATGAAATAAACATAACAAATAAAATAAAAAACAAAATAGATGAAATTGAATTACCCGAAGGAATAAAAGTAAGTTACGGTGGTATGAAAGAAGCTGACGGAGAAAGACTGCCCCAAATCGTAAATGGTTTATTAATTACGGTTTGTTTGATGCTATTTATTCTAATCTTCCATTTCAAGAAAATAGCCTTAGCCTTACTCACACTAGGTTCCACAATGTTATGCTTATTAGGGACAAGTATTGGTATGCAAATAATGGGTTCCGATATCAGTGTTACCTCTATATTGGGAGTCGTAAGTTTAATGGGTATTCTATTGCGAAATGGTATCATCATGCTCGATTATGCAGAAGTTCTCAGAAAAGAGCAAGGATTAACAGTCGAGAAATCTGCTATTCAGGCAGGAAGCCGTAGAATGCGCCCGATCTTTCTTACATCTACAGCCGCAGCCGTTGGGGTTATACCTATGGTTATCGGCGGTAGTCCATTGTGGACACCGCTAGGTTCGGTTATCTTTTTCGGGACATTAATAACTATGGTATTTATTTCAACAATACTACCCGTAGCATATTCTGTAATATTCAAATTCAAGGATAAAGAACTAAATAAATAGTATTGAGATGAAAATATTTTTTCTGATATATATTTTAGTGTTGGTCAGTACCCATGATTGCTTTTCTCAACAAAAGCTAACACTAGAAGAATGTAAGGAGTTGGCAAAACAAAACAATTATGAGATGAAAAAATCGGTATTGAGCATACAAGAGGCTCAACATGGGAAAAAGAATGCTTTTACAAAATATTTCCCTTCGGTTCAAGCAAACGGAATCGGATTAAAGTCTAATTCCGGTTTATTGGAAACAAGCATAATGGGTATGGATTTATCTCTTATTAGAGAGGGTTTTTATGGAGGAATCAGTGTGACACAACCTATTTTCGCAGGTGGGCAAATAATGAATGGCAATAAGCTAGCAGATAAACTAGTTGATATTCAGAAAAATCAATCGGAGATTGTTGCAGATGAAGTAGAACTGCTCACCGAACAATATTATTGGCAATATATACAACTTAAAGAAAAACTAAAAACTCTCGAAGTCATCGAAGAACTAGTCGGTCAAACCCTCAAAGAAGTAAGTGCTTCAGTAAAGGCAGGTTTAATAACCCACAACAATGAATTGCAAGTTCAATTAAAACTGGACGAAGTAAAAGCGAGTAAAATGGAACTCTACAATAATATAGATGCTGTTAAAATGTTATTATCTCAACATATAGGAATAATATCAGACAGCATAGAAATTACAGAGGTGGCATTTGAAAATGCAATTCATCCAAACGCTTTTTCTGTTAATTCCGATGCCGCTTTGCATGCTAATAAGACATATAATCTACTAGATAAAGGTATAGAAGTATCCAAATATCAAACCCAAATTGAAAAAGGGAAATTATTACCAACGGTAGCAGTCGGAGCCAACTATTTTTTTGAAAATATGGTAGACAGAAAACATACTGTTGGAATGGCTTTTGTTTCGGTTTCCATACCCATATCTGGTTGGTGGGGAGGAACCCATTCGGTCAGACAAAAAAAGATAAATGAAAAAATAATAGTCCAGATGAAAAACTATTATAAAGAACTGGAAGTAGCCTATCAGCAAATACAAATAGCAGAGAGTTCTGTAAAAAACGCTTCAGAGAATCTAAGACTCAATAACAACTATTATAAATCAGGACTTATTACCCTGAATGATTTATTAGATGCTCAAACACTTTTGCAAAAGGCAAAAGACACATTGGTTGATAGGCATACCAGATATTTAATAAAGTTATCTCATTATAAAAAAATTACAGGTCAATAAAAAATAAAAATATGGATGTACATGATATGCACTTCACAGGAACCATATGGCGTCCTCCCTATGAAGCAAATTCCGCTCTGATTCAGGCAACAATAAGTTGCAGTCACCACAATTGTAAATTCTGTAGTTTATATCCGGATATAAAATTTAAGATGTCGCCCAAAGATGAGTTTGAACATGATTTAAAAATCATTCAACATTATCAACCCAAAGCCCGGCGACTATTCTTAGTCGGAGCAAATCCGTTTGTAATGAGTTATGACAGGCTTTTGGATATAGGAATTATGATACGTAAATATCTTCCTGAATGCAAAAGCATAGGTATGTTTGCACGGGTTACAGATATAACTAAAAAGAGTGTGGAAGAATTGAAAAACCTACGTCATTTAGGATTCAACGGAATTACAGTTGGAACCGAATCGGGAGATGATATAACATTATCATACATGAATAAAAAAACATCGGCAGCCCAAACAATTGAGAATCTGAAAAAATTTGAAGAAGCCGGAATAGAGTACTACGTATCTTATCTTACAGGATTAGCAGGGCATGGTAATGGAGAGAGAAATGCGTTGGCAACCTCGGATATGTTCAATAAGTTAAATCCTTATATAGTTTCGGTAGTTTCATTGACCGTGTTTCCTGATACTCCGTTACAAAATGACATTGAACAAGGATTCTTTAAAGAAGCTACCGAACATGAAAGGCTCAAGGAATTACGTACTTTCATTAAAAGTTTGAATATAAACACTAATTTTTTTGCAAATACAGTTTCTAACCCTGTACCAATGACAGGGTTCTTGCCGGCGGATAAGGCTAGGTTGATAAAAGAGCTTTCTACCATAATTGATAAAGTAGATGAGAAGAAACTTAAAAATTATAGAAAAAATATTAGGTCACTTTAATTATTTAACAATGAGAAGAGCAGCAATAAAAGGTGTTGGAGCTTACTATCCTGATGATATTATTACAAATGAGTATTTGTCCGAATTGGTTGATACAAATGATGATTGGATTACAACCAGAGTAGGCATTAAAGAACGGAGAGTACTGAAAGAAAAAGGCACTTCGTATATGGGGGTGAAAGCCGTAAAAGAACTTCTGGTAAAAACAAATACAAACCCGGATGAAATCGAAGTATTAATATTTGCGACAACAACCCCTGATTATGTATTTCCATCAACAGCGTCTATTACGGCCCGAGAATGTAATATAAAAAACGCTTTGGGATTTGATATACAGGCTGCTTGTGCCGGATTCATATATGCGTTGGAATTAGGTTCTAATTTTATAAAAGCAGAAAAAAATAAAGTTATAGTTGTTGCCGGAGATAAAATGACAGCAATTACCAATTACGAAGATCGTACTACATGTCCATTGTTCGGCGATGCTGTGGGGGCAGTATTATTGGAACCGACTCTTGATGATACGGGAATCATAGACTCTCTCTTACATGTGGATGGCATCGGTACATCACATTTAAATATGAAAGGAGGCGGGTCTATTTATCCTGCATCCCATAATACAATTGAAAACAAAATGCACTATGTATATCAGGAAGGAAGAATTGTATTTAAACATGCTGTGTCTCGAATGGCAGATGTGTCAACTCAAATAATGAAGCGTAACAATCTTGTAAACGAAGATATCAATTGGTTGGTTCCTCATCAGGCTAATATCCGTATAATAGAAGCTGTCGGTAACAGAATGGGACTAGAACCGGAAAAAGTAATGGTAAATATTCATAAATATGGAAATACAAGTGCAGGCACAATACCACTGTGTTTATATGAATGGGAATCGAAGTTAAAGAAAGGAGATAATCTAATTTTGTCCGCATTCGGAGCAGGGTTTACATGGGGAAGCATCTATTTAAAATGGTCATATTGAAACCAATAAAATGAAAAGACTATTAATTATCATCAATATTCTATGTGCGTTCATGCACCTCTTATTCGAGATACATATAGAGGACAGTGGAGGGATATATAGCTTTGTATTAGTAGAAAATTTAATAGTGACCTTCTCCTTTCTATTAATGGCATATCTTGTATTTGATTCAAGTAGATATATAAAAAACTTATATATCAACCTTATATTCTGGTTTACATTTGTAATAGGTGTCTTGCTTTTCAAGCCTACTGTAACAACTTTGCAAATACTTGAAGAATATTTATTCCAAATACCCCAATGGCTGATCCTTTTTGGCTTCGGCATCATTACTCTATTTTTTAATATTGTGGAAATAATAAAAAGAATTGGGAAATAAAGAGATAATTAAATGTATACGATGACACGTAATCTTCATATTTATGATGAATGGAAAGATAAAAATACTGATGTATAGTCAATTAAAAATTATTTACTATAACATTTAAATCAATTATTATGCAGAAGTTAATGCAAACGAGGTTATTTCGGTTATTATCGAAACCCTCACAAGAAGAACAATATATTTCACAATTAGAAGAATCATGTGATGAATTCGCTTTAAAGCTATTAACCAGGCTCCAATTTGAAACAACCCATATGGAATTATATTATAGCCTTGGTTTTGTCCATTTAAAACTTATCGGATTTTGTGAATTATTATCCGGTGAGAAGGGAAAAAAATGCTTTCAAGATTGTAATGAAGGCCGTGTATTTGGTTGGGTTGAGTATGCAGGTACTTGAATGGCGAATTACTACACCAAACAAAAACCTTAAATGTTTTTCTGAAAATAAATTTTCCTATTCAAACAAAGATTTGCTGTCCTATCATAATAATATAGGAAGTAATCTCCTAAATTCGAACTTGATTGAAAACCCTCCACCCCTATATCCTATATATCCTAAAACAAGGATAACTTGGACAGCAAACAAGATTGATTTGATTGAACTTATCTATGCTTGGGAAAAAGTGGGTTGTTTTAATTATGGAAATGTGAATATCAAAGAAATAGTTGCTTATATAGAAGTTGTTTTCAATATAGATTTAGGAGATTACTATGGAACCTTTAAAGAAATGCGTAACCGAATAAACCGTACCTCCTTTCTGGATAAATTGGTTAGAGTATTAAATGACCGTATGGATGAGATTGATAGAAAAAGTCAATAAGAAAAGCCTTAAATATAACCTAAATGGCATTCTCTCGAACAATGCTAATATTCAAAATTAAGAGAGGCCTAAAGATCCAATTTTATCTTATACATCAGTATTTCAAAAACACATCTATTTTTTTTAGTTACACTAGTATGTCAAAGAGAATATTAATTAAGGTTTAAAACTATCTAATTACGTAAAACGATAGGAATCTAAATTTGATTATTTATATTGGATATGATACTGGTATCATCAAGCACAGTACCAAAGAAGCACTATGTCTATTTATTTACATGGTTGTTTTATTGTACTATAAGATATTCAAATAAAGCTGATTGCTAAAAGACAAAATATTTCATCTTACTTTATTTTATATCACTTTTCATTCCCGCTTTATTATCGTCTATATATACATCCTCGCGAAACGCATGTAGATGTTCCGATTCCGTTCTCTTTTTATCGCTGCCAAGTCGGTCAGTTTTCTTCACAGAACTCCCTAATATTTTGTCTAAGTGAGGAGGAGTCATTCCGTATTTCATCATAATAGCATTAACTTGATACCTTTTCATCTGAATCATTTTTCCCTTCAAAATGTATTTGTATCGGATGAACAAATTTTAGTTTGGCCTGATTAAACGTCCTCAAAACTTCCATATTGACATCAGATGTAGTTTTTCCTATATCTCCTTCTTTATCTATAAAGTAGATGAACGTAATAACAAGTGCTGAATCGGTAAAGTCAGAAAAGTTAATGACCAGGTCATTTGGAGAAACATATTGTACTTTGGAAGGTATTTCTTTTAATATATTCATTGCGGCATTCATCATTTCATAAGTAGTATTGTAAGCCAGATTTATTTTCATTACCACCCGTCTCTTTGGTTCAACAGTGATATTAATGACATATGCATCGGCTACTTTATAGTTAGGAAAAGAGATGATTCTTTTATCATAATCCAGCATTTTCGTACTTCGTGCACCGATATCAATAATGGTACCTTCAAAATTATCTATCTTTACTGTATCGCCTATATTAAACGGTTTGTCTGTAAGTAAAGTAAAAGCCCCTAAAATATTTTTAACCGTATCCTGTGCTGCTAATGCAAAGGCAATACCACCAATGCCCAAGGTGCCCAATAATGCACCTATATTAACGCCTACGTTGCTTAATGCCATCACTAACCCTATTATCCATACCACGACGAGTAATGTACGTTTTACCACAGGTAGCATTCTTTGTGTATGATTTTTTTTGACCCAATATTCTTCTAACAGATTGCTCACTAACCGAGCTGCAAGCCATGTAATATTCAATATAATTAGTATTTTATATGCATTATCCACTGCATGGACAAAACCGTCAGGATATACAAGTCGGTGAATTGCGATCCATATTCCTATCAGCATTATAGCAAATAGAACAGGGGATCTTATCGAATCATAAATAATATCATCTAAACGATTAGAAGTCTTTTTTATAAATGAGCCCATTACTTTTTTTAAAAAGAATGAAACTAATTTTGCAATAATAAATGCACCGACAATGATGAGAATAGAAATACCCCAGTTAAGGATAGAATTTCCCCAAATTTCCTTTTCTAACATGATCATAATAATTAATTATTAAACTCTCTCGTTTACAGCACTTTTTACAGTTTTCTCGGATTCCATCATTCTCTTTTTAAGTAACTGCCAATTTTTACCTACAATATTTACTTACTACACTGAATACCTTCCAGTGTAGTAGAGCGCCCAGATAAACAGCAGTTAAGGAGATAAAGGTTATTACATCAGATAACCTTCTATTTAACAATGGATCTTTGCAGATTTAAACAGTAACAAAAAAGCAAAAGTTTAACGTAACAAGTTAAATAACCTATTTTAACGGTCATATTTACAAGCCATTAGGTACTTATTTTATTTTTATTTAAGAATAAAATAGATTCCACCTGTCTGTTTTAACATATACGCTATACATACAATACAGTCTAACCATCTGTTTATAAATAATTTAAACGAAATAGAAAAGAGTTATTTTGTTTCGGCCTAATTATTTAAAACAAATTTCATTTACAAAAAGTTCCTAATCCCACTATTTGGGTGACAATAAACAATCTATATACAGATCACGTTCTAGTTAATATCAATTCCTGCCACTTATTCTTGGTGGAGACTCGTACAGAACATAAATAATAAAAAAGGTATAATTATGGAAGGATTAGGAATACTTTGGGCCATTATTATTGGTATTGCTGCCGGTGCAATAGCCGGTTGGATAATGAAGGGGCATGGTTTTGGAATAGTAATAAACCTTATTGTCGGTTTAGTCGGAAGTCTATTGGGCGGATGGATTTATGGGTTGTTAGGTATAACTACGGGAGGAATATTAGGCGTGCTATTAATGTCTGTAATCGGTGCTGTAGTGTTACTTTGGATTATTTCATTATTCAGAAGAAAAAGTCCTTAGGCACATTCGGTTTTCAAAAGGTTCTTTCCCGAATCATAGAGAGATGAAGGGGAAGAACCTGAAAATAAGAAATAACCGGTTATTTTAAATTACAATTTTATTCTTGAAATATGAAAAATGGTGTGATGATGCAATATTTCGAATGGAATTTGCCCAATGATGGTACATTCTGGATACAGTTAAAAAATGATGCAAAACATCTTAGTGAAATAGGCGTGACCTCTGTTTGGATTCCTCCGGCATATAAAGCGGATGAACAGGAAGATGAAGGGTATTCCACCTATGATTTGTTCGATCTGGGAGAATTTGATCAGAAAAATACGGTTCGCACTAAATACGGCACAAAGGGAGAGTTGGTAGAAGCGATAAACGAGCTTCATAAATATCAGATATGCGTCTATCTGGATGCTGTGATGAATCATAAAGCCGGAGCGGATTATACCGAACGATTTATGGTTCAGGAAGTAGACCCTGAAAACCGGGATAATCCTATCAGTGAGCCTTATGAGATAGAAGGAAGGACAGGCTATGATTTTCCCGGAAGAGGTAATAAATATTCCGACTTTAAATGGAACTCGAGCCATTTTTCAGGAACTGACAAAAATGAAGCCGATGGCAGATGCGGCATCTACCGCATACTAGGTCAGGACAAATATTGGAGTCAGAGAGTAAACGGCGAAAATGGCAATTATGATTATTTAATTCGCAATGATCTCGATCTGAATCATCCCGACGTTGTAAAAGAATTGAATCATTGGGGTAAATGGGTTTCCAGGGAGTTGCAACTGGACGGAATGCGTTTGGATGCAATTAAGCACATGGACGATAATTTCATAAAACAGTTTTTGGATAAGGTAAGAGCTGAGAGAGGAGACAATTTTTATGTGGTTGGGGAATACTGGAAAGGAGACTTTGGCCTGTTGAAAAGTTATCTTGAATTCATGGAATGTAAACTCGACCTGTTCGATGTGCCTCTTCATTTCAAGATGTTTCAGGCATCGTGCCAGGGGCGTGATTTTGATTTCACGGGTTTTTGGGATGACACATTGGTAAGCAATTTCCCTGAAAATGCTGTAACCTTTGTCGATAATCATGATTCTCAATGCGGAAGCTCATTGGAATCTGAAATAGAAAGCTGGTTTAAACCACAGGCATATGGATTGATTTTATTAATGGAAAAAGGATATCCCTGTATTTTCTATGGTGATTACTATCGGATAGGAGATCAGGATTCCCCTCACAGGACGATTATAGATATTCTATTAGGAGTGCGTCAGAAATATGCTTATGGGGATGAAAATAGCTATTTCGACCATTGTAATACAGCAGGCTTTACAAGAATGGGCGATGATGACCATCCCGGTTCCGGCTTAGCCCTGCTTTTATCTAACGGCGATGATGGAGACAAAGTAATGTATGTAGGAGAACATCATAAAGATGAAGTCTGGTATGACGTGACAGGTAGTATAGATGACGAGGTCACCATCGGTGATGATGGGCAGGCTCTGTTTAAAGTCCGCGGAGGCAGACTTGCTGTCTGGATCAAGAAATAAACGGATATAGTTTTTTTAATAAAGAGAATATGAAAAAACAAGTACCAAATAAATTACAAAATCCTGTTACACAGTACAGGCAATATAGATTTTCTAAGCGAACACAGAAATATCCCGGCATACAATCCAAGATGCCGATGGAACCTGATTGTGGAGAAGAAAGTTATAAAGGAAATGGGCGCCTGGAAGGACGTAAAGCCCTCATTACCGGAGGTGATTCAGGTATAGGGCGGGCTGTAGCTATCGCCTACGCCCGCGAAGGTGCAGAGATAGCTATAAACTATTTGAAATCTGAGCAGAGAGATGCTGATTCGTTAGTAGAATTACTTGAAAGGGAAGGGAAAAAAGTGACTCTTATTCCAGGAGACTTACGCGATGAGAAATTCTGCAGGCAAATGATTAAGAAAGCTCATAAAAAATTAGGGGGGCTGGATATACTAACTTTTGTCGCTGGGAAACAAGTATCCAAAACGGATATAAAAGATATAACGACAGAACAAATAACAGATATTTTCAAAATAAATGTGTTCTCTTTGTTCTGGACTATTCAGGAAGCTTTACCTCTTCTTCCGCCGGGCGCTTCTATTATTACGACGTCTTCTTTACAAGCCTATCAGCCAAGCCCGGATTTATTGGATTATGCGGCAACAAAGAGTGCCATTATAAACTTTACCAGAGGTTTAGCAAAGCAAGTTGCAGTCAAAGGTATAAGAGTAAATTCAGTAGCCCCGGGCCCTATATGGACTGCTTTGCAATTAAGTGGCGGTCAGCAACAGGAAAGACTCTCCCAGTTCGGGAAGGGAACCCCTCTTAAAAGAGCCGGGCAACCTGTGGAATTAGCAGGTGTATATGTGTTTCTGGCATCACAGGAATCAAGTTATGTTACAGCTGAGGTTTATGGAGTTACAGGCGGAGATCATCTGAGCTAAGCTTAATAAATAGTTTTTATAAAATATTGACTATCTAAAAGTAGATTATCATATAAATTAGAACTCCCTATGAAGGCAAACATATGACAAATAAAAGCCAAAGGCTATAAATGATCAACAGGAGTATATGTCAGAAAGGATATATTACTTATACTGAAATATGCCTTTATTCTCTCTTTCAATCGTAAATAAACAGACAATTATTTGATAATGAAAAATAATATACATCTGCTCGCCGGTACCTATGCTACCGGTAAGGAAAACGGAATCTACGTCATTCGGTTTAACCAGAATAATGGTGAGTATGAAAATATAGGAAAAACTGAAGTTGATGACCCTTCTTATTTTGTCCTCTCCAACGATAGGAAATTCGTATATTCTGTTCTGGAGAATGAAGGAAGTCCTTCTTATGTAAATGCATTTTCATATAATAAGAATAAAGAAGAGCTTGATCAGAAAGACAGCATACTTAGTGGTGACAATGGCTCTTGCTATATCACTATCGACAAGGATGATAAATATGTAATAACAGCAAATTATGGAGGGGGTAGCATAAGTGTATTTCGCATCGATAAAAATGGGTTATTTTATAAAATGTCTCAATTGATAGTTTTCGAAGGACAAAGTGTTGATCCTGAAAGACAGACCAGGCCACATATCCATTGCGTTGAATTTTCTCCCGATGGAAGGTATTTATTAGCCTCGGATTTAGGTACAGATAAAATTTACCAGATAGAAATAGATCAAGAATGTGATGAATGTGGAAGAGAATTTATAATCAAAGAAACTATCAGAAATATTAAAGTCCCAGATGGTTCCGGTCCCCGGCACATTAAGTTTCATCCATCAGGACAATACTTTTACGTAATTAATGAGCTATCAGATACTATTATCACGTTTTCATATAATAAAGGTGAGATACTTCAACTACAGGAAATGCCTGTAGTAACAAATAATGCAAGAGGAAGCGCAGATGTTGTGATCACCCCCGATGGTAGATTTCTATATGCTTCGGTCAGGCTAAAAGAAGATGGAATCGCTATTTTCAGCATTAATTCCACTAATGGCATATTGGACAGGATTGATTATCAAATTACCGGGACTCACCCCCGTAATCTGCAAATTACTCCAAATGGGAAATTTTTATTGGCAGCCTGTAGAGATAGTTCTTGTATAGAGATTTATGAAATTAAAAAGGATACTGGCATATTGGAAAATATTAATAATGACATTCAGATAACAGAGCCGGCTTGTCTTAAATTCATTTAAATTAAAACTAAAATATATTGATCTACTGACCAATACACGAGTAACTGATTTTTTATAAAAGTGATTTATCTTTAATATGTTAGACAATATTCATTTAAATACCGTACTCAACTCTGCTATTATTTACATTTTTATTATTGTAGGGTTACGATTCCTAGGTAAAAAAGAACTAGGGCAACTCTCTGTTACCGACCTTGTTGTCATAATGCTTATAAGTGAAGTAGTCGGCGATGTAATGAGAGCATCGGATGACTCTCTATCCGGCGCTTTAATAGGAGCGGCTACAATTATGATCTTAAATAAAATTATTGAATGGTGGACTTATAAATCCAAAAGATTGAGGCAATTTATGGAAGGGAATCCTGTTATATTGATACGACATGGTGTATTGAATAAAAAGGAAATGAAAAAAAATAAAATAACCATTTCAGACATGGAACAAGTCGGCAGAGAACACGGTATAGGAGATATATCTAAAATTGCCCTTGCTATATTAGAAGTGGATGGGAAAATAAGTATACTCAAGGGAGAGTATATTAAAACGGAAGAAAAAGTAGGAGAATAATTATCAATAATGACTATTCAGTACTAATAGACAGTGTCCAGGATATTGTCTAGAATTACCATTCTTTGAGTCGGAACCTTTTTTGGAATTTTCATTTTTGCTCTTATTCGATCCGGATTATTTTTTTGTTCCTGAATCTTTAGAATATTCAGTTGTCTTCATAATTCATTTTTTTTTATTAAGTTACCCTCACTTATCTAATATGCTGAATGGCATATCTTTATTTTTTATTCAAAGAATTACATTCTTGCTTCAATTTTTATGTTTTGCTATACTTAGGTTTCAGAATAAAACTATTTCACCGAACCATAATAATAACCTTCACCAACTTATCTCAACTATATTAATGGTATTCCTAAAAAACAAGGATTATACCCATACTTCTCTTTAATTTATACTCATTTCAAATTACAACAAAGGATGATTTATTTAAGTTCTACTTACTGAGTTAAATATATACATTAAAAATGCAGAAATCATAAATCACTGTAAATATGGAAGATATAAACATAATTTATTTATAATTAAGGGTTTTCAGAAAACCGAGGCTATTACTTTACGGTTCTATTATGTAACTCCTAGAGCGTAAATACAGAATAGGAGTAATAAAAAAATAATTTCTAACAAAATTTTTTAATTATGACAACAACGAATAATAAAGGAAATAGTATAAAAACAAATGGAACGGATAATTCTGAGTTCCATGAATTTTTCGTGGAGGAATTAAAAGATATTTATTGGGCCGAACAACATTTGGTTAAAGCTTTACCCAAATTGCAAAAGGCATCGACAAGTCCTAAATTGGCTTCTGCTTTTGAAAAACATACACAAGAAACCAATACCCATATTACTACTTTGGAACAAGCTTTCGAATTATTAGGCGAAAAAGCCCAAGCTCACAAATGTGATGCTATGGAAGGTCTATTGGAAGAAGCTGATTCCATTATAAAAGATACAGACAAAGATACATTTATACGGGATGCGGGTTTAATTCTTGCAGCACAAAAAGTTGAACATTATGAGATTGCTACATATGGCACATTGGCAGTTCTGGCGAGGACCAAAGGTTATAATGAAGTTGCAGCTCTGTTGCAACGAATTCTTGACAATGAAAAAGCGACTGATGTAGCTTTGACTAAAATAGCCGAAAGCCATATAAACGAGCGGGCAGCAGAAGAATAATTATCTCTGAGGCTAGACGAAATAAGATTGATAAATAGTCATGTTATTAGAGTTTCTATTACTTTAATTTTATTTAGTCTTTGGCTTATATGAGCTTTGCAATTTTAAAGTATTGGATGCGTGAAACATTTTATGTTATTTAAGAACATTTATTATCTCTAAGGACAATGAATTTTTACGCATTGTTTTTTATATATAGAATATCTAAATAATAAAAAGAAAAATATTATGCCAGCAAAAAGTGAAAAACAAAGACGATTAATGGGAGCTGCTCTCGCTTATAAAAGAGGAGAAACCAAAAATGTAAGTGATGAAGTGAAAAAAGTGGCAGATAGTATGACCGAAAAAGAATTGGAAGATTTTGCTTCTAAACCGAAAAAGAATAGGAAAGAGGGAAAGTCGTAATGGCTTCTGCTTAATGACAATATACATAATCAGGCTGAAACACGGGCTTTTATCGGGTAGAGATAATGGAATCACCGGAAACAGTAACGGGCATGAGTTATTCCAAGGTTGAGGGAAAACTTACTGTTTGTATAATAAACGAACTTCAACTTTTAAACAAAGAAGAAATGAATAAAAAAGAACAAGATAAAATACAAAATCCTGTTACAAAGTATAGGCAAGATGGGTTTCCCAAACAATTACAGAAATCCCCGGGAGTGCAATCTGAAATGGAGCCTGTACCTGATTGCGGCGAAAAAAATTATAAAGGAAATGGGCGCTTGGAAGGGCGTAAAGCTCTTATTACCGGAGGTGATTCGGGAATAGGACGTGCGGTAGCTATTGCGTATGCCCGTGAAGGTGCAGATATAGCTATCACCTATATGAAATCAGAGCAAAAAGACGCTGATTCATTAGTAGAATTGCTTGAAAAGGATGGAAGTAAGGTTATTCTTATAGAGGGAGACTTGAGTGATGAAAAATTTTGTAGGCAAATGATTAAAAAGGCCAATGAAAAATTAGAAGGACTGGATATACTCGCTTTTGTTGCCGGCAAACAAGTTTCTAAAACAGATATACGTGAAATCACAACAGAGCAACTTATGGATACTTTCAAGATTAATGTATTTTCTTTATTTTGGATGGTTCAGGAGGCTTTACCTTTTCTTCCACCGGGCTCTTCTATTATTACTACATCTTCGATCCAAGCATATCAGCCGAGTCCTGATTTGTTAGATTATGCTGTAACAAAAAGTGCAATTCTAAACTTCACCCGTGGATTGGCAAAGCAAATTGCAGAAAAGGGCATAAGAGTTAATTCTGTGGCTCCGGGTCCTATATGGACTGCTTTACAAGTCAGCGGCGGCCAGCAGCAGAAAAAACTACCCAAGTTCGGACAAGCAACCCCTCTGAAGAGAGCTGGACAACCAGCAGAACTTGCAGGCGTATATGTATTCCTCGCATCTGATGAATCAAGTTATGTTACAGCGGAGGTATATGGGGTGACAGGAGGGCACCATCTGGGATAATTCAATAAACGAAATGTTTAAACTCAAGATTACTAATTAAAAAACAAACTATTATGGCAATAACAACTCCAAATGAAGGTAAATTTACAGTGGCAATAGAAAAGCAAACGTCAAAAATACCTTCGGCTGTTTATCTGGCAGCTTCATTAACAGTGATGGCGGCTTCACTCACTTTAAAATGTTGTGGTAAAAGACATATCGCTTTATTTGTCGGACAATGGGCCGCTCCATTTTTGATTATGGGATTATATAATAAAATTGTGAAAACGGAAGGTCATGATTAATCGATCAAAAAACATTGAAGGAAGGCATATTTTAGAAAAAAATATGCCTTCCTTTTATCAATAATTAATATCGGTCGGCGATATTGAATAAAATCTATCTTCATAGAAATTCTCAGGAAAAATATACGAAAGTTCATATACAAGGCGTTCTTTTTCCTCAAGTTTAATCTTTACCCTAACTGCCCTCTTCTAGTTTAGATATAGTAATTCTTCTCCTACATTTTGAGAGTAATATTTCATTTCTATTGTGTTTATTAACCTTTTATGTACCATATCCTTTGAGTATGTATATTTATGTCTGGGATTTATAATATAAATTAATTAATAACCTTTATTACAACCCGCTATATGTTTGACATGTTTTTTAATATAGACCGACATCGATCGGTTTTTTACTAATGAAACAATTATTCATCATGAAAGCAATTGATTTGAAAAAAAGTATTGTGTTATTATTCGCAATATTACTATCCACAATGGCAGGATTCTCCCAGAATGAGAAACGGACAGAAGCGGCAAAAGAAGCTGCAACTCTACTAACGGATACACTGACTGCAGCTCTTACTTTAACACCGGATCAAAAAGAGGCAGTCGCTGATTATAATGCAGCCTACACTCTGGCGCTTTTCACCACCATACCATTATCAGAAGATGCGGTTAAAGAGTTTGATTCAACACTGGATACTAATTTAAAAGGAGTACTCGATGATGAACAATATACACTATGGGGTGAAAAGAAAAAAGACTGGCTAAATATTATTAAACTGAAAGTTCCAAAAGAAGAACTACCGGAGCAATAATATTATACTAAATATGAATGTTATGAAGAAAATATTAATTCTCTTGTCGGTACTTATAGCGATCTTTTCTTTGAGTTGTACCAATAACAAGAAAGCAGAGCCGCCTAGTGATCCTGTAGAAGTAAAAGATTCCACACTGATAAATAAAAACAGTAATGATTCTTTGGAATATTGATACATCTATTTATTTGCAATCAATATAGAGAGGAATACCTTTTATAGAAGTATAAAGGGTATTTTTTAAAGTCCAATAGCATCAGAGATAAGTGAGGATTCACAAGAACTATGAATGCGGGTGAAAGTAATATGTGCGAGTACTGCAATAAAAATGACGAATGGGTAGAAGCTGAAGCAGGAAATCGTGAAAAATAAGGGAAGAGGCCTTTGTCTCTTCCCTTATTGCATTAAATAAATATATTTTCTTAACCAAGTGCATCACGCATTGACCTGATATGATCGCGTGAAATCTGTATTTCTGCCCGATGACGAATTACCTTTAGGCGTTGCTCCTGCGTAAGATTCTCGCAGTTCAATGCTTCTTCATAAGCACGCAAAGCAGCATCTTCACCCAGTTCGCAGCTCTCGAGAATAGCTCTTCGATTATTTCCCGAAAAAAATGCTTTCACCTCCATCCATGCACGATATATCTTACCGGACACCATTGTCCCTTCGGCAACTACCTCACCTGTGCGACTTACTTCAGGAACCAATTCATTGCGAAACTGACTACTTTGATTAACCCTTTCCTGGAATACGCTTCTTAACTCGGCATCTTCTGGTTGTAGCTCGTCAATTGCTTTCTGATAACCTTGCACTCTGTCGTTATTGATTAATATTAAATCATTCAACGTTTCTGCCTGTCTTTCTAAATTCATAATCGATTCCTTTCTTTTTAATTTAAATTGAATCCCACAAACTGATGTGTTTAAATAAAACAAATGTTGTTTTCTTATTGTTTTATAGATAGTTACTAATAAAGTATAATATATAAAAAAGTTACTGCCGGTATTACTATGCAGAACATAGCAAATCACAGAAAAATACACAAAAACAGCCTTATATACTAAAAATCAACTAAGTAAAGCTAAGAAAAACACAGAATAATAATCGTTACCATTTAGGGAATATGCGACGAACAGCAAATCTGAGAAAATCACAGAATTTTAATTTCCATCTTTTTATATAAGAAAAGTCCAAAACACAGTGGATAGAAGAATTCGAAATATAAGTATTCGTGTTTTTTGTTTACATCCTCTATTTAAAACAGAAAGGAATAAAATACGGCCAAATACTTAAGGTTAGTTTGTGGCCAAACCATTATCTTATTATGAGATGCATTTTAAACAACTCAGTAATAGAATTCAGTTGTAAATTATCTAGTACTCCAACTCTGTGAAACCCATAGTAAATCGATTGAAAGGGAAAAGTATTGAGGCTTTCGTGACTAATGCTACAATAGAAAGCTCACTCAAGAAGAATAGTCGAAAATAAATAAATCACATTTAAATCATTATTATTCAGTCATGTATAGGTACATGTCCTTTTATATCTTATAATTGAAAGTGGTAGATTCGACCAAAATATAACTGTGTCACATGAAAAAATCTGTAGATAACGATAGAGCATGCCAAATCAAATTAAGTCTCTCTTTTTAAGAATCGATTTGATTAGTAAAATATAAGTGAGTTATTCTTTTATTTTTAGGCTAAAAAGGATATCGAACAATAACATGGTCCAAATATTTCGTTTTTTTAATCTCGTACTTTTTAAGTTAGTGTTGAAAAACTATTTTTGATCATTTGCTGAATAAGTATGATATTTCATCCTTTCTTTTTTCAACCCATTGCTTTAATACCTCAATCCCCTTTACCATTTCTTGCAAATCTTGATGTGATGGAGTACGATATCCGAAGCCTTCAATGGAACAGATTGCTTCAAACTTACCCACAAAAATTGCTGTTTGTTTTATTGATTCAGGAAGTTCGGAATCAAAGTCTAATGCCTCTTTATACATGGCTAATGGCATGTGATGAGAAGCATTCCAATCATAACGAGCTAGAAGCGCAACAAAATATTTTTCGGTGCTCATTATAGCCAGATTATACAAAAAGTCATTATCAAAACGGGGCTTTGGGGTATTGATGCTTTTTGCCAACATTGAATAATAAGAGTTTGCATATTCTAAACTTGTACATAATACAGCGTACAAATCTTTTTCCGGAATTATTAAATCTGTACTCATTTATTTTCTTTAAATTGATTGATGATGATTCGATCTAGAGTAAATTTTTTCGCCAATAATACATTGACGGTTCTGTCTCCACAAATCCCATTTTCTTATATAAGCTCTGAGCGACTAAATTATCAGTTCGAACTTCCAACGTAATTCTACTGCATTTCTTGCCGTATGCTATTTCTATTATCTCTTTCATCAATAGACTCCCTATATCTTTACCTCTGTATGTGGGCAAAACTATCAGGTCATGGATATTAATCATAGGACTAACCGTAAATGTGGAAAAATTCTCAAATGCGACTAATAATCCACAAAATACATCTTCCCACATGGCTAATAATACAATTGAGGTTGGGTGTTGATTTAATCCATCAACTAACTTCAATTGTTTTAATTTACTCAGAGTTTCCCCTCCACCCATATTATCTGCTATATATGCGTTCATTAAGTCACCTAATGCATTCAGATGATCCGTATTTGTATAGTCACATCTAATTATATTTATGTTAACTGGCTTCATTCGTAAGATTTTTATAGTCCTGTATCTGAATGTTATACTTATTAATCCTTAGTCCCATTATGCGCTCTGTTACACCTAATTGACCAGAAGCTTTGACAATGCTTCCGTGTGCGGCTATTAATGTATCTATAATTAGTTGCTTTTCGACTCGCTCCAATATGCTGTTTAACGTTCCTTTATCTACAGTATCAGAGGAGACTCCGGTTTGTAATGTGGGTGGTAAATTATACGAGTGTATAACTCCGTCAGTAGTTAATATCATAGCCCGCTCTATAACATTTTCCAGTTCCCGGATATTACCCGGCCACGAGTACATCATTAACATATCCAATGCACCTCCGGTTATACGTTTTACATTTGTTTTATTGATCTTATTTAATTTTGCAATGAAATGATCGGTCAATATTGGTATGTCAGCTCGTCTTTCTCTCAATGAGGGTACATAGATCGGAAACACATTTATCCGGTAATAAAAATCTTCCCGAAAAGTATCCTGCTTGATCATTTCTTCCAGATTTCTATTTGTTGCTGTTATTATCCGGACATTTATATTTATTGTTTTAGTTCCTCCAACTCTTTCAATTTGCCGTTGCTGTATTACTCTTAATAACTTTACTTGTATTGAAAGCGGAACATCTCCTATTTCATCTAAAAATATCGTACCTCCGTCAGCCATTTCAAAGCGTCCCATATGTGACGCATTGGCCCCTGTGAAAGAACCTTTTTCGTGTCCGAATAATTCGCTTTCTATCAGGTTTTCCGGAAGGGCCGAACAATTTACTTTGATAAAAGGCTTCGAAGCTCTTTTACTGGCATTATGTATAGCTTCGGCTATTAGTTCTTTACCAACTCCACTCTCTCCTCTAATCATAACTGTACTATTGGTGGGAGCAACTCTATTTATAAGGTTATACAAATCATTCATCAAAGATGAATTACCAATAATATTATCGGGCTTTGGAGAGTTTTCTCTTCTGAGTTTTATATTTTCTTTCCGTAATTCTTCTAATTCTTCTATATGCTTACGTCTTATTGATACATTTTTTCCTATTAGCATCCCCACGATATTCAGGAATTTTATTTCCGCTGAAAAATCTACAATACCTTGGTGAGCCTTATGAATACTCAATGTTCCGGTTATTTCATTCTTCAGAATAATAGGAACACAAAGAAATGCCATCATCTGATTGTTATTTCTTTTTATTCCTGTTTTATTTAAAAATTTAGAGTTTTTAGAAATATCTTTTATAACAATAGGTGTTTCAGTCTGAACGACCTCTCCGATAATACCTTCTCCTATTTTGTATACACCTCTGCTTTTCTCCTCTTTAGTTAAGCCATGAGCTGCACTAATCATAATTTTATCATAATTTCGGTCCACAATTGTTATCATGCTGTATTGTGCACCTAAAAAGTCGCATAAATCATTTAGCACCAATTCCATATCTTTATATATATCCTGACTATGACCAATCGCGTTGCTTATATTAACCAAAAACGTTAAATCAGTTTCAGCATAGCAGCTACGTTTCATTTTATCGCAATACATATTTTTTCCATTTTAACACAGTATACACAAAAATAACTTTATGAAACAAAAATAATTATTTTCACATCAATAAGTTGTTAAAATTAATTATATATATCTTAATGGTATGAATTTATTTGTTTTAAAGTCATATTGATAGAAAAATAGCTATTCCAGGTCCCAATATGCTTCTATAATCTCTGTGCCATATATGCTCCGTTGATAAGTCTGTGCCATTTGATGAATTATTGCCATTAGTCTATCTATTTTAGCATTATCTATTATAACATGCTGCTTGTTTAAAAAATCTATGACAGCACCTTTACCAGAATGTTTTCCAAAAAGATTCCTCGAACTTTCTCTACCAATGAGTTTTCCATCAAATGCCTGAAAAGCATTTATATCAATCAAAGAGCTTTTAGCGTGAATACCTGATTCATGGCTGAAAACTATATTTCCGGAAATAGCCTTTCCGACAGATATTGGACGCTTTGCTGCTATTGATACATACTGACATAACGAGTATAATGTTGAAGTTGAATATTTATTTTGTTTTTCTATTAATAACATAGTCATAATAACCTCTTCCAGAGCCGAGTTACCAGCCCTTTCACCCAATCCATTGACCGTTACACTCAATGTTGACGCGCCGGACTGCCATGCAGTAATAGCATTCGCTGTTGCCATACCTAAATCATTATGTCCATGGAAGTCTATATCCAGATAGGGATATCGGTTCAATATTTTTTTTATTAAATCCATAATTCCCATAGGAGTGAGAATTCCGACAGTATCGGCAAACCGTATCCGGCGAACACTTAATTCTTCGGCCATGCTTATAAATTCGAACAACCTCTCTATTCTGCACCGGCTTGCATCCTGAGCACCTACACTCACATAGTCGAAATAAGATTTTGCTATTTCAACCATCTCTGGAAGGCTGTCTCTCATCATTGCCCATTCTTTATTCATACTTGCTAACTGAATGTCTGATAATGGGAATGCGATATGGATACCTTGAGCTCCTGTCTTGGCTGCAATCAATATATCTTGCTTTACGGCACGGCTCCAGACCGAAATACGAGCACTTAAATTCATTGCTGAAATTTTGCGGATTATGCGGCATTCATCCTCACCCATAGCAGGTGTACCGGCTTCTATTTCATCAACACCAACCCCATCCAGCATTTGAGCTATATGGATCTTTTCTTGTTCTGAAAATACAACACCTGGGGCTTGTTCTCCATCTCGAAGTGTAGAATCTATAATATAAATATTTTTGATTGCTTCCATAGAGTGTATTTATTTAATCCTAAAAATTAATCTGTAATCAAATATTCACTCACAGCTTTGTCTTCTTCCAGGGCATCTAATATTTCATCCAATTTATCTTCAGTCACACCTCCATACCAAAAATTATTGGGCTGAATTACGACTACCGGCCCCTGACTGCAAACACTCAGACAAGCTGTGGTGGTAACAACTGCATTAATACCCCTATCTGAGCACTCTTCGGAGATATATTGGACAAAAGATGTTGCACCTTGCTTATTGCAGAATCCTTGTGCATCACCGGCAACTCTATAAGAATTACAGACCATTATCATGTAATCAGGTTTTTTCATATATTTTTCTATTTTAGTTTTTTGTTGTAATTGATCTTTTATTTAATATAAGGTTATCCGCAGCCGCTACCAGTGCCCCGGCATGTTTCTCCACATTTTGTATATTCACTTCTACATAGCGTCTTTATTGGTAGATTTAGGTAAATAGCATCTAAACCTGCATCTATCAAACCATTCATTTGGATTACTTTAACTCCGTTTTCCTGCATTACTTTCATTGGTGTTTCTCCTATCCCGGCAACGAGTATCGCCTGGCAATCTATCAATGTCTTTTCTGCTAGTTCCTTCCAGCGATTCATTCCGGTTCCTTCAGGTGGAGTATTTCGAGTTTCTACGAAATGATATCCGTTTTTAGATTGTTCGAATATGTATACCTTACGGGCTTCCCCCAAATGCATATTTACTAATAATCCTTCATTACTGGCAACGGCTACTCGCTCACGACCCTTTCCCTTATTGACGACCAAGGAAGAAAACTGACCTATCATATTCATTGCTTCGGTATTGTCGTGTCCTAGCAACCCGGCTGCATCGGCTCTGCAACGAGCACAATGTGCCATTGGTTTAATGTACTTCGAAATTCGAGCTTTTATATCCTTCATCATCTCTTTCGAGGGTTCCTTTAAAATTTCGAATTCAGTATTTTCTGTTGGATACATTGGTATGCAATTCATGGTATCGGCACCTAATTCAGCAACCTTTTTAGCCAAGTCCTCTATTTCGTGATCATTAATCCCCGGACATATAACTGTATTTATCTTTACTGTTATATTTTTTTCTTTCAACTTTTGTATACAATAAAGTTGCTGTTCCAACAATACTTTACCTCCTTCTTCACCTCTGTATACACGTCTTTTGTAGCGTACCCAACGATATATTTTAGCCAGTGTTTCAGGGTTCAGCGAGTTTACGGTTATCGTTACATGAGACACTCCTATTTCGGCTATTTCATCTATGTATGGAGCCAAGTCTAATCCATTGGATGATAGACAAAATATAAGATCCGGAAACTCTTTTTGAGCCAACCTCATTGTTTGCAAAGTTTCTTCGGCATTAGCGAATGGATCACCAGGCCCTGCAATACCTACGACACTTATGTTCGGTATTTTTTCGGACAATGCTTTCATATAATGAACCGACTGTAATGGAGACAGGATGGTACTTGTCACTCCTGGACGGCTCTCGTTACAACAATCGTACTTTCGATTGCAATAATTACACTGTATATTACACTTAGGAGCTACCGGCAAGTGTACTCTTGCATATTTATGTTTTGCTTCAGCATTAAAACATGGATGTTGGGATAAATCTTTCATAATATTTTCTCCTTTTTAGTTATTTATTACATATACTTATACCCAACGGGCGATTTTCGTTGTTTATCTTCCAATAATGTATTCACAATTTGCTCGAACAAAGCTGTTGTACCTTCGTATCCTAAAGTTTTAGTATGTTGAGCACCAATGCGGTCATGGATTGGAAAACCTACTCTAACAATAGGGATATCCATCTTACGGGCAATATAGTATCCTTTACTGTTCCCTAACATTAAATCAGGCTGTAGATCTTTCGTTACCTCTTCCATTCTTTCGAAGCTCATACCCTGACCTACAATTATATCTTCATCGTACAGGTCACCTAGTGTTTGTTTGAGTGTTTCACGCAGTTTTCCACTTTCGCCACCTGTAGCACACAATACCGGTTTTATCCCGATTTCTGAGGCAAAGGCGGCAAGAGCTACAACCAGATCTTCTTCGCCATAAATGACCGCTTTTTTGCCTGAAACATATTTATGTCCATCGATATATAAATCGACCAAACGTCCTCGTTGTTTTTGATACTTCTCAGGAATAGGGTTGCCGGATATAGTGGCTAAGAGATTGAAAAACTTATCAGACTCAATTATACCTATTGGCAAACCCGTTTTACGGCAAACGACATCGAATTCTGTCTGTAAATAATCTCCTGCCGATTGAGCTATTGCATTATTTTTTATTTTACCATTCTTACCTCCCGAATTTAAGATGTACCCCAATTCAATAGAAACCGATGCAAGGGCACTCTTTCTCAAAGCAGCGATTGTGGTTCCTCCTTGTGCTATACGGTGATATGTATCCCACGAAGTACTATCCAGCGTATCAGAGTAATCAGGGAATAACATTATTTCGAGTTCGAAATCATTAACTATCTCTTTCAAATGGCGAATATCCTCGGGCGATATAAAATTGCTAAACAAATTGATGTGAGATCCTACGGATCCCCGTCCATCAGCCAAAGCTTTTACAGTTGCATATACAGCTTCGTGGAATCCTTCATAATGTGTTCCCTGATAACTAGGGGTAGAGGCAAAAATCATTTCAGGAAGATTATCTGTATTGTGATGAATACTTTTATATTCATTTATCAAACGCTGAACATCTTCTCCTATCGTTTCACTTAAACAAGTACTTGCAATGGCTATCACTGCCGGATGATACTGACTGATGATATTATCAATTCCTGTATTAAAGTTCCTATTCCCTCCAAAAATGGTTGTTTCTTCACTAAAATTGGAAGATGCAATATCCATCGGTTCACGAAAATGGCTTATCAAATAGCGTCTTATATAAGTCGCACAACCTTGCGAACCGTGAAGCATAGGCAATACTCCCTCAATTCCTTTAAAGGCAACACATGCCCCCAGTGGGGTACATTGTTTGCAGGCATTACAGGAGGAAGAGAAGTTATCGCCGGAAGGCATATCTTTCGTTCTGTTTGATTCTGCAAGATTCATATTCTTATATTTTGAGTTGATCAATATTAAATAAATAAAGAATTTGATCTGTAATGTTTTAGAATGACCGTTTTACAAACTGCCAGACGGGACTGCTTACTGTTTCATATACCTCTTTGGCAAAATTGAGCATACCTTCATATCCGGCTAAGGCCAATTTTCGTTCATGGTTATGATCGCAAAAGCCTATGCCCAATTTATATGCTATTGGGCGCTCCTTCACACCTCCGATAAATAGGTCAGCACCTGTTTGTTTCACAAACTCAGATAACTCTACGGGGTTAGAGTCATCGACCAATATACAGCCATCATCGCAGATAGCTTCTAATAACTTGTAATCCTCTGTATTTCCGGTTTGTGTACCGGCTATTACAGTTTTCACACCTATAAGACGCAATGCCTTAACTAATGATATAGCTTTGAATGCACCTCCCACGTAGATAGCTGCTTTCTTGCCTTGTAAAGCGATACGGTAGGGTTCCAGTGCAGGAAGAAGTTTAGATAATTCTTCTTTTACCAGATCTCGAGCTTTATCCATTGTTTCTTCGCTTTTAAAGAATTTGGCAACCTCATAGAGTGCGTCAGACATATCCTCAATACCGAAGTAAGAAACCTTCATAAATGGAATTCCATATTCTTCCTTCATCGTCTTGGCTAAATGCATCATTGACCCGGAGCATTGAACCACATTTAAGGATGCCCTGTGAGCATTCTGAATGTCTTTCACCCTGCCATCACCTGTTATAGAGGCTAGTATATGAATACCCATTCTTTTATAATACTCTGTTAGCATCCAAAGCTCTCCGGCCAGATTAAAGTCTCCAAGTATGTTTATACTCATCGGCGATATTTCTTTCGAATTGTCAGTTCCGATAAGGCTTGCCATAGCATCACAGGCTATTTTGTAACCATCCTTTTTTGACCCTTGAAAACCTTCAGCCATCACAGCTATTACGGGGATATCTTTTTCTTTGGCTACCCGCTTACACACAGATTGTACGTCATCTCCGATAACCCCGACAATACATGTCGAATATACAAATGCGGCTTTAGGGTGGTGCTTATCGATAAGCTCATGAAGGGCTTGATACAATTGTTTTTCTCCGCCAAAGATTACATGCTTTTCACGTAAATCTGTAGAAAAACTGCTGCGATGGAGTTCTGGTCCTGAAGACATAGCGCCTCTTATGTCCCATGTGTATGATGCACAACCGATAGGGCCATGTACCAAATGCAGGGCATCGGCTATTGGATATAACACGACACGAGAACCACAAAAGACGCAGGCTCTTTGGCTGACAGATCCGGCCAAGCTGGGCTTACCGCCAATCAAACTCTGTGAATTTCCACCTTTGGTAAAAATCTGTTTTTCTCTATCTTTTAAAAAGCCTGCCATTTTTTGTTATTTCTATTTGTTACATTTGGAATTCCACCTTTTCTTCGGAACAAGTTCTATCCTGATAGTCCAAGAATTTCTCAAGAATATTTATTGCAATATTAGTAGCCCCAATATACCCTGTGTGAGGAAAGAAGTTGTGACCAGGACGATCTACAATCGGAAAACCCATACGTATGAATGGAATATTCTCATCACGAGCAATGTATTTTCCATATGAGTTTCCTATAAGCAGATCTACTGGTTCTTGTTTGATCCATTGATGTAATTGGAACATATCAGCTCGTTCACCACTTTTGAATTTGGCTTCCGGTATATCTTTCAATATATTCGTCATTTCTTCATCGAAGTGCTTGCCGGGAGTTCCTGTAACAATATAGACAGGCTTCATATCCAATGTTACCAAAAACTCAGTAAGAGGAATCAATGTGTCAGGGTCACCAAAAAGAGCAACCCGCTTACCCCAGAAATATTTAGAATTATCTGCAATAAGATCTATTAATCGTCCTCGCTCTTCTGTCAAAGAATCGGGAACAGGAAGATTGGCATGACGACTAAGGGAAGTGATGAATCGGTCAGTGGCCTTCAATCCAATAGGAATTTCCAATACATCAAATTTGACCTTGCATTTGTTCTCCAATTTAATACAGGCATCTTCTGTCGAATAAGCTCCCAGACCAATAGAAAATTTACTATCACCGGTCGCTATCATATCCGATTGAGTCGTACCTCCGCTAGGATACATCTCATATTTTCCTGTTAGAGGCGCATCCAAAACACCTGACATATCCGGAAACATTATTGTACGGGCTTCCATAACTGCTGCTATCCGTTTTATTTCGCGCATATCAGAAGGTTCCATCCATCCGGCAATAAGATTTACTACATTTTTCTTCTTGGGGGTGGCGGTTGAATAGAATTTGACAAATGCAGCCAATTGATTGGAATATCCTGTAACATGTGTTCCAACATAACTGGGAGTATTACAATAAATAACTTTTTTCCCATCTGGTATTTTCCCGTCCTCATTCGCTTTCGATATAATCTGAGTCATATCATCTCCAATAGTTTCAGATAAACAGGTTGTATGTACAGCAATAACATCGGGTTCATATACTGTAAATATTGTTTCGATTGCAGCCACAAGATTGGATGATCCCCCAAATACCGAAGAACCTTCTGAAAAAGAACTTGTAGCAGCCATAATCGGCTCTTTGAAATGTCGGGTCAAAGCACTTCTGTGATAAGAGCAACATCCTTGCGAACCATGGCTATGAGGCAGGCATCCATGTAATCCTAATGCAGCATACATCGCACCAACCGGCTGGCATGTTTTTGCCGGATTAATGGTCAAGGCCTTCCGATCTATTTCTTTTGCTGTAGTATGACGTAGTAACATAATTTTTATTTTTTAGTTGTTCATAATAGTTTAGCAAGCATACTGAGCTTCAACATATGCATCGCTCTCCCAAGGTGCTTTTATTTCCTTCCAGATATTTGCACCTACCATCATTTCGATGTCTTTATAAAAGTTAATAGCACCTTTAAATCCGGCATATGGTCCACCTACATCATAATTGTGAAGTTGCTTCAAAGGAATACCCATTTTCTGAACACAGAATTTTTCTTTTATACCAGCACAGAATACATCCGGATGATACATTTCAATCAGTTTCTCCATCTCATAATGGCTAAGGTCATCTATAACAAGAGTCCCTTTTTCCATCTGATCCATGATCCCTTTGTACTCAGTGAATTCAAGTTCTTTGTTTAATTCTTGTAATTCGCTTTCTGTCTTGCGCGGATTGTAACGTGTAGCATCTTTAGTTACGGTTATCTCTTCGATATTGCGACTATCAGCATCGATCTGTATCGTTGGTATTACACGGCGTCCTTCATAATCATCACGGTGTCCGAATTCATATCCGGCTGCAATTGTAGTCATTCCCAGTTCTTCAAACAAGTCTTGATAGTGGTGTGCTCGTGATCCTCCGACAAAAAGCATTGAAAGCTTGCCTTTGGTTTTCGAATATATCTTCTCCCTTACAGCTTCTACTTCAGCCATTTCTTCAGCTACAACCTCTTCGACCTTATCTATTAATTCCTGATCACCAAAATATTGTGCAATTTTGCGTAACATTTTAGCTGTTGATCGTGCTCCTATCGGCTGAACTTTGATCCAAGGAATACCGAATGCTGTTTCCATCATTTCTGCAACATAGTTGATAGAACGATGACACATAACCATATTCAGGTCGGCTGTATGTGCATTTTCGAAACTCTCGATAGTCGAGTTTCCACTAAATGTAGATACAAGATTGATTCCGCATTTTTCGAATACTCTTTCCAATTCGAAAGCATCGCCACCGATGTTATATTCACCCAACAAATTGACGCGATATTTAAGACTTCCTCTTACTTCGTCATCACGACCTATCAGGTTTTTAAATAATCCATTGTTTGCAATGTGGTGACCGGCAGACTGAGATACACCACGATAACCCTCACAAGAGAATCCGAATATATTGATGTCGCCACCTATTTCCTCCATCATATGTCGTGCTACCCGATGTACATCATCACCAATCAGTCCTACGGGACATGTTGAGAATATAGCAATCGCTTTCGGATGAAATAATTCGTAAGCTTCACGAATAGCCTGCTTTAACTTATCTTCTCCTCCGAATACAATATTTTTATCTTGCATATCGGTTGAAAAACAATAGGGTATAAAGTTTGCTTCTTCATCCGTTGTCGGTTTTGTCTGATTACGTCTTGTTAGCCATGAGTAAAATCCACATCCGATAGGGCCGTGTGTAATATTTACGATATCACGGGTTGGTCCCAATACTACGCCCTTACATCCGGCATATGTACATCCCCGTTGAGTTATGATACCGGGTATAGTACGTACGTTTGCTTGGATTTCGGGTGTTTGTTCAATATCACTGAGTATAATTGACTTGGCTCTTTTTTTACCGACCTTTTTGGGATATTTGGTTATCACCTCATCTTTAAAAATTTGTAAATCGGCAATTATACCATCTTTGATTTTATCTTTATCGTCTACCATAATTTCTTTTGATTATAGATCTTTCCTTCGATCCTATTTATTGTTTAATCCAATGTTGCATCACCAGCTTCACCTGTATGTACACTGTATGAACCCAATGCATTTAAAACAAAGACTTTTCCATCGCCCGATTTTCCTGTTTGGTTTGCTTTCAGAATGGTTTCTATAGCCAACTCTTTTTTTTCATCGGTAACTACAAGTGTTATCATTCGTTTTGACTTCAAACGAGGTACTTCAGGGATAAATTCCAAGGCATCTTTCAGATCTTCCGGTGCGGCTTCGTTGTGCTGAGATATTGCTTTTATCTTTTCCAAATCGCCATGTCCTTGCCCTCTTCCTAAAACATGCATTGCAGTAAAGGACGGAAGCCCCGCAGCGGCTAAAGCCTCTTTAGTCTCACTCATTTTTGCGATTCTTATAATTGCTAAGATTAATTTCATGCTTTTAACGATTTAATTTTATTCTTTCTTACGGCTTGATATGGTGTAAGTTTCCTCTATTGGAGTAATGAATATTTTTCCGTCACCGGCCTGTCCTTTTTCTCCGGAACGGGCAGATGCTATAATCGTTTCTACGACAAATTCTTTGTCCTTTTCGTTGATTGCAATTATTAGTAAATCTTTGGGTAATTCATCGTATGTTACGTTGCCGACTTTTAGTCCGCGTTGTTTCCCGCGACCGAAAACCGACAACTTCGTAACAGCCGGAAAGCCGGCATTAAATAAATCTTTCATAACCACTGGCGATTTCTCCGGACGTACTATGGCTCTTATTAATAACATAAAAATCCTCCTGATATTTAATGATTGTAAATTGAATAATTTTAAGAAAATAGGACTATATTGAATGTCTGATTAGTTCATAATACCAAATCCGACAAGCAATTCTTCCAGTTCTTCCATCTCAAGAGGTTTGGGTATTACATGCATCTTGTTTCCGTCTATTTTTCTGGCAAGGGTACGGTATTCATCTGCCTGAGGATGCTCCGGTGCATGATCTATAACTGTTTTACGATTAATTTCGGCATGTTGAACCATATTGTCCCGAGGAACAAAATGAATCATTTGTGTTCCAAGTTTTTTAGCAAACTCTTCAATCATATTTGCTTCATTGTCTACTTTACGCGAATTACAAATAAGGCCTCCTAGGCGTACATCGCCTACTTTACCGAATTTTGATATAGATTTGCATATATTATTAGCAGCATACATCGCCATCATTTCACCAGAACAAACAATGTACACTTCCTGTGCTTTTCCATCGCGGATAGGCATCGCAAAACCTCCGCATACAACGTCTCCCAATACATCATAAAATACATAATCCAGATGTTTATCGTCATCGTAAGCACCAAGTTGCTCTAACAAGTTTATGGATGTTATGATACCTCGACCTGCGCAACCTACACCCGGTTCAGGCCCCCCAGACTCTACACAACTTGTTTCTTTAAAACCTTCTTTTAACACATCGTCAAGTTCGACATCTTCGCCTTCATCCCTTAATGTATCCAAAACTGTTTTTTGAGCTAGTCCATGAAGCAGCAGACGAGTAGAATCTGCTTTGGGATCGCAGCCAACAACCATTACCTTTTTTCCCATTTCGGCTAAACCGGCTACAGTATTTTGTGTGGTTGTTGATTTGCCAATTCCACCTTTACCATAAATCGCAATCTTTCTCATAACTTTGAATATTATTATATTTATAATAGAAATTTTAGTTTCACGAAAACATATATTCAAAGCATGTGCCATAACATGTTAAACCGTTATACCTTGAATAATATAACGGTTTAATATCCTGATCGATAGATTGATAATCTTTGATCGTTTTGAAATAAAAAATAGCTGATTTTATAAAATGTTCTAAAATGTAAGATTTAAAAGTGAATCCTACAAAAATGTAGGATTCAGTAGCTCGCTGATTCTCTCTGTTCCTATGCAAAGGACATGTGTCGCTAGTCTTTTGACTTCTTCTTTATCATGACTTACAATAAGTGTTGTTGAAGCAAATAATTCATGAGCTTTTAGTATTTCAGATTGAAGAGATAATCTCATCGATTCATCTAAAGAAGACAACGGTTCATCAAGAAGGAGTACATCTGGTTTTCTTGCAATGGAGCGAGCCAAAGCTACTCGTTGTTTTTGTCCTCCTGATAATTTTGATGGCTTGCGCTTGCGCAGCATATCTAGTCCAAAAGTTTCTATTAATTGGTCTGTATACTGTTTATTTTGTCCTTTATCTTGTCCAAAACGTATATTTTCTTCCACCGTCATATTAGGAAAAAGGGCATAATCTTGAAACATAAAGCCAATATTCCTTTTTTGTGGAGAGAGATTGATCTTCTTTGCCGAGTCGAATACTACGTTATCTCCTATAGCGATAACGCCTTTATCAGGCTTTTGCAACCCGGCAATCATTCGTAATAAAGTTGTCTTTCCTGCACCTGAATGACCAAAAACAGCAACAAGATGTTTATCTTCTATATTAATATCTATATTTAATGAGCGCTCACCTTCGGATGTCAACATTTTCCGTTCTACATTTATATAAATCATACCTTTCGCTTATATATGGAGGTTTATTCACCTCCGGTTTTCATCCTGAATCCTTTATTAATACTATAAATGATTGTCAACAACACAAAAGAAGTAACAAACAAGATAAGAGAATACTTATTAGCTACACTATAATTCAAAGTTTGTACCTCATCATAGATCGCGATTGATGCTATTCTTGTTTGTCCCGGAATATTACCCCCAACCATAAGTACAATCCCAAACTCACCTATGCAATGGGCAAATGTGAGAGAAATACCTGTTATTATAGAAGGTTTTATATTAGGCAATAAAACACGGAAGAATGTTCTTATTTTTGATTTACCTAAGATATACGATGCTTCTCTAAAACTTGCGGGCAAACTCGTAAGCCCGCTTTGAAGAGGCTGTATCATAAAAGGTAATCCGGCTATTACGCTTGCAATCAATATTCCCTCAAAAGAAAAAGCTAATCGGACATCGAAGTATTGCTCAATGAATCGCCCGAATCCATTTTGCGGGCTAAACGCTACTAGCAGATAATATCCTAATACTGTCGGAGGTAATACCATTGGCATGCAAATCAAAGCTTCAAAGATCACTTTTATCCGATATTGGGTATAAGCCAATATATATGCAACAGGTAATCCCAAAAGGAAAAGTATACCTGTTGTTGCTGTCGCTAATTTAGCCGTCAGTAAGAGGGTATCTATAAAATCTGTTTCCATATCTCTATATAATAAGTTCCCTATTGTTCTTAGTGTAACAATAGGAAATTGATCTGTTACTATTTCTTTAATAAGCCGTATCCATAGCTACTCCAAAGCTTATCGCACTTTCGACTCATCGCATAGTTTATAAACTTCGCTGCTTCCGGATTTTTCTCCGAACCTTTTACTAATACATAAGCTTGTTCAATAGGAGGGCAATCCTTTTCGGAGAATACATAATATTTACCTTTGCTTCTCATTTCTGGAGCCATAGCCAATGATAGCGCAACAAAACCCAGTTCGGCATTTCCGGAGAAAGCAAATTGTGCTGCCTGACCAATATTGTCGCCCCACACAATCTGACTGCTTATCTTATCGTATAGTTTCTTTGATTTGAGCAAGTTAGCAGCGGCTTCTCCATATGGCGCACCCTTGGGATTGGCTATTGCTATTTTCTTTACTGATGACTGAAGTACAGTATTAATCCCTTTAGATACGTCGAGAGTAAGACTCCAAAGAGCTAATTTTCCATATATGTATGTTTTCACTTCACCATTTGCAAAGCCACTCTCTTGCACTTTTTTAGGGAAATCAACATCCGCAGCCATAAAAAGATCAAATGCAGCTCCATTAACTATTTGTTGAGTTAACGTACCAGATGAGCCAAATGTGATATCTATTTTAGCTTTTGGATTTTCTTTTTCATATAGTTTTTTTATGTCTTCAAGTACATATCTGAGATTTGCTGCAGCAGCAACTTTAACATTCTGTGCATTTGTATATATAAAGACGGAAAGTAGCAATAGTGCTGTAAATAATAATCGCTTCATAGTTCTTGTTATTTAATTATTAGTATTTTATTTTTTAGATAAAAAGGTAGGCTTAAATGAAATCATCACATATGCCCAAGTTGGAAATTTAGTATCAATGTTCACTTGTTTTTTTACTGTATTGGTCTGATCCGTTTTGAAATAAGCACTCCAACCTCCTTGCAAAGTTATTTCGGGTGAAATGGTATAGTTCGCCGTGATATCTACTTCAGAACCAATATTCTTTTTATCTGTTGAACTTAATTCTTTAGTCAGAGAGAATGTGTGAAATGTTGCATCAATATTAAATTTTGAATTGGGCTTAAATGTAATGCCTGCATATAAATCAGATAACCCCTGTGTTGGTAAAGTAGCCCAATATTCCATTGATCCGTTAAATGAGTGGTTTACACCATATAACTTGTTGAAAGTACGGTCTTTTCCTGATTCCATATCTGATTTCGATCCCGAAAAATAGTCTCCTCCTAGTGTTATGCTCCACTTATTTGTTATCGAATATTGATTTTTTAGAGCCAATAGATAGCCTCTTAAACTTTTATCTTTAGGGTTGTGTCCAAATTGATAATAGGCTGTTGCATAGAATGAATATGGTATTGTCTTATCTTTAAAACCTAAGTTTCCGCCTACTGTATTTCGATAACTCAACTTGTTTATCAAATCATTTGTTGTTCCTCGTTGAAAACCATCGTTAACCCATAAAGCTGTGGCATCGAATTTTCCAAAAGATTTAGCCAGCCATATATAAGTCAGCATTTTATATGATTTACTTACGTCGTAAGCAGATTCATAAAGGACATCACTGCCATTGTTCCATTCACTTCCAAGATGTGCCTTAATACCTGTTTTAGTTTCATACTTCAGCAACAACAGATCGTGCGAATTGCCTGTATTGCTCCAATTTGCAGCAGAGAAAAGGCGTTTATCGTCATATTCGAGAGACTGACGTCCTAAGGTCGCCGAAAGTTCAGGAGTAAACATATATGCTCCCCATGCTTCGTACAATCCAAGAGAATTATTCGTACTATTAATACCTGTCTGACCATAGGTTCTTGAATCTTGCAATGTTATCTTAGCTTTGATTTTATCATCGCTGTAAATAACATTTAGTCTCGTTCGAAGAGAACCTATAGTTGCACTATGCAATGTATCTGCTAATGGGCTCTGAAATCCATTTCGATACTCTGCTCGTGTCCGTATTTCTCCGTCAATCTTTACTGATTGTGAATAAACGGGTCCTTGAAGAAAAATTAAGAATAAACCAAAACAAATTACTGAATAAAACTTTTTTTTGTCCATAACCTAAATAAATTAAGATGAAATAGATCGATATAAATTGAAAAGAATAACGATTCGTAAAAAAAATCAAATAAAGCATGCCAGTATATCATCTTCCATTTCAGAGATATACCTGTTCTGTTCCGAAACCATTCTCTCGAAACTTTCTATTAATTTGAATCCGAAATTTGTAATTAATGCACCACCTCCATTTGTTCCACCGCGTTGACGTGTGACAACAGGTAATGGCGAGATACTATTAAGTTCTTTGATTATAACCCATGCTTGCTGATAAGACATTTTCATATCTTTGGAAGCTCCCAAAATAGATCCACGACTATTAATCCGCTTCAATAGCTCAATACGTTTCGCATTGAGAAAACAACTTCCATTTTTTTCTATTTCTAGCTTAGATATAATTCGAAAGGGTTGATGCATGTTCTATTTCTTTTCAGTATTATATCAGAAATCATGCCATTGGATGTAAGTTTTAGATATACAGCGATATATGATTATATGTATAATGAATCGCTCTCGTAAATCTACATATATGTAGTCTAATGAGATCGTTTTCACCAAAATGTAGATGGATTAAATCTTACGAATAAGGATATTCAGACATTTGATAAACTTAGAGAAGCTACTTTGGTGAGTTCAATGAAAAAGCATTCGATATAAAATAACAAAGACAACGGGTTTACTGTTATGCTATTATAATCAATTAAAACTGTAAAATATGAAACTAAGTGCTCGCAATGATTTAAAGGGAACTATTACAGACATCAAGAGAGGAGCTGTAATGGCTAAGGTAACTATTGATTTGGGGAATGGACAAACTATAGTATCAGTTATAACGGTAGATAGTGTGGATGAACTGGAGTTAAAAGTCGGAGATGTTGCTCATGCCATAATAAAGTCAACAGAAGTGCTTATCGGGAAATAAACATTTTTGTAAATAAAATGTCTATTTATAAAATGTGAGGGAGAAGGTTTGTTCTCCCTTATCTTGCTTCATATCGAATTTCCCCTTATTAAGGAGAGTCATTCCATTTAGTTGAGATGAAATCATTAACTTCTCGAGTATTATCAAACTATTATGTACATCACAATCTAGATTAAAGAAGCATTCTAAGAGGTTTTGATTATTGTCACAAACTTTGATTAGAAAAACACCGTGTTCTGCAAAAAACAAATCTTCATAGGCATACATAACGTCTAAGCCGATGGCATCTTTAATTATAAAACGAATTTTTTCTATATTGGGTATGATAATGTTTTTGTTTTCTATTGTATCCATAATAAGTCATTTTTCGGGATATAAATTATATAGCCATTCTATTTGCTTAATTTTTAAAGCTTCATTCTCCGTTTGGCATTTAAATAATGATGCACTAATTGCTTCACGAAACTCTTCTTCTGTAAATGCAATCTCATAACATGCTAGTATAGTTATCAAATCAGTCTTTGATTTGCAATTATAACAAGATTTTCTAAAATCATTACTTAATTGAATATACTTTATAAAAGCAAAAGCATTACTAAGAGCCATTTGTTCTTTTGTTTTAGTAATAACAAATATTGAGCCAACATTTATATATATGATAATGAGTGCTGATGTTATTTATTGAAGATTAAAACATACAAGAATGTGGGAAATTCTTCAGTAGGGTGGATATTAAAAATGAATTTACAGATTATGAAAGAAACAATTCTTGATTTGTAAAATCACCCATTTTTCGGTACCGCTAGAAAATCATTTGATTAAAACCGTATAGAGATAATACAAATCATTTTTATAAATATAATTGAAGTTTAATCTTATTTTATATATTTGCAAATATTGAGTCGCTCTTTAGTATAGTTAGAAAATTAAGCATATCTAAGAACCAAGCTGGTTTCTAAATCGTTACCTATTAAAAAACGAACAGTTCGTAATATGCTGGGTAGTAGTCGATAAGATGTTTTATTGTGTCTTGCAAGATGGAAGCTCAACTGCTTATCAATTCCACATAAAGAGCCAATTTCCTTCAAATATGCATTTACCTTTTGATTACTTGGAACCGGAAGTACACGATCATCAGATAATGCTCCTTCATATTTATTCAGGATTTTTTGAGGAATATCAAGCAAAGGAATAGTAAAAGACACCCCTGTCTTTTCTCTTTTACCTATTAACCAGAGTTTGTCATCAAATGATATACGAATATTTTCTTTTCTCAGATTTTTTACATCGATATAAGCCAATCCGCAAAAACAGGAAAAAATAAAAATATCCCGAATCTGATCCAGGCGCTTTATCGTTATCTTCTTGTTAATGATAGATTCTATTTCATTCTGTGTTAAATAGCCTCGATCGACTTTCTTAATCCTGATCTTATAATTTATAAACGGATCACTCTTTAACCATCCGTTATTCTTGGCTAGAATAACAATCCGTTTAAAAAACTGCATAAATTTGGCTGTTGTATTCGGATTACATCCGGCTGTGGTCAAGAGGTAAACCTCAAAATCAGTTATAAAAATAAAGTCGATTTCTTTTAGTGCGACATCCGAACGATTGTATTTTTCTTTGATGAAAGAAGTCAGATGTTTTCTGGTAACTTCGTACTTTTGGTAAGTAGCCTTACTTTTATTTATGCCGATCAGTTTCTCAACATCTTCATTATGCTTCCTAAAAAGATCAAGCAGCATTTGCTGTTGAATTTCAACACCAAAGAAGATGTTTTTAATACGTTCAGGGGTAACAGAAACTTCTCTTTCCTGTAGTTCTCTGTAAATCTTAGTCATCGTTGCTTTGATACTATCAAGCACTGAGTTTGTGTTAATGACTTCCTGTGTTTTTCCGACAAGCTTACCTGCCGTTACATTCCATAATTTAGGATCAACATCAACCTTTGTTCCAAACTGGATCGATTTTCCATTCACGGTAATTCGTCCCATAACCGGCATCTTGCCGTTTGCTTTTAATCCATTCTTTTTTCCATAAAAAAGGATACTGAATGTCGTCTTTTTCATAACTCAAAATTTAATTTCAAAAATACATTCAACAATCAAATAATGAGATAAATACAGGCTTCCAAAAACAGACTCCCAACTGCCTAAATCAGACAAATCGTAACCTATTTTGATTTTTTGACAATAGGTTACGAATAGGTTACGCAGCTATGTCAAAAAATGGCTTTTTTATGGCTTCTATATGAAATGGGGATAAACGAAAAAGTCCCACAAATCACTGATTTGTAGGACTTTTCTTGTTTTTGGCTTCTTTTGTCTTAGCCTTTCCGCGGAGAGAGAGGGATTCGAACCCCCGGAACCTCGCAGTTCAACGGTTTTCAAGACCGCCGCAATCGACCACTCTGCCATCTCTCCAGTGTTCATCTTAACACTGTGCTTTTCCTCAAAAGCGATGCAAAGATATGTACTTTTTTCTAATTCCAAAATAAATATCAGCCTTTTTTGCGATAAATCTGCATCATTAAAAGAAATGCTTGTTGAGGAAGTCCATAAATTTCGCCTTATATGATTCTGACACAGGGATATATTCCTTTCCGAATACAATACAGTTTCTTTCTATCGTTTTTATCTTATCCAGATTAACAATGAAAGAGCGATGTACACGCATAAACTGCTTTTCGGGAAGTTTCTCCTCCAACGATTGCATACTCATCAGAGAACTTACCGGCTCCTTTTGAGTTTCCAAATGAAACTTTACATAATCCTTTTGGTTCTCTATATAGAGAATATCGTCAAACTCTATTTTCTCCATTCTGTAACCCGATTTCACGAATATACTCGTAGCGGAGGATGCCGCATTATCATTTGATGAAGCGGCTGTCAACTTAAACCATTCAAGAGCTTTATTTGCTGCTTGCAGAAACTCTGTATAATTAATTGGTTTCAGTAGATAGTCCAGTGCATTTAGCCGGAAACCATCCACAGCATACTGGTCATATGCTGTCGTAAATATAATCTTTGTAGTGGGAGGGAGGGTTTTGGAAAATTCCAGGCCTGTTATCTGAGGCATATTTATATCCAGAAACAATACATCTGTTTTTCCGTTATTTATCGTGTCTATAGCAGACAAAGCGTTATTAAAAGTCCCGGTCAATTCTAAAAAGGGAGTTTTAGCAACATATGTCTTCAACAAATCTATCGCTAAAGGCTCATCATCTATTATTACACATTTCAGCTTCATAATATATTATTTTCTTTCCCAAAATCGATTCTTAATAATGTAAAGAAACTGTTTGTCCGTTTCTCTGCGATAAATTCATGCCTGTTAGGATATAGAAGGTCAAGTCTTTTAGACAGGTTGGTTAAACCAATGCCGGAATTATGCTCTTCCATGTTCATATTTTCTTCTCTTTCCACAAGGCTGTTCTCTACTGTACAAAGTACTCCTTTACCCGGATCTACCAAAATACTAACATCAATAAAACTTTCTTCACCATTATTTATCCCATGTTTAAAAGCATTCTCTATCAGGGTGATAAACATTAATGACGCAATCATATCATGGCTGCTTTTGCCGTCTATCAGCACATTTAGTTTCACGTTAGCGCTAAGACGGAGTTTCACTAAATCAATATAGTTCTGAGTAAACGTCAATTCCTTATCCAAAGGAACAAATTTCTCATCATTATCGTACATCACATAGCGTAAAAGATTACTGAGCCTATGGACGGCATCCTGCGCCCTGTTCTGATCGATAGCAATCAGTGAATATATATTATTCAGTGTATTAAAAAGAAAGTGAGGATTAAGCTGACTTCTCAAATTACGCAAATCGGCCTCTAGCTGAACACTTTTCGCCTTCTCAAAATTAATTGAATCCCTATACCAGCGAATAGTTGTTTTTATTGCCACAGCGAGTCCTATCACAAAAATAATAGATACATAATCGAATATGAAACGCATCAGAAGTGGTGGTCCACCATGCTTGCCTTCCGGAAACCGGCCCATATGAGGCGGTTTCTTCCGCATACCTTGTTCTATACTCTGTACCACCTCCGGATCAGGACGCATACATTCTGATACAAAAGTCTGAAGGATTACCAGAACAGCTATAAGCGCTATATTTGTAACAACATAAAGAGCAAACTTCCTGTTGAATAAATATTTTTCTATCAAATAGGAATAATTTGCATAAAACAATATGGCAAATATTCCCATGCGAATAATATAATTATAATAAGGTTTATAATCAAATGTTCCTTCACGCGAGATCAAGTATATCGGAACCAATAATGCAATTGTCCATATAATGATGTGTGGAAATATTTTTATAAAGTTTTTCATGCTCATATCATTTTAAAATACAGTAAGTTAAGCTTAAATGACTTAAGTATATATTTACGTTTATTAACCATATTTAGTTAAAAAGCAACAAACGTAACAGTTTTTTTCAGTTATCAGTAAACAACTTATGTTTCGTACCTCTCATATAACTTTCAACTTAGTGCTTGTTAAAAAGTAACAAAGGTAACACATTATTCATATTTTATTACTGTTACTTTTTCCCTAAACCAATAACAAAATTAAATATCTCTGTGCTTATTACACAACTATATAGATAAACAATTTAAGAGATAATTCAAGCTTATTCATATCTCAGCGCTTCGATCGGATCAAGGTATGATGCTTTTTTTGCAGGATACCAACCGAAGAAAATTCCTGTGGCAGTACATACAATGAAAGACAATACAATAGTATATACCTGAATACTGATAGGCCATGCCAAAAGGTAATTTACCATAAAGGCACTGCTGACCCCGAGTATCACACCTATTATACCTCCTGTTACGCTCAGAAGAATGGCTTCGATCAGGAACTGCATTAATATATCCACACCTTTGGCACCGATAGACATACGCAGCCCGATTTCACGGGTACGCTCTGTTACTGATACATACATAATATTCATAATGCCTATACCACCGACCAACAGCGATATACCTGCAATACATGCCAAAAGGATTGTCATCATATCCGTTGTAGAACTCATCATGGAGATAAGCTCTTTCTGTGAACGTACATTGAAATCATCCTCATCATTCGCCCCTATTTTGTGACGCTGCCGCAAGATGTTTTCTATACTTGTTATAGCATCTTCGGTAGCATCCTCTGTTACGGCAGAGGCCGATATAGACTGAATGTAAGTAATGGCCAGAATACGCTTCTGAACTGTAGTATAAGGAGCGATTATCAAATCGTCCTGATCCATCCCCATTGTATTGTCACCTTTCGAGGTAAGTACTCCTATTACTTTAAACGGTATTTTGTTGAAACGGATAGTCTGTCCAACAGGGTCTTCACCGTTTGTAAACAAATTGTCTACAACTGTTTGCCCTATTACACAAACTTTTGCAGAAGTCTTAACATCTCCTTCACTAAACATTTCGCCCTGAGCAATAGTATATTTGCGGATATCGAGGTAGGAGGGATTTACACCATAAATGGAAGTAGGAGAGTTGTTTGCGCCATAAATCACCTGTCCTGATGATTGTACTTCGGGTGATGCTGCCGAGATATATTCGGCCTGCTCCACAATAGCCTCATAATCTTCGAGTTTCAGCGTCTGCATGCTCGATGCGCTCTGTCGTACTCCACCAAACTGACCTGTTCCGGGACGGATATTTATCATATTCGAACCCATGGTGGATATCTGGTCCTGTATACTCTTCTTCGAACCTTGTCCTATTGCAAGCATGGTAATAACGGCCGCTACACCGATTATAATCCCAAGCATGGTAAGGAAGCCCCTAAACTTATTACCGCTCAGTGCCCGAAGAGCTATTTTGAATAGATTTACTAAATTCATAATTTTTATGTGCCGATTTGAAAGTGAAAAACTAAAAGTGATAAGTGAAAAATATTTATCGTTTTTCGTTCTTCACTTTTCGTTTAAAAATATTGGCATATCATCTCATTAATTATCCTCTTTCGGCAGTTTTGCTAAAAATTCTCTTGCCGACTGTATATTATCATTATACTTATCTTCCTTGATACTACCATCACGAATGACAATATTGCGACTGCTGAATGCCGAGATCTCAGGATTGTGTGTTACAAATATGATTGTACGCCCTTCTTCATCATGCATGCGTTGCAATACCGAAAGAATTTCGAAAGATGTACGGGTATCGAGGTTTCCGGTAGCTTCGTCAGCCAGTATTATTACGGGTTCATTTACCAGCGCACGGGCAATAGCCACACGTTGCATCTGACCTCCCGACATCTGATTGGACTTATGGTTGAGCCTGTCACCCAACCCTACTTCTTCCAAAGCTTTGATAGCACGCTGATGACGTTCTTTTGCCGAAACATCAGGGTTGTACATCAAGGGCAATTCTACATTCTCCACAGCTGTTGTCTTCGCCAGCAGATTATAAGACTGAAATATAAATCCGATCTTACGGTTACGTAGTGTAGCCCTGTCATTCTTGCCCATTTTGCGGACAGAAATCCCATCCAGATAATATTCTCCCTCTGTAGGCGTATCCAGACACCCCAATATATTCAATAAAGTAGATTTTCCGGAACCGCTGGTACCCATGATGGTCACAAATTCGCCCTCCTGTATGCTGAAGCTGATACCCCGTAGGGCATGAACCGTTTCATCGCCTACAATATAGTCGCGTTTCAGATTTTCTACTCTTATAATTTCCTTATTCTGATTCATTACATTATCTCCTCCTGTTACCGCCCGGACGCTGAGGCATAAACGGGCTCGATTCGCCATTTGCTTTTTCAGGCTCGGACATACTGCTATTTGTCTCTTGCGAAATACCTGTGACAACTACTTCTCCCTGATTAAGTCCTTCCTTTACAGATACATGTACGCCATCGGTGGTTCCTACTGTAACCTGTTTAGGTGAAAGTGTATTTCCCGATTTTACCCAAACTACTTTCTTGGTTTTATCCTTCGGATCGAACTGCAGAGGCTGTCCCAACGTCAGATCTTTGAAATTCTTCATTATATCGGGATCAGGATTGAAGCGTAAGGCCTTGGATGGTACTACCAGCACATCCTGTTCTTCCTGTGTATAGATATTGACACTGGCAGTAAGTCCCGGTTTCAGTTTCAATTCGGGATTCGGAGCGTCTATAACGACTTCATATGTAACAACATTCGATGTTGTTGTAGCTTCGAGCCTTACCTGTACCACTTTTCCTTCAAATTCATCATCAGGGAAAGCATCCACTGTAAATGTTACACGTTGTCCTTCTTTCACTCCGCCTATATCAGCCTCGTCCACATTGGCGATCACACGCATCTTTGTCAGGTCGTTAGCTATAGTAAACAGGGTAGGGGTGCTGAATGAAGCGGCTACGGTTTGCCCCTCTTCTACCGCCCGGGATATAACTACTCCGTCGATAGTAGATGTGATGGTTGCATATCCCAGATTGGTTTGTGCTTTCAGTACAGCAGCCTTCGATGAAGTTACTGCCAACTGTGCCGTCTGGTAGGTAGATTCAGCGTTTTCCCAGTCTACTTTACTGATTGCCTGCTTTTCCCACAGGCCTTTCTGACGGTCGTAATTTTGTTTTTGTAATATAAGCTCAACCTGTCTTGTCTGTAGATTCGCATTTGCATTTTCCAGTTCCGATACCAGCAGTCTCTTATCCAGTTCGGCCAGTACTTGTCCGGCTTTTACTTCTGAATTAAAGTCCACATATATTTTAGATATAACACCCGATACCTGTGTACCTACTTCTACTAATGTTATTGGCTCTATAGTACCTGTTGCTGTAACGGCAATAGAGATATTCCCTTTTTCTGCCTTCGCCGTATCCAGTATGATGGCAGAGCCTTTTGCTGACGGCAGTAGTAAGAATATCCCTGCAGCTACAATTGCTATTATGGCTGCAGTAATCAGGTATTTTTTTAGTTTCTTATTCATATTTAATTACGAGTTACGACTTACAAGTGATTTATTATCTGTTAAGTGCTGATTATTAATTATAATGCGATCTCCTGCCCCTGATAAAAATTAAGTAATTTGAGACTTACCAACGCTGTATATTTAGCTTGCAGCAAATCCTGCAAAGCATTGGCATAATTATTCTTTTCGGTCGTCAGTTCAACTGTATTACGCATTCCCAGCGCATATTGTTCCTGCACCAGTTCATAGCTCAATTTGGCCGAATTAAGCTTGTCTTTTGCTGCATTGTATTTACTTTGTCCCGATACCGCGTCCTGATACAGGTTTTCTATTGTAGAGAGCAATGTCTTTTGTGTATCGATCAAATCCAATTCAGCCATTTGAATATTCAGATCGGCTTTCTTTACATTCGACCGGTTCTGTTTATTATCAAATATAGGGATGCTGACCGTCAGCCCTACACTCTGATTGAAATTACGCCCTATCTGTGTCGCAAATGAGGGATTGCTGTTGAATATATTTCCTGTACCGATACTTCCCGATACGGATACTGTCGGTAAATAGCCCGCTTTGGCTGACGATTTATTGAGTTCTGCCAGTTTAATATTCGTCTTGCTGCTGGTAATTTCCGGCATAATATTCAACGCTCTCTGATATACTTCATACTTCGAAGGGATAAAAGATAATATATCCTGATCGTCAATCCGTGGAAAATCGATATCCATTCCTTCGTCATAATCAAGTTCCAGCAGCTGTTTTAGTTGTAGCTTATAAATCTCAAATGAATTCTGGGCCTGTACCAGATTATATTTATCGGCACTATATTGCGCTTCCACCTGCGCATACTCGCTCCGTGTTATACTACCGGCATCCAAAAATATTTTAGTCTGTTCCAATTGAGCTGAATCCGATGCGACTATATTTTCATTATTCTTTATCGATTCCCTGCTATAAAGTATTTGCAGGTAGGCTTGGGTTATAGCTATTTCAATATTGTTCTGGGTATTCTGGGTATTCAGGTTCTGCATTTCTTTCTGCAATTGAGCCTGCTTTATATCATTCCTGTTTTTTCCTCCATTGTACACAGTCCAGTTCGCATTCAGGGTATATTGCCCGTTGAATAAACCTTCGTACCGGTAATCCCCGTTCCCATCAGGCGATTGTGAATTTGTATACCGTTGCGAAACACTTCCGCTGAGGGAAGGGAACAACGCGGCTTTTGATTGCGAAATATCCACATCATAAGTTTCTGCTGTAATGTCCGATTTTTTCACCTGAATGTTTTCCTGGCGTGCATAATCGATACAATCCCGCAAAGTCCATTTCTTTTGAGAAAAAGCAATGGCTGGTATAAGAACACCAACCATTACCAAACCAAACAATCTTCTAATATTATACGTGTTCATAAAATATCTGATTCATGAAATTATCAAAACATATCGTCATCCGCCATATCCGGACGGCCTCCGTTATCATCGGGTCTTTGTGCAGGTGGTTGTTGCCTGTTACCCCTATTGGGTATGCCTTGCCCTCTGAACTCTATATTCTTCTTATTCGCCGAGAATATATTATATTGCTCATCGGATAGGATAGAACGATACTTCTTGTCATATTTTTCTTCTTTCTTTTTTATCTTTTCATCTATTTTAGCCATCTTCCCGAAAAGTTTCTGCCTATCTTTTTCCGCCATTCCGGGGTTCTCGGAATCTATTTTCAATTCCTGCTTTTCCTGCATCAACTTTGAAATATCCTTACGTTCATTGGTTATTTCTTTTCCCAGTTTTTCTCGTTGTTCCAACGTTAAATCAGGTATTTCGGGTATGCCCATTATCATAAAACTATCCTGATTTTGCCCGTGCTTGTTCATCATAGGCGGACGGCCTCCACCCGGACCACCCTGAGGTCTGCCTCCGCCTCCTCCACCCATTGGGGGCTGGGCTGCCAGACCGGAGCAGATAAGGATAAATGTTATTGCCAAAATCGACTTTTTCATATTTCATATTTTTATTTCTATCTCAAAATTATGAGGAGGAAGGATGGTAAACAACGCTAATCGACAGACAGGCGTTTTTAATCGAAGTATAGGCGTTTTGACATGACAAAAAGAAAGCTATCCCTGTTAATGCTGTTACAAAACGCTTAACAGGAAAGAGATAATTTCTTTGTTCAACCTTATTTTTTATGTAGCGTTTCTGTAACAAAAATACAGGTGCTTTGTATCGTAAAATTCAAAGAAAATATGTACAAGGAAATTAGGAATATGTTTAAACAACGTAACTACTTATTAAAAACTTTTTTTGCGGTATTTATATTACTATCAGCAAACACCCTGTCGGCACAGACAATAATAAAAGGGTCGGTAAAAGATGCCAAAACACAGGAAACACTGCCCGGAGTTGCCATATCGGTGAAAAATACCACAATAGGTGTCATAACAAATGAAAACGGTGACTACGAACTAAATGTTGCCCCCGGAAAATATACCATCGTTACATCTTATTTATCCTATCAGCCGATGGAGATTACAGGTGTGGAAGTCAAAAAAGGAGAACCCACCATCGTGGATATTCCCATGAAAGAATCGGAACATGCGTTGGGCGAAGTATATGTAGTAGCGATAGGCCGTATAAACTCGGAAGTATCCCTGCTGAGTTCGATAAAGAAATCCAATGCCGTTATAAGCGGAGTATCCTCACAACAAATATCGAAAAGCCAGGACAGGGATGCATCGGAAGTAATAAGACGGGTACCCGGAATTTCTATCATAGACGATAAGTTTGTAGTAGCCAGAGGATTATCGCAAAGATATAATAATGTGTGGGTAAACAACAGTACTATCCCCAGTTCGGAAGCAGATACCCGTGCTTTCTCATTCGATATCATCCCCAGTTCACAGATAGAAAATATCATGATCGTAAAATCACCGCAACCGGAACTGCCGGCCGATTTCTCGGGAGGTTTTATCAAGGTGGAGACAAAAGGTATTCCGAGCGAAAATTCAATTCAGTTAAATTATGGTCTCGGTATCAATACCCAGACTCAGTTTAAGGATTTCAAATACAGCAAGAGTAGTGGAACCGATTTTCTTGGTTTCGACGATGGAATGAGAAGTTTGTCCAGTGCCTTTAATTCAGGAAGAATCGACAATACCAATGCAGAACAGGTGAGTAACCTGACAAAGAACGGTTTCAATAACGACTGGTCTGTAAATACAAAAAATCCATTACCCGACCAACGTTTAGGTTTCGTTATAAACCGTAAATATACCGGACAGGACAATAGTATGTGGGGACTTATCGCTGCATTGAACTATAGCAATACAAGCAAGACATATACCGATATGGAAAACTCCAGATACGGTGTATATGATTCCGATAATGATAAACCATATTTTACATTCAAGTACAAAGATAATCAGTATAATAATGATGCAAGGGTAGGGGCTTTGGCCAATCTTATATATATGCCGAACGACAAGCATCGTTTCGAATTCAGAAATATAGTAAACCAGATAGGGAAGAACAGATATACCGACCGTGAAGGATATCAGAACACAAGTGGGTTTTACGGACAACGCAAGGCCGAATATATCTACAGTAGCCGCCTGGCTTATTCAGGACAATTAGCCGGAAAACATACCCTAACCGATAAAGACAATCTGGACTGGGTCACAGGTTTTTCCTACAGTAACAAGAACCAGCCGGACAGACGTATTATCAACTGGGAAGAAAACGGATATTCCGGAGATGCCCATTACAAAGAATACCAAATAGACCAGAACGATATAACACGCGACTATAATAAGCTAAACGAATACAGCTATACTTTATCGACAAATTATACACATGATTTTTCGTTCGACAATGGCTTCAAACCTTCTGTAAAAGCCGGAGTATACGGTGAATACAGGGACAGAAATTACAATACACGGTTTTTTAAATACCGCTGGATACCTGAAAACCTGCCCAATGATTTCGGTTACAGAGATGCTATCTCAGGGATACTGATTCCGGAAAATTATGGTGCAGATAAATTATACGCTTATGACGATACCGACAGGCTTAACGATTATTCGGGTACGAATACACAGGCAGCAGGATATGTAGGTTTCAACATTCCGTTCAGCAAGTTCAATATTTATACGGGTGCCCGGCTGGAACACAATAAGATGTCGCTGAAAAGCTATACAACCATCTCCGGGGACAAATCAAAGACAACTGATTATTCATACACAGATATATTCCCTTCATTGAATGCGTCATACAATCTTACAGACGACCATCTGGTACGCGTGGCTTACGGACGCTCTACCAACAGGCAGGAATTCAGGGAAATATCATCATCTTCATATTATGATTTCGACCTGTTCAGCTTCGTATCGGGTAATCCGGACCTGAAACCTGCTTATATCGACAATTTCGATATCAGATACGAGTTTTATCCTTCATCTTCGGAAATATTCTCCGTAGCCCTGTTCTACAAACGTTTTAAAGACCCTATCGAATGGACTTACCTTGACGGAGGAGGAACCTATATCTATACATTCAAAAATGCGGATAAAGCAGATAATTACGGTATAGAAGTAGATATCAAAAAGAAACTGGATTTTATGGGACTGAAAGATTTCTCCCTGACATTCAATGGTTCATTGATTAAAAGTAAAGTGAAGTTTAAAGAAAACTCGGGCGCCAATTACGATCGTCCGATGCAGGGACAATCTCCATATCTGATAAATGCAGGTATATTTTATCAGAATGAAGCCCTCGGACTGAACGCGACAGTACTTTATAATATTATAGGTAAACGTATTGTGGGGATCGGACGTATATCCACTTCTTCAGGCACTTCGATCAACAATGATATACCTGACATGTACGAAATGCCCCGCAATGTACTCGATCTGACCGTGACTAAAAAACTGGGTAAACATTTCGAGCTGAATGCCGGTATAAAAGATATCCTGGCCGCGAAAGCAAAGTATGCACAATTTCCCAAATTTGTAGACAAGGATGGTAATACTCAAGAGAGAGAGCAAATAACAAAGGAATATAAAACCGGACAGAATATTTCATTAACAGCCAGATACTCATTCTAATTACATATATAGGTATCAAATAGTAAAACATTTTTTTAATAATATTGATTATGAAAACTTTAAGTTTATTTAAAAGCGCATTTTTTATTGCATGTATAGCTTTGTTTACGGCATGTTCGGATAGCAATGACGATACAGATGGTGGAAACGGAGGCGGAGAAGAAACCGAACAGATCCTATTTAATAACGGAACAGAAATCGGTAATGGTGAGCAAAATTTCTTGGTAAAAGAAAGCCATACAATCAGAAAAGGAACCTATGTACTCAAAGGCTGGGTATATATTGAGGATGGAGCCACTCTTACAATAGAGCCGGGAACTGTCATAAAAGGGGATAAAGACACCAAAGCCGCCCTGATAGCTAAAAGAGGAGGAAAACTGATAGCTAAAGGAACTGCTGCCGAACCTATCATATTTACATCCAATCAGGCAAAAGGAAGCCGTAAACCTGGCGACTGGGGAGGTATTATCTTGTGCGGTAAAGCTAAGAATAACATTGATATTGTAGACGGAATGCAGATAGAAGGCGGTGTAGACGCCAAGCATGGGGGAAACAACGATGAAGATAATTCGGGTGTAATTAGTTATGTGAGAATAGAGTATGCCGGTTATCCGTTTGCTACCGATCAGGAAATAAACGGTCTGACAATGGGATCGGTAGGTCGCGGTACACAGATAGACCACGTACAGGTATCTTATAGCAACGACGATTCCTTTGAGTGGTTTGGCGGAACTGTAAACGCAAAATACCTTGTGGCATATCACGGATGGGATGACGATTTCGATACAGACAATGGATATTCAGGTAAATTGCAATTCCTTTTGTCGGTAAAAAATCCGAAAATAGCAGACCAGTCCTTATCAAATGGCTTTGAATCTGATAACAATGCAAATGGTACAACTGACGAACCATATACTAAAGCCGTATTCAGCAATGTTACTCTGATAGGCCCAATGGGACAGGCTACAGATTTTGCCAATACCACACAGTATGTTACAGGCGATGGACTGAATCCTAACAATGGATCAAGACTTGGTATATTCCAGGCAGCAATACAAATTCGCCGCAACTCACGTCTGAATCTTTTCAATTCCGTTGCTACAGGATATCCGGTAGGTCTGTTATTAGACAACCAAAAAGGTACTACTCAAAAATGGGCTACAGACGGTATACTTAAATTACAGAACAATGTATTTGCCGGAATGGGAATCACTGGTTCCGATATCAACAAACAGGCTAATGGATGGACAGACCAGTTATCGACAGATGGAACAAATGTAACTGACGCTACAAAGGCTTCATTCTCCAGTACATTCTTTAAGAAAGAAGGTAATAACAACACGGTTCTGGATAATATATCAGACCTCAAGTTAAAACAACCTAATAGTAAAGAAGCTAATCCTAATTATGGACCTGTTTCAGGAAGCCCTGTTCTTGGCTTAGGCGCATTTACAGATGCCGCGCTAAACGATGCATTCTTCACCAAAGTAAACTATTCGGGAGCTTTTGCCAGCGACTCTGATAATGACAACTGGCTAAAAGGATGGACAAATTTTGACCCTCAAAACACTACTTATTGATATTATTTCAAATTTTCATAAAAGGGACGGTTTATTTAAATCGTCTCTTTTTGTCTAAAATATTGAGAAAGGCAGACTCCATTCCTGATAAAAGAAAGAGAGAAGCTGAGTGTATTTTACATTCGGCTTCTTTTTTTGCATTATATTTGTGACTTATATATTTACTATAACAAGCAAAAGTCTACAAAAAATTATATTACTAAAAATAGACTTGCTACTTGTAACCAATAACTGTAACTGCTTTCTATGAAACGAATACCAGATATCAAAGATTTCCGTATCAAAGATACTTCATTCGCCAACCTGATGAATAAACGAATCTATAATGTTTTGCTGATAGCGACCAAATATGATTCGTTTATCCTCGAAGACGACGGACGTATCGATGAACAGATTTTCAATGAATATACATCCCTTAACCTGAACTATCCACCCCGTTTTACACAGGTAGTTACTGAAGAAGAAGCTCTGACCGAACTTAGTGAGAATCACTATGAACTCATAATTCAGATGCCGAATATGGACGAAACCGATATGTTTGCCACGGCAAAACATATAAAGGAACATTTTAATGATATACCGTTTGTTGTCCTTACCCCATTTTCGAGAGAAGTAACCAAGAGGCTGTCGCAGGAAGACCTGTCCGGCGTAGATTATGTGTTTAGCTGGCTCGGCAATCCCGATCTACTACTGGCCATCATAAAACTGATAGAAGACGCGATGAATGCCGAACATGATACGGAAAGTGTAGGTGTACAGATTATCCTTCTTATCGAAGATTCGGTGCGGTTTTACTCATCGGCACTGCCAACCCTGTTCAAGATAGTTATGGAAGAGTCGAAAGAATTTTCGAAAGAAGCCCTGAACGAACACCAGCAGATGTTGCGTATGCGTGGCCGCCCTAAAATCATGCTTGCCCGTACCTACGAAGAAGCTGTAGGGATATATACCGAATATAAAGATAATATACTTGGTATAGTGACCGATATGAGCTATATGCATGGGGGCACCAAGGACAAACTGGCTGGCTATAACTTTGCCAAATGGGTAAAGGAAAAGGATCGTTTCAAGCCGATTGTCTTTACTTCGTCCGAAATAACGAACAAAGTATATGCAGACGAATTGGAATGCAGTTTTATCGATAAGAATTCGAAAAGTTTTCCCCGCGATTTAAGAAAACAGGTTGTAAATAATTTTGGTTTCGGCGACTTCGTTATTATCAATCCCGATACTCAGGAAGAGATATTCCGTATCCGTAACTTAAAAGATTTACAGAAAAATATATTTAATATACCAACCGATTCTCTGGTATATCATATGTCCCATAACCATTTCTCACGTTTTTTCTATTCCCGTGCACTGTTTCCGCTGGCAGAAGGGTTGAAGAAAATAGATATTTCGGACTTCGATAATGTGGAAGACGCCCGTCAGATCATTTATGATATGATAATAAAATACCGGCGTATCAAGAATTCGGGAATTGTAGCCGTTTTCGATAAAGACCGGTTCGACGAATTTTCCAATTTTGTGCGAATGGGAGATGGGTCTATAGGTGGAAAGGGGCGTAGTATTGCCTTTATGGATAACATTGTTAAAGAACATGCCGAACTGAACAATGACGAGAATATTGTAGTAAGGATTCCACGTACAGTAGTTTTGTCCACCGATCTCTTTGATGAATTCATGGAAATAAACGACTTGTACCCCATTGCTTTATCCGACAGACCCGATGAGGAAATCCTCCGCTATTTCCTCAAAGCCGGATTACCCGACCGCCTGATTGAAGATTTTATGGCATTTCTGGATGTAGTAAAAGCGCCCGTAGCTGTACGCTCCTCAAGTTTATTGGAAGATTCCCATTACCAACCATTTGCCGGCGTCTATTCCACATATATGATACCATTGCTACCCGATAAGTATGAAATGCTGGGGCTTTTAGGGAAAGCGATTAAAGCCGTCTATGCATCTGTATTTTACAGAGACAGCAAGACATATATGGTAGCCACACAAAACCTGATTGACCAGGAAAAAATGGCTATTGTATTACAGGAAGCCGTAGGAAGCCGTTATGGAGACCATTTCTATCCTACATTGTCGGGAGTTGCCCGTTCACTCAATTTCTATCCTGTAGGTAATGAAAAACCTGAAGAAGGTATTGCAAATATTGTATTGGGACTGGGAAAATATATTGTCGAGGGTGGAGCCAGCCTGCGCTTTTCGCCTGCTCATCCACATAATATAGTCCAACTAAGTTCCGTTGATTTTGCATTAAGAGATACACAGCGCTTCTTTTATGCGTTGGATATGAAAGACACAGATAAGGAATTCTCTACAAATGACGGCTTTAACCTGTTGAAACTAAATCTGAAAGATGCTGAAAAAGACGGCTCTATCAAATATATATCATCTACCTACGATCCGGTAGACCAGGTAATTTATGACGGTTATTATGAAGGAGGGCGTAAAATCTTATCGTTTGTAAATATATTGCAACACAATGTTTTTCCTTTGGCTGAGATACTGAAACAAACGCTGAAAATAGGCCAGGAAGAAATGGGACGGGCAGTGGAAATAGAATTTGCCGCCGACCTGAAAGACAAAGGAGAAGGTACTTTCTATCTGTTGCAGATACGCCCTATTGTACAAAACCGCGAGTTGCAAAGTGAAGACCTGTCGCAGATAAAGCCGGAGCAGGAAATATTACATTCCACAAGTGCGCTCGGCCACGGGGTAACCAGTGATGTGTACGACATAGTTTATGTAAAAACCAAAAGCTTCAGCGCTGCAAATAATCAATCGATTGTCGCAGAAATAGACAGTATAAATAGAGAATTTCTGGATAACGATAAAAATTATGTACTTGTTGGTCCGGGAAGGTGGGGTAGTAGCGATCCCTGGCTGGGAATCCCGGTACGCTGGCCACAAATAAGCAATGCGAGGGTGCTTGTAGAAATTGCGCTGGATAACTATAAGATAGAACCAAGTCAGGGTACTCACTTTTTTCAGAACCTGACCTCTTTCGGAGTCGGCTATTTCTCTATCAATCCGTTTTTACAAAACGACGGACTATTTGACGAAGAATACCTGAACAGTCAGCCGGCTGTCTATGAAACAGAATATCTGCGCCATGTCCGTTTTCCTAGTCCGGTTATAATAAAAATAAACGGTAAGAAAAAGATCGGTGTGGTATTGAAACCCGAATAATAAAGTAATTATTTCCTCATGAAAAAAGCAGTATTTATACAACTATTGTTTATTATAGTCCTGATGGTTAATGCTCAGCATACCGGAAAGGCTACATTCTATGGAACTAAATTCAATAACAGGAAAACTGCCAGCGGAGAGATATACAGAAAAGACAGTATGGTATGCGCCCATAAGACATATCCATTTGGGACACTATTAAAAGTAAAGAACCTGCATAACGATAAGGAAGTTGTTGTACGGGTAATAGACAGAGGGCCTTTCAGAAAAAAATTCATTATAGATCTGTCTTATGCCGCAGCTAAAAAAATAGATATGTTAAGCCGTGGTGTTGCCGATGTAATGGTATCGGAACATAAATATAATTTGCCGGCACCTTTTACAATTTATATGTTTGATACGTTAAAGCTTCCAAAATAAGCAGGGAAACCGAATTATTTTTATTAAATTTGAAATTGTCAGATAAATCGTAGTGAGCATCAGAATCAAATCGGCATTTACCTATAATCCTAAATAATAAGTAAATACAGGATTTTATAATAATCGAAATTCTTTTGCGTTCTATACTATAACCGGAGAGAGCCTTGGTTTCGGGATAAAAAAATTTATAAAAACTTGTCTGTTGAATAAATTGTTATATCTTTGCATTCGCTAACCAAAAATGGTTCCTTGGCCGAGTGGTTAGGCACCGGTCTGCAAAACCGTTGACGGCGGTTCGAATCCGCCAGGAACCTCCAAAAGAGCAAACTTTTAGGCTTTATTTTATGATAATAATCACTTTGGGTTATTATCTTCTAAAAAAGAATAAAATCCATAATAATTATTTTATAAATAGTATTTGAACTACCAAAAGGTTATTCCTTAATTATTTTTTGAAAATACATACAAAATCAGTATAATTTAATATAGATATACATGCGTATATATAACATTCTTGAGCTTAACGAAAAGCTCACAATAGAACTAAGAACTATCGCTAAAGAACTTGGAATCAGACGGCCCGACGCTTATAAAAAAGATGAACTTATCTATAAGATATTAGATGAACAGGCCATTATGGAAGCTAAAAATAAAAATTCGGAAAGCTACCAAAGTGAAGATAGGATAGAACAACAGCAGAAAAAATCGCAAGCTGCTGCTAAAGGAAAACAAAAAGCCCAGAATCAAACAAAAAAACAGGACCAAACTCCTAAACCTCAAACCACACCTCCTGCTCCTGCAAAAGAAACTAAAGTAGCAGCCGTACAGCCAAAGAAAGAGGACACTCCAAAACCAACCCCTCAGAAAGAGGTAAAAAAGGAAGCTAAACCGGAACCGGTTAAAGCCCCTGTTGCAGAGAAGAAAGAAGCTACTGCACCCGTTGTAGCTGCTGAAAAAGCTCCGCAGAAGGAAATTATTGTTAAAAAAAATAACGGAGAGCCGAAGGAAAATAAACCTGAGGCCGAAGCCAAGCCACAACAACCGGCAGCAAAACCAACACAGTTGGTTTTCCGTTCAAACAAGGTGAGAGAAGAAGAGCCGCAGGAACCGATTCCGGGATTGCCTTTGCTTAGCCCACTGGAAGTAGATTCGGAAGTTACCCCTGTAGAAATTGTAGTACCTGAAGTCCCTGCAAAACCTGCAGCCAAGCAATCGCAACAAAATCAACAGCATAACAATAATAATCAGAAACAAAATAACCAACAACAGGATAATAAACAATTCGATTTCGAAGGTATATTGAATGCTACCGGCGTACTCGAAATTATGCAGGAAGGTTACGGATTTTTACGTTCGTCCGACTATAATTATATGTCATCTCCTGACGATGTTTATATTTCTCAATCGCAGATCCGTCTGTTTGGCCTTAAAACAGGCGATATTGTAGAAGGTCCCATTCGTCCTCCAAAAGAATCGGAAAAATTTTTCCCTTTAGTAAAAGTAGACAGAATCAACGGACGCACACCGGACGAAGTTCGCGACCGTGTTCCGTTCGACCATCTGAAGCCACTTTTTCCGGATGAGAAATTTAAGCTCACAAAGGGCCGCAATGATAACTTATCGTGCCGTGTAGTGGATCTATTCTCTCCGATAGGAAAAGGACAGCGCGGACTTATCGTTGCACAGCCGAAAACGGGTAAAACCACATTACTGAAAGATATTGCAAACGCTATTGCCGACAATCATCCCGAAGTATATATGATTGTACTTCTTATCGATGAACGTCCTGAAGAGGTAACAGACATGGAACGCAGTGTAAATGCAGAGGTGATTGCTTCTACATTTGATGAGCCGGCCGATCGCCACGTAAAAATAGCGGAAATAGTACTCAATAAAGCTAAACGGATGGTAGAATGCGGACATGACGTAGTTATCCTCCTCGATTCCATTACCCGTCTGGCACGTGCTTACAATACAGTGCAACCGGCATCGGGTAAAGTACTGACCGGGGGGGTGGATGCAAACGCCCTGCACAAACCGAAACGTTTCTTCGGAGCTGCCCGTAATATAGAAAACGGAGGTTCGCTTACCATTATAGCTACTGCGCTTACAGAAACAGGTTCTAAGATGGATGATGTTATCTTCGAAGAATTTAAAGGTACTGGTAATATGGAACTTCAACTCGACCGTAAACTATCCAACAAACGTATCTTCCCTGCTGTGGATATCATTGCATCCAGTACACGTCGCGACGACCTGCTGCTTAGCAACGATACACTCAGCCGTATGTGGGTTCTGCGCAACTTCTTATCGGATATGAATTCGGTGGAGGCAATGCAGTTCCTCGAAAACAGATTGAGAAAGACAATAAATAACGAAGAATTTCTCATTTCGATGAACGACTGATAGAAGAGATTTATAATTTTAAATACTTAAAGCAAGGGAAAAAGGTTTAACTTTACCCTTGCTTTTTTATTTCAAAAAAACGGATAGTGCTTTTGTTTGCATATTATAAACAAGTTATTATTGCCAGACGTTTACATAAAGAGCATATTAAAAGTAGCTTTAAAACAGATTGGATATTCATTATTTTTGCTACTTCCTTATATTCATCACTTTAACTAAATAGTTTTATGGGACATAATCATAACCACGATGATCACAATCATGGGCATTCACACGGAGGTCATAGCCATAGTCACAACGCAAACAAAAAAGCATTGACTATCAGTTTTTTTCTGATATCCGGATTTATGTTTATCGAATTTATCGGGGGATATCTGACAAATAGTCTGGCATTAATTTCCGATGCAGGGCATATGTTAAGCGATGCCGTAGCATTAGGTTTAAGTCTAAGCGCACTAATCTTCGGAGCGAGAGCAGCTACTCCGTCCAAAACATATGGTTATAAACGTTTCGAAATTCTGGCTGCATTATTGAATGGAATTGTATTGGTACTATTGGCTGTTTTTATCTGTAAAGAAGCCATCGAACGCCTGTCTTCTCCGCCTCAGGTAATAGGCAAGGGGATGATGATAATATCTACTATAGGATTGATCATTAATATTATTGTTGCGTGGATATTGCATTCACAGGGTTCTACCGAAGAAAATCTGAATGTCCGCAGTGCATTTCTTCATGTTATCGGAGATTTGCTCGGCTCAGTAGGCGCTATTATTGCGGCTGTGCTTATTATGCTGTTCGGTTGGTATATAGCCGACCCGATAGCCAGTATGATTGTTTCCTTATTAGTACTTTACAGTGGCTGGAATGTGCTCAAAGAATCCGTAAACATACTGATGGAAGCCAAGCCTTCCCGTATCGATTCGGAAGAGGTAGTAAATGTACTCAGATCGGTAAATGGGGTAGAGGGTGTCCATGATCTACATATATGGATGATAACATCCGACTTCTCCGTGATGACTGTACATCTTAAAGTAAATCCCGAAGCGGATCGCGACCTTATCTTGGAAAAAGCAAAACAATCGATCGGCAAGCAATTCGGCATCAGACATGTTACTATACAAACCGAAGGCCGTGAGTTGTGCCTGTGCGACGAATCATGTAATTGATGGTTATTCCTTCACCAATACTATCATTTCCGAGAATTTCTTAATCATATTAGCAAAAGACATTTTCAGGCTATTGTAATCTTTTGCCTGATATACACTTTGTTTCAGATTATAACCGGCAGATACCATTATTTTGCTACTATCTCGCTCTATTGCATAATTTATAGCGATTAAATTATCATCCACGCTGAGTGATTCAGGTATATATTCGACCTTATACCCTTCAGGAATCTCGATTGTAGACCGGTATATGTCTCCCCTGATATATACCATATCCACAAGATTGGAACGGCTTGTCTGTTTAAATGGATTTTCACTTATCGACAGATTACAAAAAGGATTCAGAAACAATTTATTATTATTGTTCTCTAAAGGTGCATCAAATGAGAACGAGAAAACAAAAGGCTTACTTAACCTATCTACTGGAACAACCTCTATCTTATCATCTTTTACTTCTATATTATTATCATTTTTAAGATATGCAGACAGATTATTATCCTTCCCTAAATGGATGGTACGGTATTTATACGCATTAAGCCCTGTTCCTATATATTTGGCATCAACAGCCATCTTTCCTTCTTCTGGTAATATCTTTAATGTAAAATCCTTTTGACCTATAGAAAGCGCCTTTTGCCGGATAACAGCCCATTCTTCCGACTTGGGTTTTATAATCAGCCCCTCTATATTCAGACACCGTTCCGGCAAGTCGCTAAAGTATAACAAAGGTTCGGTGGCATCTATGAAATATATCTTGTCTTCGACTTTGACCATGGCGATGACATAATTGAAAAATTGCTGAAAAGGATGTCCTTTACTTATCGCTCCGTTTTTACGTGTACTTAAAACAACCGGATATACATCTACTCCGGCTGCTTGTAACAAGCCGACAAGGAAAAGATTGATATTGCCTACATTACCTTTCTGCTGTTTAAGAAAATCAGATAAGCCTACTTGCGCATACTTTCCATTATTGCCATCCCAATTATACTTCGATTTAACGTATTGAGTAATTATATCTATCTTATCAATAACCGGTTTGTCAGTTAAATCAAGAGTTGCTATTACTTTTTTTCCTTCTTTCTCGCTGTTCCTTATATACTTACCAAAGTCACTATTTTTAAGAAAATCATCACACATAGCCGGCCATGTAGTCATAATTTCGCGTTTACCACCGGTAGGATAATAGATCTTTGATAACTGAAAGTTAAGGCTAATCATGTAGTCCTGTGCAGATGTAATAAATTCTTCATCCCTAAATGCAGGAATGTCTTTCATCCCAAAAGTATATTCCACCTCTTTATATACCAATCGTCCGAAACGGATTTCATCATTCAGGGTTTTGGAAGTCATTTCATCCAGTTTATTCGCCCCTTTCAAAATATAAGTGTATTCGTAATATGGCATAGCCCTGTACTTCAACTGGCTCTGTATGACCGGAATACTACCTTGAAAATCCCATTTCCTCATATTGAAAAAATATGGGGTTGATACCTTATAACTAAACTCTATAACCGAACCTTCCCGCACATCGGCCAGTGCTATCTTCTTTACTTGTAGATTTTCATTTATTTTCTCTTCAAATATATTTTTATTTATAAGCTCTGTTTTCTTTAGTTGCCCATCTTCGAAATTATAAGTAGTGGCCTGTATGTCTTCAATATTTTCCCAATCCATTCCTTCCATATAATATGGTATTTCGAAATTTGCATATTTGACACCGGCCTGTTTGAGAATCTTTATCTTAATACGCTTCTCCATACGAAGCAAAAAACCACGGGTATTATCTCCCTGAAAATAATATTTTCCAAGATCGTAAATCACCAGCGCCTCGGCATCCTTATCCTTTTCATATTCAGTCATCGACATTTCATACTGAGTCACCTTACCGGCTTCCTGTGTATAATCAGCCTGAGAAAACAGGCTCATTGTTATATGAAACAATAGGAAAGAAATAGCAATCGTTTTTTTCATAATATTTCGAGGTAATAGTTTTTACTTTCATTATTTCGGATGAACATTATAAAATCATAGAAGTCTTTATATCTATCGAGAGAATATCTTCCCGGATTAATTAATATAGTCTTATATACAATCAATTTATTCTCATCCGCTTCAAATTTCAGGGAATACTCTCCAAATTCTGATTTTAATTCCACTGAATCCGGCATTTTCGATATTGTCTTATCCAATTCGTAATGAATCGTATCTTTATAATACTGAGGATAATCCAATTGTACATCCTGAGTTCGCTTTTCCGGCGACTCAAATGAAGATATGGGTATAGGAAAAGATGATAATATTATATTGTTTCCGTATTCTTTGTATAAATTATGGATCTTACAATTTGCCAGCAGGCTTATTTGCGCTCTGTCAGCTTCCTCCTCCTTGTCAAATTTGAAATCTAATAATTCATACGATCCGGATAGAATGTTGTTGCGGATATATTTGTCCACTGTATTTTTATTTACTTCAGATGCAAGGCTGTTAAACAGTTCATACCTGTCTCCCCGTTCTGTGGCGGACAGACTTACTTCCGAAGTATTTGTATTCACCAACAAACTTCGCGAACACAATACATCGTTTTGCTCCAGTGAAGGTATTGTTACGAAATGAGTGTTATGCTCATCCACCAGCAAAGCTTTACGTCCCTGAGTAAAGGTTCCCATATAGCCGAAAGGTGTATTCTTAGACGTACATTCCAGATACACTGTGTCTTTCCCGAAAGGAACAGTTAGTATCGCATGATTAAATACCTGTGCCGGAAACCCGGTATCTACGTCTATCACTCTGTCATCAGCATAGATAAGTGTATAATAAGATTTTATACCTGAATACTTTAGTATTGCCTGCATATAATTTGTCAAAGCCTTACAGTCTCCATACCTGTTAGCACATACATAGCTCGCCGGATACGTCTGTAATCCTCCAAGATTTATACTTACATTTATATACCGAGTATAGTCCTGCATATATTTGTACAGCACTTTTGCTTTTTCCATATCATTGTCTATGCCGGACAACATTTGACCTATCTTCTGTTGCTCGGCAAGAGGCAGGACATCTTTATCCTTATTCAGGCGAAATATCCAGTTACCATAAGTAACCCAGCTATCAAAACTTCCCGATTCACCAAATTTAAAATTGAGAGGCACAGTGTATATAGAAGGAGCTTTCGACGTATTGGGCGAACTGTATAATTCTGTATTTTGAGTCGGAACGTAGCTGTAAGTCCAGTTATACCTTATAATATCACGCAAAGTATCTATTTGCAGCTCATGCACATTTTTTTCCTTAAAACGTATAGGTTGATCGAACGGTGTTTCAACGATTAGATTACCCTCCCGCAAAGGTCTCCGGCTATTCACGTAATTCAGGGTTGCAGAACTGAGAAACCTTGAATGGCTTATTTTGAAAGAATAAACTATACGATATGGGTAGATATGGTGCTTTAAAGTAAATGATTTTACAAAATCATCCTCATATAAAGATATATCAGAAATAGAACTCCTGTCTTTCACCTCATTACCTTTCAGTTTCCTTACTATATTGCCGTTCATATCTTCAATCCAGGCATCACCTATCGACACTTTATCCCCTTTAGAATATGGAATAAGTATTTCAGCATCATGATCTCCCATTCGTTCATTTATTTGCAATACAACAGAATCGATACGTTGAAGCTTATCTCCATTGATCTTATTTACGGATGTGTACTTAATAGTTTCGCTCCTGAATGCCTGAGCAGATACCAAGATAGGAAGAAAAAATGCTATGATAACAAGTACGTTTTTCACAGGCACCCGAGTATTAGGATTTGTTTGCAAATATATGAAAATATGTAAATATTCATGCGATTTTACACTATTTTTTCCGAACAGATATATTCCTGAAAAATTATATCAAAAACGGCCTGTAATAACAATAGTTTTTATAACTTTGTTCCCCTAAAAAAGTCGGATAATTAACACATCATGTCTTCAGAGAAAAAAATTAAAACAGCGTTAGTTTCAGTTTATCATAAAGATGGATTGGATGAGATCTTAAAGAAATTAGATAGTTTAGGTGTTCGTTTCATTTCTACAGGCGGAACGAAGAGTTTCATTGAATCGTTAGGCTTACCATGCGATGCGGTGGAAGATGCAACAGGTTATCCTTCTATTTTGGGTGGACGAGTAAAAACATTACATCCGAAGATATTTGGTGGTATCCTCTGTCGCAGGGAGCTACCCGAAGATATGAAACAAGTGAAAGCATACGATATACAAGAAATTGATCTGGTTATCGTAGACTTATATCCTTTTGAAGATACAGTCGCTTCAGGCGCCAGTGAACAAGATATTATAGAAAAAATAGATATAGGTGGAATTTCCCTCATTCGTGCTGCAGCAAAAAATTTCAAAGACGTAATTATAGTTGCTTCAAAACAGCAATATCAACCATTGATGAACCTGCTTGAAGAAAAGGCCGGAAAATCGGACATTACAGACCGTAAATTCTTTGCCAAAGAAGCCTTTTCGGTATCTTCTTCTTATGATACTGCCATATTCAATTATATGGACAATAATGAAGGAACAGCATTCCGTTATGCAGAAGACAACGCCATGCATCTTCGTTATGGAGAAAATCCACATCAGAAGGGTACATTCTATGGTGACTTCAATGCTATGTTTGATCAATTACACGGCCGGGAAATATCATATAACAATTTGCTGGACATAGAATCTGCTATAAGCCTTATCAGCGAATTCGATGAAACAACTGTCGCCATACTTAAGCATAACAATGCCTGTGGTATAGCCTCACGTCCTACCGTAGTAGAAGCATGGAAAGATGCTTTAGCCGGAGATCCGGTTTCGGCTTTTGGCGGTATCATCGTCAGCAACCGTAAAATAGATAAAGCAGCAGCAGAGGAAATCAACAATATATTCTTCGAAATAGTAATTGCACCTGAATATGATAAGGATGCACTTGAAATTTTGGAACAAAAGAAAAATCGCATTATCTTAGTGCAGAAACAAGGATTGACCGGAAATAAACAGTTCCGTTCGCTCTTGAATGGTGTTTTAGTACAAGATAAAGATTTAAGTATACAAACAGCAGATGATTTAAAATTGGTAACAAACAGACCTCTGCAAGGTACAGAACTTGAAGACCTGTTATTTGCCAATAAATTAGTGAAGCATACTAAATCGAATGCCATCATTTTGGTTAAAAACAAACAATTGTGTGCCGGAGGTACCGGACAGACTTCGCGTGTCGATGCATTGAAACAAGCGATAGAGAAGGCTAATTCTTTTGCCTTTAATCTCGATGGTTCTGTTATGGCTTCCGATGCATTCTTTCCGTTTCCCGACTGTGTGGAAATAGCAGGCAATGTAGGAATCACAGCTGTAGTACAACCGGGTGGATCGGTGAAAGATAATTTATCGGTTGAATATTGTAATGAACACAATATTTCGATGGTAATGACTGGTATCCGTCACTTTAAACATTAATAATTAACTGGTTAGTAAGCAAATATAAACAAGCTCAAATATGGGATTATTCTCTTTCACACAAGAAATAGCGATGGATCTTGGCACCGCCAATACTATCATAATACATAATGGCAGAATTGTTGTAGACCAGCCCTCAGTAATAGCACTGGAACGCAAAACAGGGAAAGTTATTGCTGTTGGGGAACAGGCCAGGCAGATGCACGGTAAAACCCATGAAGACATCCGTACTGTAAGACCATTGAAAGATGGTGTTATTGCAGACTTTACGGCTGCCGAACAGATGATTCGCGGATTGATAAAGATGTTCAACAATAAGAGCCGTCTCTTCTCTCCGTCGTTACGCATTGTTATTTGTATCCCTTCAGGAAGTACCGAAGTAGAAACCCGCGCTATCCGCGACTCTGCAGAACATGCCGGAGGACGCGATGTGTATATGATATACGAACCGATGGCTGCGGCTTTGGGTATCGGTATCGATGTAGAAGCACCGGAAGGAAACATGATCGTAGATATAGGCGGTGGTACAACAGAAATCGCTGTTATTTCCTTAGGCGGTATCGTATCTAACAAATCGATAAAAATTGCAGGGGACGACCTTACTGAAGATATTCAGGAATATATGGGACGCCAGCATAATATCAAAGTAGGGGAGCGTACGGCAGAAAATATAAAGATAGCTGTTGGCGCTGCTTTGACCGAACTGCCGGATGAAGAAGTTCCGGAAGATTTCATCGTACACGGCCCTAACAGGATGACATCATTGCCGATGGATATTCCTGTATCATATCAGGAAATGGCTCATTGTCTCGATAAATCTTTATCCAAAATGGATTCAGCTATTCTGAGTGCTTTGGAACAAACACCTCCCGAATTATATGCTGATATTGTTCGCAATGGTATTTATCTGACAGGAGGAGGCGCTTTACTAAGAGGTCTCAGCAAGCGTTTCTCAGACAGAATAGGCATACAGTTCTACGTTGCCGAAGATCCGCTTCACGCAGTGGCTAAAGGAACAGGAATTGCCTTGAAGAATATTGAGAAATTCAATTTCTTGATGCGGTAAGGTATTCGGGATTATTTCTTTACCTGACTGATTTATAATAGATAAGAACAGATTATGCGCAACCTGATAAACTTTTTATTAAAGAATAGTTCTTGGTTTGTTTTCATTATACTTGAAATAATCTGTTTCTATTTCGTTTTTAGCGGGAATTCATACCAGAAAAGCGTATACTTAAACTCTTCCAATGAAATAACGGGAAGAGTTTATGCTATATCGGGAAGTATCTCTTCCTATTTTGGGTTGAGGACAGAAAACCAGCAGCTTTTACAAAGAAGTGCTGAATTACAAGCTGAAATAAACGAACTGAAAGATTATATATTTGCGATAGAAGCCGATTCGTTGAAAACAGAGGCTTTCCTTCGCGATTCGTTAGGACGAAGAGTTGAGCCTCATTTTGTAATTGCCCGGGTAGAAAAGAACAGTATCTCTCTTGTCGATAACTATATGATTATCAACAAAGGCAAGAATAATGGTGTACGGGCCGATATGGGTGTTGTTTCTCAACAGGGAATAGTCGGTGTTGTTATCGATGCTAGTGCAAATTATGGTATAGTGCAGCCTGTATTGAATCCACATAGTCGATTCAGTTGTAAGATACTCAATTCGAATGCTGCAGGTATACTTATCTGGGAAGGGGGGGACCCCCGTTATGCTATGCTTACCGAATATCCTAAATATGAGGATGTGCAGATAGGTGATACGATTGTAACAACCGGCTTCTCAGACTTCTTTCCCGAAGGGATAATGGTGGGTACAATAGAAGAATACAAGAGTGAGACAGATGATAATTTCAACAGTTTGAAAGTGAAGTTATCTACAGATTTTGGTTCTCTCAAAAATGTACTTCTCATTAACAATACCAATGAGGAAATAAAAGAACTGGAGAATAAGATTAAAACTAAGAATGTTAAAAAGTAGCGTCTTAAAATATGCCTTGATGTTTGTACTGCTTGTATTATTACAGGTATTGGTACTTAACAGGATTTCTTTTCTAAGTTATGCTGTACCTTTCGCATATATCTACTTTATACTGAAGTTACCGGTCGGATTCAATAGAAATCTATCCACTTTATTGGGATTTATACTTGGCTTCATTATTGATCTCTTTTGTAATACACCGGGTATAAATGCTGCAGCCACTACTCTTATTGGTTTTCTTTGTCGCCCTGCACAAGGATTATTCTTTATGGTAGATGATTATGATGAACAGACGCCCGGATTGAGACTATTAGGGACTGCATATATGAAATTTGCATTCTTTTTGACTCTTATACACCATGTAGCATTAATCTCAATAGAGTCATTCTCATACTTCAATATAAAACTTGTCTTAATAAGGATACTACTATCGACAGTACTCACTACTATCCTTATTTTTGCATTTGAAGGATTTTCGTTAAAGCAAAAGAGTTCATGGCAAAAATCAACTTAGACCTCACTAAACGAAAATATGTTTTGGGCGGGATAGCCTGCAGCATAGTACTTATATATATAGTTCAATTGTTCAACCTGCAGATAGTCAAGAGTGAATACAAAAGTTCTGCCGATGGAAATGCATTCTTCAACAGAACATTATATCCTTCGCGCGGAAAAATATCGGACAGGAACGATAAACTCCTCGTCTTTAATCAGCCTACATACGACCTTGTATACATTCCCCGCGAAGTACAACCTTTCGATACACTAGATTTATGTAAAGCTCTTGATATTACCCGCGAACAGTTCGATAAGCGTTTGGCCGATGTAAAAGACCGCAGGCAGAATCCGGGTTATTCGACCTATACCCAGCAAACTTTTATGACCCAGCTTACCACACAGGAAAGCGGGATCCTTCAGGAGAAATTATATAAGTTCCCCGGATTTTTCATACAAAAGAGAACTCTGAGGCAATATAACTATCATAACGCAGGCTTGTTGTTAGGGTATGTAGCCGAAGTTAGCAAGACGCAGATGGAAAACGATGATTACTATGTCAGGGGTGATTATGGCGGAAAGTCGGGGCTAGAGTCATCTTACGAAAAGTATCTGAGAGGAGAGAAGGGTGTGGAAATACTACTTCGTGATGCTCACGGGCGCATACAAGGTAAATATGAAAATGGTAAGAATGATATAGCACCAATTTCAGGGAAAGATTTAACCTTATCCATTGATATTGAATTACAGGCATATGGAGAATATCTGATGCAGAATAAGGTTGGAAGTATTGTTATGATAGAACCTGCAACCGGCGAAGTCCTATGTTTGGTGACATCTCCTACTTATGATCCGTCCATGTTGCTTGGCGGACGCGATTTTAAAAAGAATTATCTCGAACTGGAGAATAATCCTTTGAAACCTCTTCTGAACAGACCTATACAAGGTATGTATCCTCCCGGTTCCACATTTAAGACTACACAGGGATTAGTATTTCTGCAAGAAGATATTATCACAGAGAATACCATGTATTCCTGTGCCGGTGGATATCCTCCATTAGGAGGCAGGCCTAAATGCCACCCGCATGGTTCTCCTTTAGCTTTGATTCCGGCTATTGCAACATCCTGTAATTCATACTTTTGTTATGGATTATCTGCAATGCTCGGAAACAGAAAGAAATATAAGAGCACCCCAGAAGCATTTGAAGTATGGAAAGACCATATGGTAGATATGGGATTCGGCTATCCGCTGGGAGTAGACCTACCTTCCGAAAAGAGAGGCTTCATTCCTAACAGCAACTTCTACAACAGAGCATATAAGAATAGCTGGAATGCTTCTACTATCATATCTATAGCAATCGGGCAAGGAGAAGTCACAGCAACTCCGTTGCAGGTTGCTAATTTGGCCGCAACGATTGCAAACAGAGGCCATTATATCGTACCTCATGTAGTGAAGAATATACAAAACACTCCACTCGATAGCCTTTATACTCACAAACGGGAAACCGGTATAAAGAAAGAACATTACCAATCTATAGTAGAAGGTATGGCACGTGCTGTGACCGGAGGTACATGCCGCGGAGCAAACCTTCTGCCGGATATTGAAGTATGCGGTAAAACAGGTACAGCTGAAAACCCTCATGGTAAAGACCACTCTATATTCATGGGGTTTGCACCTAAGGATAACCCTAAAGTGGCCATATTTGTGATTGTTGAAAATGCAGGATTTGGAGCCACATTCGGAGTTCCTGTAGGAAGACTGATGATGCAAAAATATCTGAAAGGAGAAGTACCTGCCAGTGATAAGTATATCGAAGACCGGATTGTGAATACAACAATACTTCCTCAGACATTCTTCAACTGGAACCGTACCAACAAACGAACAATGGAGTTTTCTCAGCCTACACCAGCAAGCAATGATGTAGAGAGGGATGAAGTGAAACCATTTACTCCGGAGAGCGATAATTGATAACTATAGACCGACCATACACTTAAGATGTATCAGAGAGAAGATGAAAATATAAAGAAGAGCCTCGATTGGTTTACCATAGCCTTGTATATCATATTGATACTGGGCGGATGGTTCAGCATATATGGTGCCAGCTATCAGTATGAAAATGCGACCAGTATGTTCGACTTATCCGGGAGGGCAGGTATGCAGCTGATATGGATGGGGACATCCATTGTTCTGGGCTTCATCATCTTAAAGTTGGATAGTAACCTCTATGATATACTCGCTTATTATATATATGCTGCTTTCATACTCCTTTTACTCGCAACGGTCTTTCTGGCAACGGATATCAGAGGGTCACGATCGTGGCTTAAGATAACCAATTCGATACAGATCCAACCCGCCGAGTTCGCCAAGTTCGCTGTAGCACTGGCTTTAGCCCGATTTCTCAATTCCTATAATTTCAAGTTGCTTACACCCAAGAATCTGGCTATAATAGCTACTATGATTCTAGTACCTATGGCTCTGATTATGTTACAAAAGGAGACTGGTTCGGCACTCGTATATACAGTATTCATACTAATGCTGTACAGAGAGGGACTACCCGGAATTATCCTTTTCCTAGGTGTTTCGGCTGTGGTACTCTTTGTTGTAGGACTTAAATATTCCGAAACTGATATGGGAATTATCTCTACAGGCGAGTTTATAGCTATTATATTAGTCATTATCATCAGTGCCGTATTGGTTATGAGTTATCGCAAAGATGGCATAACCGCCCGTAATATATTCCTTGGAGCAACAGCCGTATTCGGCATTTCATACTTGCTTTCATTAATTAATGTTCCCATCGACTTTGGTATAGTTGCTCTGGCTGCCCTGGCCATTCTGATTGGCTATCTGCTATATCTGGCTAAGAAGTACTGGTCGAAAGTCTATCTGCTGACAGCCGTATTTGCCTTTGGCAGCTTATTATTTGTAAGCTCGGTCGACTATCTTTTTACCGATATTATGCAGCCCCACCAGCAGATGCGTATCAAAGTTACGTTAGGTATGGAAGAAGACCTGATGGGTGCAGGGTATAATGTCAATCAGTCAAAGATCGCAATCGGTTCCGGTGGAGTGCTGGGTAAAGGATATCTGAATGGTACTCAAACCAAACTGAAATATGTTCCGGAACAAGATACCGACTTCATATTCTGTACAGTTGGTGAAGAACAAGGTTTTGTCGGTTCTGTGCTCGTCTTGCTCTTATTCTTGGCCCTGATTACCAGATTGATATATCTCGCTGAAAGACAAAAAAATACATTTGGCCGTGTCTATGGCTATTGTGTAGCCTGCATTTTCCTGTTCCATCTGGCAATCAATATCGGAATGGTTATCGGACTAACTCCCGTGATTGGTATTCCACTACCATTTTTCAGCTATGGGGGATCTTCCCTTTGGGGATTTACCATTCTTCTGTTTATTTTCCTGCGTATTGATATGGCAAGAAAAAGACGATAGATAAAGTACTATATACCGGACAGATAATCTGACAGTTGTTCATAATTAGCTAACTTATCTACAATTTCATCTTTTTTTACTATCCGGATAGAAACAGCAGATTCCACTATTACTGAGAACAGGGTATCCTTCTCTTCTTCAACCACTCCAAAACCGTGTCTTTCCAGCATATTTTTAGTCCAGTGATATAGATATCCTTCTGCCTGTAAATGTACCTTTTTGCGACTTTCTCTGTTTGGCAGAAAATTTCCCGAATTCTTATCAAAAAGAATGTTATCTCCCTTAAAGAAATTATCCATTGTACCGGATAACACGACATCTTCTGTTACTCCGCCTGTCAGGCCCTTTTGCCGGGATAATAGCCATAAACGGTCGGCGAGGAGCAAGGCCAGATCTATGTCGTGTGTGGAGAGCAATATTGTTTTACCCTGATTCATAGTCAGGTTGTGAAGGAGATTCATTACTTCTATACGACTCTCGATATCCAGAAACGCGGTAGGTTCATCTAATAAGACAACCGGACATTGTTGCGCCAATGCTTTGGCTATCATAGCCTTTTGCCGTTCGCCATCGGATAGTTCGGCTACATATACATCTGCTTTATGTACAATGCAGACATCCTCCATAGCCTTTTGCACTATCTCTTTATCTTCTTTTGTCAATTGACCGAAAAATCCGGTGTAAGGATATCTTCCCAATTCGACTAATTCCCTGACCAACAACCCTCCAGCTGAAGTCTTGTCCGTTAACACCAAGCCTAATGACTGGGATAACTCCTTTTCAGAATAAGCATTTATATCTTTATTTTCCAAAAGTATATTCCCCTGCAAACTGGGTTGCGAAGCACTGATTGTACGCAACAGAGTGGATTTACCTGCGCCATTAGCACCGATAAGGCAAACAAGTTCTCCCTGATACAAATCGAAAGACAAATCTTCATACAAAGCAGTCTTATCCCTATGCTTCGTTTTTGCATATCCTATACTTATGTTTCGTGCAGATATTATCGCTTTTCTATTCATATTTAATCTTATGCTTCCAGTAAAATAAAATTACATATTTTAACCGTATATAGTTAAAAAGTAACAGAAGTAACGGAAATTAATTAATAATTGAGAATGAAGAATTAATAATCCTCATATTACTTTTTCCCTCTATTTTAACAATATACAATCCCTTCGATATATCAAAAAACCTTAATTTAATGTGTATAGTTAAAAGGTAACAAAGTAAACACTTTTTACCATATTCTCCTATTTGTTACTATTTCACCCCTTCATTTTTTCGGCTATAAGCTAATAGCCAAATGCTAATGGCTTATATTCATATAGATAAATTAATTGAAATATTGTATCTTTTTCTGGTTCAAAATCACATATATAATAACCGGAGCACCGAATATCGGAGTTATCGCATTCAGGGGCAATGAACCCGAAGCGCCCGGAAGCACACTTATCAGGTTGCATATAAGAGCCATTACCGAACCTATCAGAATAGTAAAAGGCAACAACGACTTATGATTGGATGTTCCCAACAGCAAACGCGCGATATGGGGAACTGCCAGACCGATAAATGCAATAGGCCCGCAAAAAGCACAAGTTATTGCCGTCAAAAGACCTGCACATAATAATAAAAGGAAGCGAATCAATTTTATATTCACCCCCAGATTGGCTGCATACCTTTCTCCCAATAACAAAGCATTCAATGGTTTAATCAATAAAACAGACAATAAAAGACCTATACTCACCACTATGCAATAAAATGGTAATTGTTCGGTGGATACACCTGAAAAATCTCCCATGCCCCAAATCATAAAAGAGTAAGCGTCTTCGCTTGTACTCCAAAATTTAAGGATGGAAATAACGGAAGAAGTAAGATAACCCACCATAATACCTATTATTAGCAGCATAACATTGTTGCGAATAACAGATGCGAAGCCCATGATAATGGCAAGAATGAGAGCTGCCCCCACAAAAGCGCCGAATACAATACTCATCGAATAAGAGAAATCGAATCCACCAACAGAACCTATTGTGTTACCTATCAGCAAAATAACAAGCGCCACACCTAAGTTTGCCCCCGAACTTATACCCAAAATCCCAGCATCGGCCAGCGGATTACGAAAAGCTGTCTGCAATAGCAATCCCGATACAGCTATGCCTCCTCCGGTAAATAAAGCAGTGATGGCCTGTGGCAATCGGGATTGTAACACAATATATTCCCATGCCTGCTTCTCAACTTCATTTCCTGCCAATATATTGAAGATAGCGTGAGCCGGAATGGATATAGAGCCTAGAAATAGGTTTGCGCTAAACAAAATAGGGATACTTATCGTAAATAGAAGGCTATATATGAGACTTTTAGACATTAATTTTCGTTTAGTTCCTTTGTCATTCTGAACGGAGTGAAGAATCTCGTAAATTTACACTAGATTCTTCACTCCGTTCAGAAACAACGTTCGATAGAGCGAAGCGGAGTCAATGACAAATTTTTCTATTTATTATGTTTAATACAATACTTTATATTTATCTCCGGTTTCTTTCACCACCTGCCGGTAAAATTCTTTCGGATAGCCCACACGCTCTGGTGAAGATGGTTTTCCGTGTTCATTACGGATAAACTCTCCGTCTTTTTCCTTGCGTACTACGCCGTCCATATATTTAATAACAAGGAACTCGCCCAGCTTCTTCCATTTGTCAAATGCATACTGTGCTTGTTCTCCACTATATTCAGTAAGGAACTGAACAGCTTGTTCCGGTGATTTTTCATACAATGCAAGAGCTTCTTTATCGGTTTTGTCCTGTTCGGCAAAGAATTTACTTTCCAATTCCTTTTGTATCTTTTCCAGATCCGGGTGCATATAGCTATATTTATTATATACCATGTTCGATACCCAGTTCTGAATCCAGAAACTGGATGTCCATGAGAAAGTATACAAATCGCCGTTTCCTTCGCGATAGCATTCCGGCACTTCGGTTATAGAACAATACATAGGGGTGAAAACTGTCTGATCGGCATCGTCCGTTCCAAACCAAAGGATACCACCTATTGGATCAGGCAACCATGAGCGCATTTGAGATGTAAACACAAATCCGGTTTGCTGAGTCGCCACAGGACGTTCGTTACAATACTGAACCGAATCCGACTCCCAGGTCAGAGGAGCCCATCGATATGGAGACTTGAACGGGCCGGCACCTACATCATTGGTCCAGTCCAGTTCAGTACCTTCATAGTGGTCACGCATCATTTCCTGCACATCAGCTATTGATAACTTTCTGTCGGGTTTGATGTATAGAGGCATTGGCTCTTGAGTCTTACCTTGTGCATAAGTCACAAACTTTGCCATATCTTTATTATAGCGGTTAAAGAAAGTCCATACACGGGCTTCACAGAAACGTTGTCCGCCAAAATCTAGAGGATTGTAAGCTTTAGCAAAACTGAAATCAGCATCCTTTCCTTTATAGTACCCTTTTTCTTTAGCAAAAGAAATTACGTCTTTCGAATATATACAATTTTCCGGGTCGTTTAGCGGAAACTGTTGTATACGTGCCTGATTGGCATGAGCGGATATGCAATCGTCAGGAATACGCACAGCTACCCAAACGGCACCTTTGTTCCCTTTGCCTTTACTTATCATCTCCAGTACCCAGATTTCATTGGGGTCGCCGATAGAAAAAGATTCGCCACCACTATAATAGCCATATTCGGCTACCAAGTCTGTCATTATCTTTATTGCTTCCCGTGCATTCTTCGCTCTTTGCAGAGTTATATATATAAGACTACCATAATCCATTATTCCATCCGGATCAGCCAGTTCTTCCCGTCCTCCGAAAGTTGTTTCACCGATAGTAACCTGATGTTCATTCATGTTTCCCACCACATTATAGGTCTGGGCAGGTTGGGTTATCTCACCCATATATCTTCCGGTATCCCATTCATACACTTTCAGCATATCGCCTTTAGCCCATTTTTTAGCAGGCCAATGATAGAGTTCACCGAATAAAGCGTAAGAATCGGCAGAATAACTGATAATAGTTGAGCCGTCGAGAGATGCTTTTTTGCCAACTAAAAAATTTGTGCAAGCAAATACGTGAATCTGGGCGACTAAACAAAAGAGAGTAAATAAAAATATCTTCTTCATAGTTCTAATTTTTATAATGGTGTAAAGATAAACTTTATTCTTTATATATAAGGAAGGCATATGGATAAATATACAAAAGTACCGTAATGTAAATTTACAAAAGTGTACAAATTGTAATATCCAAGAGTATATTAATCGATATTCAAATGTAAATAGATAAAAATATACTTTGAATAATAGTGGTGTATACATTTGTTTCACCTTCGGAAATATACATATATACACTGTTAAAATAATATATTTTAAACATTATAATAATCTATATTCCAGTATATTAATATATATATTTAAAGCGATAATTTAATATAATAACTAATAGAGTAGGGGATATGACGATATTTAGGGGATACATAAGCTTATACACACTAATATATATATAATTATTAATATTTTAAACAAAATATATGAAGTAATACTTATTGATATATTGATATGAGTACATTTGTATCGCAATACATTGTAAACAGATGGCAACAATTGTAAACAACAAAAGTAAACAAACAAAATTTCCTTTTGTAAAATATATTATTTACATTTGTTTCATCATTATATACATTACTATATATGAAAGACCGTATCAGATTAATAATGGAGCGTGAACATCTTACTCCATCTGCGTTTGCCGACAGGTTACAACTTGGTCGGGCTGTTATATCACATATACTTAATGGACGAAACAATCCCAGCCTGGATGTTGTTACACGTATTTTATCCAAGGTTAATTATATCAATCCCGATTGGTTGCTTACCGGAAATGGAGACATGGTCAAAACTGAGGGAGGAAAAACTTCAACTATGCAACAAGTATCTGCTCCTTCATCCTATAATTTTCATCCGGGCCAAAATCAACCGGATTTATTCTCCCAGAATTCTGTATCTCCGCCCATTTCCCCGGCAGAAACTGAATATCGCAAGGAAAATATAGTTGAGCAGGCTCAAAATACGTCCGAAAAACATACAAATCAGACAGTTATATATCAAAAAGCACCTGAACGAAAAGTAAGTAAAATAATTATTTATTACTCGGATAATACATTTGAGACGTTCAATGCCGATAATTCACCTTTATGATAAAAAAATAAGGGTGAAAAATCTTTCACCCTTATTTATACTATGAAAGTTTCCGTCAGAATTAATTTATTATTTCGTATTCTACCGGAGTTGGATTATCTACATTGTCTATAACTGCTCCGATTCTCAACACATCATTTATAAACAATTTCTTTTCTTCTTTTGTCATATCGGACTCGAACCGGATCTTGAGGTTCAGTCCTGAAAACCCTGCACGATTGGCATCGTTTATACCTAATGCTTTTGAGAAATCAATGTTGCCTTCGATTTGCACAAATATATCTTTTATAATTAAGTTGCGCTGCAATGCTAAAAGTTGCATGGTAGACACTACACAACTCCCATAGGCTATGGAAAGCATCTCCGGAGGAGTTGGTCCCAAATCATCTGCGCCGAATGCTTTAGGTTGATCTACAATTATCGTATGATTACGTACCCTACATTCCAATGTGCGGTTTCTTAATTCCGAAATTTCTGTTTTTACCCGATAAATAGCAGGATTATTTATACTGTCATTCTGAGCGTAAAAGTTTACTGCCAACAGAATAAATAGGACGAGATTTATTATTTTTTTCATATAAATATCTTTTACTTGATTTTCTCCAGTTTTACTGTAAAATGCCGTAACAAATCGGCTTCCCATACTATTTCTACACCCTTAGTGATAGATTCGCGACGGTCGAATATATTTTTCAACGCCACAGCTACCACATTCATATGATTGTCGGTATATACACGCCTCGGAATAGCCAACCGCAATAAGTCCAATCCGTTGAAACGGTTTTCGCGTGTTACAGGATCACGGTCAGCCAATATATATCCTATCTCGCATCCACGTATACCTGCTTCCAGATATAATTCCACAGTGAGGGTCTGCGCCGGAAATTGTTCCTTAGGTACATGAGTCAGTACTTTAGCAGCATCTACGAATATAGCATGCCCTCCTGCAGGACGTTGATATGGTATGTCGTACTCGTCGAGTTTCTCACCCAGATATTCTACCTGTTTAATGCGGCTCTCCAGATTATCAAATTCGGTGTTCTCGTCAAGGCCTATGGCTAGTGCATTCATATCCCGGCCATTCATGCCTCCATAAGTTATAAAGCCCTCGTAGGCAATTCCTTTTACCTTGGCCATATCATACCACGATTTCAGCCGGGTAGCAATGAACCCACCCATGTTTACAATTGCATCTTTCTTGGCGCTCATTGTCATTGTATCAGCATTTGTAAACATTTCTATACATATCTCTTTGATTGTCTTATTCTTATACCCATCTTCGCGCATTTTTATAAAATAGGCATTCTCGGCAAAACGAGCCGAGTCGAACAGTACTTTTTTGCTATACTTGTCTGCCAAAGCACGTACTTCCTTGAGATTCTGCATAGATACAGGTTGCCCACCCGCCGTATTATTTGTTATGGTAACGATAATAAACGGGATGTGGTCGCCATATTTAATCAAAGCATCTTCGAGTTTTTTTATATCCACATTCCCTTTAAACGGAATTTCGAGCTGTGTGTCCTTTGCTTCATCGATTGTACAATCGAGTGCAACAGCTTTTCGGGACTCTATATGACCTTTTGTGGTATCGAAATGGGAATTACCCGGACACACATCACCTTCTTTCACCAGACATGAGAATAATACGTTTTCAGCAGCACGTCCCTGATGAGTCGGCAATACATATTCAAATCCTGCGATACGGGTCACCATATCTTTCATATTATAATAAGACGTTGCTCCGGCATAGCTTTCATCTCCGAGCATCATGCCGGCCCACTGACGGTCACTCATTGCACCTGTACCCGAATCGGTGATAAGATCTATATATACCTGCTCGGCTTTCAGTTGAAACATATTGTATCCGGCTTCTTTAAGCCATTCTTCACGTTCTTCTCTTGTACTTTTTCGGATCGGCTCAATCATTTTTATTTTCCATGATTCTGCAAACGGTAGTTCCATATATTAGTTATAAATTTTAAGTTATAAATTATGAATTGAAGAATGTATATACTTTAATTATATATATAACTCATTGACTAAAACCTACTTGTTTTAGAAAACGATAAATAGAATAATGAAATAGGAAATTTATAACGTAAAATGATCTCTATCCTTAATATTAAGGAATATGGGGCAGAATGACGTATTTTTGAAACTTAAAACCATAGCTTTCTATTGTTTCAGGTTATGAACTATATCATAAAGATACAAAATCTTTCCGGAAGAATTATTCTTCCCCGGCAATTTTCTAGTACGCCCAAACTTTACTAACTTTGTACCTGAATAAATCAGATATTTATCTCTAAAAAAACTAAGGTAAATGAAAAAAATGCTGGATTTAGTTGTTACCGAAAACAACCAACTAAACCAAAGTTATTGCCTCATAAAACTTACCACCACAGACAATTCCCCTTTACCGGAAATGTTTCCCGGACAATTTGTTGAAGTAAGAGTAGATGGTGCACCGTCCACCTATTTACGTCGGCCTATTTCCGTAAACTTTGTGGACAAAGCAAAAAATGAGTTGTGGCTGCTTGTACAGGCAATTGGCGAAGGAACACGTAAAATGTGCGAATATAAGAAAGATGATATCGTAAACCTTCTTCTTCCGCTAGGTAATTCATTCTCTATCCCTACCACGAAAGAAGGACAGGAATTACTGCTTATCGGCGGTGGTGTGGGTACAGCTCCGATGCTTTATCTTGGTGCATGCCTGAAGGAGAAAGGATTCAATCCGAAGTTTTTGTTAGGAGCCAGATCGAAAAACGATTTACTCCAACTGGATGACTTTGTCCGCTATGGAGAAGTGTTTTGCACGACTGAAGATGGTAGCTATGGAGAAAAGGGATATGTTACCAACCATTCAGTGTTAAAAAACAACCGTTTTTCGTCCATTTACACCTGTGGACCAAAGCCTATGATGGTAGCTGTGGCAAGGTATGCAAACGAATATAAAATCAACTGCGAAGTATCTCTCGAGAACATGATGGCATGCGGGTTTGGCGTATGTTTATGTTGTGTGGAAAAGACAAGCGAAGGAAATATATGCGTATGTACAGATGGTCCCGTATTTAATATAGAAAAGTTGACATGGATAAACTAACTGTAAACATAGGTAAACTACATTTGAAGAACCCGGTTATGACCGCATCCGGTACTTTTGGCTATGGAAAAGAGTACTCGGACTTCATAGACCTATCGCGAATAGGTGGTATTTTTGTAAAAGGAACAACCATTCGGAATCGTCAGGGAAATGATTATCCACGTATGGCGGAGACTCCATCAGGCATGTTAAACGCTGTGGGACTGCAAAATAAGGGTGTTGACTATTTCGTATCGAGTATCTACCCCGAGATAAAAGACTTCGATACAAATGTAATAGTCAATGTATCGGGTTCCACCATCGAAGATTATGTAGAATGTACCGAAAAACTACTCGGTTTGGACAAAGTTCCGGCTATTGAGCTGAACATTTCCTGCCCGAATGTAAAGGAAGGCGGTATGGCTTTCGGGGTATGTGCCGATTCGGCAGCCGATGTTACAAGAGCCGTTCGCAAAGTATGGGACAAGACACTGATCGTAAAATTATCCCCCAATGTAACTGATGTCACCGAAATAGCCCGTGCCGTGGAAGCCGAAGGAGCTGACTCTGTTTCTCTGATAAATACATTATTGGGAATGGCTATCGATATAAACAAAAGACGTCCGGTACTATCTACTGTAACGGGAGGTCTTTCCGGCCCATGTGTAAAGCCTGTTGCCCTGCGGATGGTATGGCAAACATACAATGCCGTGAAAATTCCGGTTATCGGAATGGGCGGTATCTCCTGTTGGCAGGATGCCATAGAGTTCATTCTGGCCGGTTCATCGGCAATACAGATAGGTACGCACAATTTTATCGACCCTACGATTTCTGTGAAAGTTGTAGATGGTATAAAAGAATATCTGGATAAAAACAATATCAGCTCAATCTGCGATTTAGTCGGTGCATTGGAAATATAGAACTAACAGATTTACATATATTAAAAAGGCTATGAGAAAAATTCATAGCCTTTTTAGTTATCTTTCATATAGCAAGTTTTATTTAATAAAACCTACAGCCTGTACCAGAGCTACTTCTTGTTTATCTGTCAGCTTCAGTGCATTATGCACATCCGGCCTCTTAAATGAACCACGGGCAACAGAACCCAGTCCCGCCGAAGCGCAATAGAGATATACATTCTGAATAGAGAATCCGGCATCCATCAGTCCCGCATCGCGGCTGTTTTTATCCAGATTGATAACGTAAATCAAAGAAAGTGAGGCATTCTCTGATATATTCGGTTGTCCTAAGGCTGCTCTGAAATCACCTTTCTCTTTCAATACCAATTTGTTTGCTTTAGCATCGTAGAAATAAATGCCATTGCTAAACATCACATATACATCCACTTCCTGTTTATTCTGTGAAGAAGGTACTGTACGTTTGTCTTCTCTGTTGAAGCCATATGCAGCCCACAGCAAATCGGATAAAGTCTGTGCCGGCAAATCTTTCTGTTCAAAGCTGCGATGCGACTGACGGTCGTTTAACGCTTCCATTAATGGTTTCCCTCCTGTTTTAGTAGGTGGAACCAGTTGTATATCCTGAGCCGATATATAACTAACCAAACACAATAAAGCAATAACAAATAATCCTCTTTTCATAATTAAAGCACTTTTAAATTTTAAAGGTCGGAGACCTGTTTACTATTTTGATAAGTAAAAAAACAAGAGTAAGTTCTGATTTTGATTATACACATCAAATCTTATCTGTCACTTCATATTTACAAAAATAAATAATAATAACAATTAAAACTTCCGTTTGAGGATCTTTAGCACTTCTTTTTAAGTAAAATTCACAACATTATACACGAATGAATCTTCTATTCCGACATATTTTTCACCATATATCTTATCTTTGCAATGAAATTTTTTAGTAATGCGAAAACTCATTTTATTACTTACACTAATTATTGGATTTACAGCCCAAACGAAGGCTCAGGAAATACAGAGAATTGTATTGAGTGACTCGGCGAAAGTCAGCCTTTTGACCAATGCGCCATGGGACGAAGCTGTTTATTCTCTTTTTGGACATACGTCGATGCGTGTAAGCGACCCTACGCAGAACATTGATTATGCTTTTAATTTTGGCTTGTTCAATATGTCCAAATCCAATTTTATATTCCTCTTTATGAAGGGAGAAACCGATTATATGGTTGCTCCGATACCATACAACACATATTATCAGGAGTATAAAGAAAGAGGTGTAGGCATTATAGAACAAGTATTTAACCTTACCCAAAACGAAAAACAGGACATATTCGATGCATTATTAGTCAATTGTTTACCTGCAAACAGAGAATACCGCTACAACTACTTTTATGACAACTGCTCCACACGCCCCAGAGATATCTTCGAAAAATATATCAATGGAAAAATAGAGTATACGCCTACAAATAAAGAGCAGACATATCGTGATTTAGTAATAGAATGCACAAATAGCAGGCAATGGTTCCGCTTCGGAATAAATCTGGTAATAGGCGCGGATGCAGACAAAGTGATAACAGACCGGCAAAAGGATTTCCTGCCCCGCTATCTGATGAATGCTTACGAAGGAGCAACTATAGCAGGAGACAGTATACCAAGAGACATTTTATTGTCAACCAACACTATTCTGGAAGCAAAACCTTTCGAAAAAGATTTTCCGGTTACACCGTTATACGCCGGCATCATACTACTGATTATCAGCATACTTATTTCATACATAGTATATAAAAAGAAAATGGTAGGACTAGGAAAGGCTTTCGATACAACCTTATTCCTGATTGCAGGGATAGCAGGCTCTATTATTTTCTTTCTTATGTTCTTTTCGGTACACCCTTGTACCAATCCAAATTGGAACATCATATGGCTGAATCCGCTGCAACTCATTGTGGTTCTGCTATTCTATGTAAAATCACTGTCAAAGTGTATTTATTATTATCATTTTATTAACTTTGTGGCGCTTTTAGCGTTTCTTTTGGCATGGAATTTGATTCCACAACAATTAGAAGTGACATTCATTCCGTTCATTTTGTCCATTGGGCTAAGATCGTTTATGAATATATTGCAACAAAAAAAGTTTAAGAAAAAAGCTGATTATAGCTTACCTAGAGCAAAATGATAAGAATAATAACCTCATTAGTAGCAGTACTGACTATTACATCCATTCAGGCACAAAGTTCTGTGCGTGAGACTCCAAAATTGGTAATAGGCATTACTATCGACCAGTTAAGGGGGGATTATCTCGAACTTTTCAGAAACAATTTTTCAGAAAGAGGATTCAAGCGCCTGTTGAACGAAGGCTTGGTCTACCAGAATATTAAATTCGATTTCCCGTATCTTGACGATGCTTCTGCTATAGCAACCATATACACGGGTACTACGCCCTTTTATCATGGCATAGTAGGTAATAAAAAATATCTGGCAGCCAAGAATCAGGAAGTATTCACGTTTTTCGACCCTGCCTATTTAGGAAATTATACGGATGACAAAGTTTCTCCTTTAGCCCTCAAATCCTCGACTATTACAGATGAATTGAAACTGGCTACCAAAGGCACTTCGGATGTATATTCGTTTGCACCGCAGATATCGCAAGCCCTGATTACGGCTGGCCTTAGAGGCAATGCCGCATACTGGGTCGATGACTATACAGGAAAATGGGCATCCAGCACCTATTATAAAAACTTCTACTGGACAGTAGATCAGGATAACCGGGGCAATTCCGGTTTTTCGGTTCAGGCATGGGATATGCGATGGACTCCGCTTTTGAGTATCAGCGATTATAAGGCTTTTCCTTATGTGGAAAACAAAGCCTCTTTTACACATCATACGGGTACTGACAAAGCGACATACTTACTGGCAAAACAGACCCCCATCGTAAATCAGAATGTGACAAACACGGCTCTGACTGTGCTCTCTAAGGCGGAATTAGGAAAGCGTACAAGTCCGGATTTTTTGTCGCTTACATTCTATGCAGGAAATTATCCTAACGTAAGGTCTGATTATTCATACGAAATCCAAGATGTATATGTACGCCTTGACCGTGAAATAGAAAAAATCCTGGATGAAGCAGAAAAAACAGTCGAACTGAAAAACACATTGATATTCATTTCGTCTACAGGATATTACAACTCGAATGATGTCAGCTACTCGGACGGGCAAAATATTCCTGAAAACAAATTTTATGTCAATCGTTGCGAGGCGTTGCTGAATATGTACCTGATGGCCATTTATGGTAGAGACAACAAATGGGTAGACAAAATTTACAGTGGACAGATATATCTCAACAGGGAATTAATCAAGCAAAAACAGATATCATTACAGGAAATACAAGATAAAGCAGCCGAGTTCGTTTCCGAGTTCACAGGGGTACAAGAGGTATATACTTCTTATCAGATACAGCACGGGCAATGGAATCCTGTAATGGAATATTATAAGAATGGTTATACGAAAGAAACTTCGGGTGACCTTTTTATCGAGTTACAACCGGGGTATAAAATCGTAAACGAACAAGATGCTTCATTTAAAGAAAAACAGGTACGGAACAATGCTATTGTCTGTCCTGTTATATTCTTCGGAAATAATATAAAGGCTGAAAGAATAAAAAGGACTATAAAAGCTACAGAGATAGCCCCTACGGTGTCATACATCATGCGCATACGTTCACCGAATGCGGCGAGGGAGGAAGCCCTATCTGAATTGCTTTAGAAATCTTTAAATCTTGAAACATTAAATTTTGAAATAAATAAACTAAATATATGGGATTCGCTGATATTTTATCATCATTATTCGGAAACAAATCTCAACGTGACTTAAAAGAGATTAATCCGTACGTAGACCGCATCAAGGCTGTATATCCGTCGATAGAGAAACTCTCTCATGACGAACTGCGTGCCAAAACTGCTGAAATCAGGCAACAGGTACAAGACTATGTGGCCACCGAAAAAAATAAGATTGCCGAACTGAAAGCCGGAGTTGAAGCACTGGAAATAGACCAGCGCGAAGACGTTTGGGCAGAAGTGGACAAACTGGAGAAAGAAGTTACCGATAAATATGAAGAAGTACTCGAAAAAGTACTTCCTGAAGTATTTTCAATAGTAAAAGAAACCGCTCGCCGCCTCACAGAAAATGAAGAAGTTGTAGTCACAGCCACTGAGTTTGACAAGGAACTAGCCGAAAATCATGACTTTGTAAGTATAGATGGCGATAAAGCTATTTATCACAAACGCTGGACTGCCGGAGGAAACGAAATAGTCTGGGATATGATCCACTATGATGTACAGCTCTTCGGAGGGGTTGTGCTACATAAAGGTAAAATTGCCGAAATGGCCACAGGGGAAGGTAAAACGCTGGTAGGTACTCTGCCTGTATTCCTCAATGCCCTTACCGGAAACGGTGTGCACGTGGTAACAGTGAATGATTATCTGGCGAAACGTGACTCGGAATGGATGGGGCCTATCTACATGTTCAATGGACTGTCTGTTGATTGTATAGATAAGCATCAACCAAACTCGGAAGGCCGCCGCAAAGCGTATCAGGCAGATATCACATTTGGAACGAATAATGAGTTCGGTTTCGACTACCTGCGTGATAATATGGCGATTAATCCGTCAGACCTTGTACAACGCAAACACAATTATGCGATTGTGGATGAGGTTGACTCGGTATTGATTGACGACGCACGTACTCCGCTGATTATCTCAGGGCCTATTCCCAGAGGAGAGCAGCAATTATTTGAGGAATTCCGTCCGCGTGTAGAAATTATAGTAAAAGCACAAAGGGATCTTTGTACTAAATTACTTGCGGAAGCTAAAGCCAAAATGTCATCGGAAGATAAAAAAGAACAGGAAGAAGGTAGTTTATTGCTATATCGCTCATTCAAAGGACTTCCGAAGAACAAGCCGCTTATTAAATTCCTGAGTGAACCGGGGATAAAATCTTCGATGCTGAAAACCGAAGAGCACTATATGGCAGAGCAGATGCGCAATATGCATATTGTTACTGATGACTTGTACTTCGTTATCGATGAAAAGAATAATAGCATAGAGCTTACAGATAAAGGTATCGACTTGCTTACAGGTAATTCCGACGACCCGTTATTCTTTGTATTACCGGATATCGGCGCACTTCTTTCCGACTTGGAAAATCAGTCGTTGACCGATGCTCAAAAAGCGGAAAAGAAAGACGAACTGATGCAGAGTTACTCTATCAAATCAGAGAGAGTACATACAGTGAACCAATTACTTAAAGCATATGCTTTGTTTGAGAAAGACGATGAATACGTTGTTATCGACAACAAAGTAATGATTGTAGATGAGCAAACAGGCCGTATTATGGATGGCCGCCGCTATTCTGACGGTTTGCATCAGGCTATAGAAGCAAAAGAACGTGTGAAAGTGGAAGCTGCCACACAAACATTTGCAACGATTACCCTACAGAACTATTTCCGTATGTACCACAAACTTTCGGGTATGACCGGTACGGCGGAAACAGAGGCAGGCGAGTTGTGGAACATCTATAAGCTGGATGTGGTTGTAATCCCGACCAACAGGCCAATCGCACGTAAGGATATGAACGATCGCATCTATAAAACGAAGCGAGAGAAATATACTGCAGTTATACACGAAATAGAAGAGCTTGTCAATCAAGGCCGTGCCGTACTTGTGGGTACTACTTCTGTAGAAATTTCTGAGCTGTTAAGCAAAATGCTTACCATGCGCAAGATCAAACATAACGTACTGAATGCCAAGCTACACCAGCGTGAAGCAGAAGTTGTGGCCTTAGCCGGACAACCGGGGGCAGTTACCATTGCCACCAATATGGCCGGTCGTGGTACCGACATCAAGCTTGCTCCTAGCGTAAAAGAAGCCGGAGGATTGGCTATTATAGGTACCGAAAGACACGAATCGCGTCGTGTAGACCGCCAGCTGCGTGGTCGTGCAGGACGTCAGGGAGACCCGGGTTCTTCTGTATTCTATATCTCACTGGAAGACGATTTGATGCGTCTGTTCGCATCGGAACGCATTGCCGGAATGATGGACCGTATGGGCTTCAAAGAAGGCGAAATGCTTGAACATAACATGCTCAGCAAGTCCGTAGAACGTGCGCAGAAAAAAGTGGAAGAAAATAACTTCGGTATCCGTAAACGTTTGCTGGAATACGATGATGTGATGAATTCGCAACGTGAGGTCATTTACAAACGTCGTCGCCATGCACTTATGGGCGAACGTATCGGAATCGATATCGTGAATATGTTCTACGACACTGCCGTGAATATAGTAGAGCAATATGCAGACAATCTTGACTACGAAGGATTAAAGATAGACCTGCTGCGCCTGCTTGCAATTGAAGTTCCGTTCGATGAAGCGAGCTTCCGCACAATGAAATCGGATGCAATGGTAGAGCAGATATACGATACGGCAGTTCAGAACTTCAAACATAAGATGGACCGTCTGGCAGAAATCGCAAACCCGGTAATCAAACAGGTTTATGAAGAGCAAGGCGATAAATTCGAAAATATACTGATCCCTATTACAGACGGAAAACGTGTCTATAATATATCTTGTAATCTGAAAGAAGCATACGACAGCCAGTCGAAAGACATTATCAAATCCTTTGAAAAAGCAATCGTATTGCATACTATAGATGAAGAATGGAAAGAACATCTTCGTGAAATGGATGAACTTCGCCAGTCTGTACAGAATGCAAGCTATGAGCAAAAAGACCCTCTGTTGATCTACAAACTGGAATCATTCAACTTGTTCAAATCCATGCTCAACAGCGTTAACGGGAAAGCCGTAACAATACTGATGCGCGGACAGATACCAGTACGTGAACCGGAACAGGTACGCCAGGCAGCTCCGGAACAAAAGACAGATTATAGCCGCTATCGTACCGAACGTAATGAAATGGAAGACGGAAACGCTCCTCAGGGAGGAGGGCAAAGGCCTCCACAACCACAGGGAGCACCCAAGATAGCACCCGTACATGTAGATAAAAAGCCAGGAAGAAACGACCCTTGCTATTGTGGAAGTGGTAAAAAATATAAGAACTGTCACGGTAAAAACGAATGATCTTAATACACGAGAGAAATGAATTGGCAGGTTATATTTTGAATGCTTGATTTATCACTCAAACCTGCTAATAATTAAATATAAAAAGCCCGATGAAATTTAGTATTCATCGGGCTTTTTTGGCATATTATATTTTCTTAATACAAAGAAAATTTGTATCTTAGCATGTTTTTTGAACACTAGAAAATACCTCATTTCAGAGGTACTTCACAAATATTTGAGAATAAAAATTTTATCTTAAAATAATGGCAGAAACAGAGGACAGAATTATTAAGATTAACATCGAGGATGAGATGAAATCGGCCTACATTGATTATTCAATGTCGGTAATAGTATCGAGAGCATTACCTGATGTAAGGGACGGATTCAAACCCGTTCACCGCCGTATCCTTTTTGGTATGAGCGAACTTGGTAACGCATCTAACAAACCACACAAAAAATCCGCCAGAATTGTCGGAGAAGTATTAGGTAAATATCACCCGCACGGCGATTCATCAGTTTATTTTGCGATGGTGCGTATGGCTCAGGAATGGAGCATGCGCTACCTGTTGGTAGACGGACAAGGTAATATGGGTAGCGTAGATGGTGATATGCCGGCTGCCATGCGTTATACAGAGGCAAGACTTAGTCGCTTGGCCGAAGAAATGCTAAAAGACATAGATAAGGAGACTGTTGATTTTCAGTTGAATTTCGATGATACGTTGAAAGAACCGACTGTCCTCCCTACACGTATTCCAAATTTGCTTATTAATGGTGCATCGGGTATAGCCGTGGGGATGGCAACCAATATGGCTCCGCATAATATGACCGAAGCTATCAACGCCACTATCGCATATATAGAAAATAAGGACATTGATACCGCAGGATTGATGCAATATATAAAAGCCCCTGATTTTCCATCAGGAGGTTTCATCTATGGATATCAGGGCGTTATAGATGCTTTTGAAACAGGTCGCGGACGAGTGGTTATGCGCGGTCGTGCCGAAATAGAAATGGAAGGTAATCATGAAAAAATAGTGATTACTGAGATTCCGTATCTGGTAAATAAAGCCGAGTTAATTAAGCACATAGCTGATCTGGTAGGAGAAAAACGTCTTGAAGGTATCAGCAATGTCAATGACGAGTCAGACCGCCAGGGTATGCGTATCGTCGTGGATATTAAGCGCGATGCAAATGCGAATGTAGTCCTTAATAAACTATATAAACTGACCGCATTACAATCTTCATTCAGTGTAAATAATATCGCCTTGGTAAAAGGTCGCCCTAAAACATTGAATTTAAAAGAAATGATAGGTTTCTTCGTTGAACACAGAATTGACGTTGTAACCCGCAGAACTATCTTCGAACTTCGTAAGGCAGAAGAACGCGCTCATATATTGGAAGGATTGATTATAGCTTCAGATAATATCGATGAAGTCATAGCCATCATCAGAGCTTCAAAGTCTCCTCAAGAGGCCATAGAACGCTTGATAGAGCGATTCAATCTATCTGAAATACAAGCCCGTGCTATTGTTGAAATGCGTCTGCGCCAGTTGACAGGACTGGAACAGGATAAGCTTCGCAACGAATATGATGAAATACAGAAGTTAATAGCCTATCTGAATGAGATTCTGATTAATGAAGAACTTCGTATGAAAGTTATTACGGATGAATTAATCGAAGTAAGGGATAAATATGGTGATGCACGCCGCACAGAAATTGTATATGCATCAGAAGAACTAAATCCCGAAGATTTCTATTCCAATGATGAAATGATCATTACCATTTCTCACCTTGGCTATATAAAACGTACACCTCTATCTGAATTCAGAGCCCAAAACAGAGGTGGAGTAGGAGCAAAAGGTTCGGAAACTCGTGATACTGACTTCATTGAGCATATCTATCCGGCATCTATGCACAATTATATGCTGTTATTTACACAGAAAGGTAAATGTTACTGGCTGCGTGTATTTGATATACCTGAGGGAACTAAGAATTCGAAAGGACGTGCGATTCAGAATCTGCTGAACATTGATTCTGATGATAAAGTAACAGCATTTGTTCGTGTGAGAGGTTTCAGCGATACCGAATTTATAAACAGTCATTATCTGATTTTCTGTACAAAAGAAGGTGTGATAAAGAAAACAAGCCTGGAAGCCTATTCCCGCCCTCGTCAGAATGGAGTGAATGCGATTACTATCCGCGAAGAAGATAAAGTAATTGAAGTACTGATGACTGACGGCGAAAGTGAAATCTTACTTGCTAACCGTAACGGACGCGCCATCCGCTTCAATGAAAAAGACGTGCGCGTAATGGGCCGTACAGCAACGGGAGTACGTGGAATGCGCTTGGATGAAGATGGACAAGATGAAGTTATCGGTATGCTGGCTATGTCGAAAGAAGCTCAGAAAAACGAAACGATTATGGTGGTTTCGGAACAAGGCTACGGTAAACGTACAAATCTGAACGAAAAGGACGAAGAAGGAAACGAAATTCTCGATGAAAACGGCGAAATAGTACCGGTTTATCGTATTACCAGTCGTGGTGGTAAAGGGGTTAAAACCCTTAATATTACTGAGAAAACAGGTAAACTTGTTTCTATAAATAGCGTTACTGACGAAAACGATTTAATGATTATTAACAAGTCTGGTATCACTATTCGTCTAAAAGTTTCAGATATTCGCACTATGGGACGTGCTACTCAGGGAGTAAGGCTCATAAATCTGGGTAAAAGAAATGATGAAATCGCATCAATCTGTAAAGTAGAATCTGAATCAGAACCAGATGATATAGAAGAAGTTGACATTCTGGATAATGAAACAGACAATACAAACAATACAGAAATAACTGAGGAATAATTAATTTTAAAATAAATGGTTTTATGAAACGTATATTATTAGTAACATCATTATGCTTACTTGCCAGCTTTTCGTTCGCTCAGAAGAAAGCTGTGAAAGATGCTAAATCAGCAATGAAAAACAATGTTCCGGAGGCAAGAGAACTTATTAAACCAGCTCTGACAGATCCGGAAACAGCGAGTGATCCTGAAACATGGAAAATAGCCGGAGATATTGAATACAAAGCATTCGACGATGAGCGTACTTTGGAAATGCAAAAAGAAATAACAGGAAAAGGTGGCAACGAAGAAGCTATGTATGTTGGGCTATACAATATGTATGACCCATATATCAAAGCAGACGAACTGGGCCAGATACCTAATGAAAAAGGACAGGTAAAAAATAAATTCAGAAAAGATATCGTTAAGAATATGAGAGACGGCCACAGATTCTATATCAATGGCGGTGTTTTCTATAACGATAAAAAAGATTTCAAAAAAGCAGCAGACTTTTTTGAAAGATATTGGGAATTACCAACACTTGCAATGTTTGAAGATACTCAAGCAGATTTCAATCTGCAAGATACTACATATCAAACCATTAAATACTATGCAGTAATCAGTTCAATCCAGTCTCAAGACCATCCACGTTCAATAAAGCTGTTGAAAAAACTAACATCAGAACCATACATTCAAAACAGTACATACAAAGAAAGTGATGTTTATGAATTGCTTACAAGTGAGTATCAACAAATAGATGATAGCGTAGCTTATGTAAATGCTTTATTGGAAGGTGCTCAAAAATTTCCTAAGAATAAATATTTTACGCCAAATCTGATTAATGAATATATCAGAGGAGGTAAAACTACAGAAGCTATCGCATACCTTGATCAGGCAATTGTAAATGATCCTACAAATACATGCGACCTGATGAGTGTGAAAGCATCTTTATATTCAGAACAAAAAGATTATGCTCAGGCAGAACCTGCATACCAGACCGCTTTGAATGCTGACGCTAATTGCGAAAGAGCATTAGAAGGATTAGGTGTACTATATGTATTGCAGGCTCAGGATATGAAGGAAAAAGCCGGACAATCTACTAACAGAAAAGAACAGGCTGATATGGACAAACAAACAACAGAGTTATACTCTAAAGCATTGCCATACCTGGAAAAATATCGTGATATTCTGAAGAGTAAAAATGCTAACAGTTCAGACTTAAGACCAGCATTAATGAAACTACAGAATGTTTACTATAACCTAAGTCTTCTGAATGTAGATAAATCGAAAGAATTAGATGCAATAGACAAAGAACTTAGCGCATTGAACTAAGTTTATAAATAAATACATAAGAAAGCATCTATAGAGATTTCTATAGATGCTTTTTCTTTTTATTATCTTCTCGTTTTTTGCTATATTTACAAGCTAAATTAAAGATTTAATTAATCAAGGAATAAACTCAGATAAAAGTTATATAATTACTATTATGTTTAATTAAACATTTCAAAAATCTCATATAACTTTCCTATCCTGACTTATTCATAGCAATAAGCATATACATGGAACATTTCGAAAATGATGAACAATTTCAGGGATTGCGCGTAAATAAAGGTACAGAAGAACAGCCGACAGTCAATCCTTACTTAGATAGCTTCAAAAAATTCAAACGTAAAACATATACCGTATCCGAATATGTTGAAGGTATACTCAAGGGAAACATAAGCATCCTGGGACAAGCTGTTACACTTATAGAAAGTGCAAAGCCAGAACATCAATCTGTGGCACAGGAAGTTATCGAAAAATGCCTACCATATACAGGCAACTCTGTACGTGTGGGCATTACAGGCGTTCCCGGTGCAGGAAAAAGTACTTCGATAGACGTTTTTGGGATGCATATCCTTAAAGAAAATGAAGCATCAAAGGTTGCAGTATTAGCTATAGACCCATCCAGCGAACTTACCAAAGGAAGTATTTTGGGAGATAAAACCCGCATGGAACGATTATCTGTAGAGAAAAGGGCCTTCATCCGCCCCTCCCCTTCTGCAGGCTCACTTGGTGGTGTTGCACGTAAAACAAGGGAAACAATTATTCTTTGCGAAGCTGCCGGATTTGATCGTATTATAGTTGAGACGGTTGGAGTAGGTCAATCTGAAACGGCTGTACATTCGATGGTCGACTTCTTTCTATTGATTCAATTAGCCGGTACAGGAGATGAATTGCAAGGAATTAAGCGTGGAATAATGGAAATGGCAGATGGAATTGTTATCAATAAAGCGGATGGCAATAATATCGAAAAGGCCCGTTTGGCCCAATCTCATTTTCAGAATGCTTTGCACCTGTTTCCCCTACCTGATTCCGGCTGGCAACCTAAAGTGTTGACATATTCCGGTTATTATGAAATAGGAATTGATGAAGTATGGAATATGATAGATGAATATATCGATTTTGTTAAAAAGAGTGGATATTTTGAACATAGACGCAATTCACAATCCAGATTTTGGATGTATGAAACGATTAACGAACGACTGAAAAGTAATTTTTATAACGATCCGGAGGTGCAGAAAGAGTTGATTTTATGTGAAAACCAAGTGTTAAATTCACATATGAGTTCGTTCGTTGCAGCCAATAAAGTGTTGGATATATACTTAAAACGCTCATAAATAACCTCTTTTTAACTAAAGGGAAGCCTTATTATTCACTTTTAAAGTCCTTATTTTACCACAGAATTAATTATATTTGTACGCATTATCACAAAAATAATTTCATTGTTGAATTAACATAATATAAATCATGGAAAAACCATATGCTATTGGAATCGATATCGGTGGAACTAACTCTGTTTTCGGTATAGTCGACAAGCGCGGCCATATCATAAATCAGGGTTCTATAAAAACAGGTGCTTACAAAGAAATAAACGAATATGTAGACCATTTATCTGCTGGCGTTCAGGAGATAATAGACCAGGTCGGAGGTTCGGGAAATATCAAAGGTATTGGAGTTGGAGCACCGAATGGTAATTTTTTCACCGGTTGTATCGAATTTGCACCAAATCTCCCATGGAAAGGTGTAATTCCATTGGCTCAAATGCTTACTGACAAATTAAATATACCTGTAGCTCTTACGAATGATGCAAATGCTGCCGCAATTGGGGAAATGACCTATGGTGCTGCACGCGGAATGAAAGATTTCATTGTTATTACATTGGGAACCGGTGTAGGTAGCGGTATTGTGGTTAATGGACAATTAGTATATGGACATGATGGATTTGCCGGAGAATTAGGGCATACAACAGCTATTCGTGAAGGTCGTATGTGTGGTTGCGGAAAAAAAGGATGTCTCGAAACCTATAGTTCAGCAACAGGTGTTGCCCGTACAGCCAAAGAATACCTGCAAACAAGAAAGGATCCAAGCGTTTTGCGTGAATTAGCCATAGATGAAATCACATCAAAAGATGTATATGATGCTGCTGTAAAAGGCGATAAACTGGCTAAAGAAATATTCGAATATACAGGTCAGATTTTAGGTGAATCATTTGCAGACTTTGTTGCATTCTCCAGTCCTGAAGCTATTATTTTATTTGGAGGTTTAATAAAGGCCGGCAAACTCATCTTTGATCCTGTACGTAAGCATATGGAAGAAAATATGTTACCTATCTACCGTAATAAAATTAAGTTGCTAATGTCGGAACTTAAAGAAAGCGATGCAGCCGTACTTGGAGCCAGCGCATTAGGCTGGGAAGTAAAAGACTATTAAAAAGTTAAGCCAAAATAGTAAATGTATATAAACAGCCTGTAGAATAAAGATATTTGCAGGCTGTTTCCTTTTAGCAATTGGAGTTTCAAAATCAGGTTGATTTTATTAACTTTGCCGGGGAATAAATAGGTCTGAGATTAAAATAAACTTATTAATAACAAACATGAGCGATCAACGATATAACCAGCGAGGAGTTTCCGCATCGAAAGAAGATGTACACAATGCTATAAAGAACATTGACAAAGGAATATTTCCAAAGGCATTTTGCAAAATAATTCCTGATATACTGGGCGGAGATCCCGAATACTGCAATATAATGCATGCCGATGGGGCTGGTACTAAATCATCCCTTGGCTATATATACTGGAAAGAAACCGGTGATATATCTATATGGAAAGGTATAGCTCAGGATGCATTAATAATGAATATCGATGACCTTCTATGCGTGGGAGCAACTGACAATATACTGCTGTCATCTACCATTGGCAGAAATAAGATGCTGATTCCAGGCGAAGTTATATCAGCCATTATAAATGGGACAAATGACTTGTGCGAGGAACTTTCTAGCCTCGGAGTAAATATATACCCTACAGGCGGTGAAACAGCTGATGTGGGCGATTTAGTGCGTACAATCATTGTAGACAGTACTGTTACTTGCCGCATGAAACGGTCTGATGTGATTTCCAATGACAAAATACAGGGAGGAGATGTCATTGTCGGCCTTTCATCGTATGGTCAGGCAACTTATGAGAAAGAATATAATGGCGGAATGGGCAGTAACGGCCTAACATCTGCACGCCACGACGTATTTGCCAAATATCTCGCCGCCAAATATCCTGAAAGCTATGATTCCTCCATTCCTCTGGATTTGGTGTACTCCGGAAATATGAAGCTGACCGATGAAATAGAGGGCTTGGATATAGATGCCGGAAAACTGGTACTCTCCCCTACCCGCACCTATGCGCCCGTTATCAAACAGATATTGGAAAAGCTAAGATCTCATGTGCATGGTATGGTACATTGCTCCGGTGGCGCTCAAACCAAAGTTTTACATTTTGTTGATAATGTAAAAATTACAAAGAAAAATCTATTTCCTGCCCCCCCATTATTCAAGCTTATTCAGGAGCAATCCGGTACAGATTGGAAAGAAATGTATAAGGTATTTAATATGGGGCACCGTATGGAGATATACTTATCGCCCGAATATGCTCAGGAAGTGATTGAGATATCCAAATCATACGGAATTGATGCACAGATAGTCGGTTTTGTTGAAAAATCAGATAAAACAGAGCTGGTGATAGAAAGTGAATTCGGTCGTTTTATCTATTGATCAAAAGGATAACATTGATGATATATTATCTTCATGCTAGCTGTTAGTTGCACTTCAACTAAACAAAGTAATAGATAGGTCTGTGACCTTAATTTAGAATGATTACCTATAAGGCTTTATATATTTAACTTCTGTTAATAATATTATAACCGAATAGCACTTATATTTGCAGTATTACCAAACTCAGTGTGTAACTAACAATTAAAAAAGAAAGAGATGAAAAAACTTCTAATGTCAGCTATTATGTGTATCGCTTTTGTTGCATCATCAAGTGTTATGGCTCAGGATACTACTCCTAAAAAAGAGTGCTGCAAAGCCAAAACAGAATGCACAAAAGATAAAAAAGAATGTGCAAAAGACAAGAAAGAATGCACTAAGGACAAGGCTGCTGACAAAAAAGCTTGTTGTACCAAAGATAAAAAAGCTGACAAAAAGTAATTTTAAAGAACTAATACGAAAGGGATTCCGATGGAATCCCTTTCGCTGTTTATATACTATAGCTTCCTGAAAGGCGGTTTCACCACTTCTGCTTTCAGATTTTTATCACGTACTTTAATGAAAACCGGTGTACCCAATGCTGCATACTCTGGTTTAATATAGCCAAGTCCGACGCCTATTTTTGCAGTAGGAGACATTGTTCCGGATGTTACTATTCCGATTTTCTCATTCTTATCGTTTACTATATCATATCCATGACGCGGTATCCCCTTTTCCAACATATGAAATCCGCACAACTTACGGCTTACACCATTTGCCTTTTGACCCTCCAATATGGCACGTGCAGTAAAGTTACGGCCTTCAGTAAATTTAGTTATCCAGCCCAGTCCTGCCTCAATAGAAGTAGTTGTATCATCTAGATCGTTTCCATAGAGGCAAAATCCCATTTCGAGACGTAATGTGTCACGTGCGCCGAGTCCGATCGGCTTAATTCCGAATTCTTCACCAGCCTCAAACAAAGCATTCCATATATCTACACCATATTGCGGGTAAAAGTATATCTCAAAGCCTCCCGCACCGGTATATCCGGTATTGGATATAATCACATTATCCAGCCCGGAACCGGTCAAATTACCTATAGCAAATGAGTAATAAGGAATCTTGGTCAAATCTATTTTAGTCAGTTTCTGCAATGTAGCTAAGGCTTTAGGTCCTTGTATGGCCAATTGTGCAATTTTATCCGAAGCATTTTCCAAGTCAGCAAATTCATCGTTATGCTCCGTAAACCATTTCCAATCTTTCTCTATATTGGATGCATTCACAACCAGCATGTACTTTTCCGGTTCGTAATGATAAACGATAATATCGTCCACAATCCCTCCCTGATCGTTTATTATGGCAGAATACTGCGCTTTGCCTATTTCGAGGGAAGCCACATCATTACTCATCATCCGTCGCAGGAAAGCTTCGGCGCGTGGACCTTTAACCCATATTTCACCCATATGCGAAACATCAAATACTCCTACTCCTGTGCATACAGTCATATGCTCATCTATTATACCGGAATATTCAATAGGCATATTATAACCTGCAAATTCATGCATTTTCGCCCCGAGTTCAATGTGGATATCCGTAAAAGGTGTTTTCTTCATATTTGCTTATATATTTTAAGTATTAACATTATTCTATTTACTTGCAACTATCTCTGTCAGTTTTACAATTACCTCCACAGCTTTTTCCATCGATTGCACAGGAACAAATTCGTAGCGTCCATGGAAATTATGCCCTCCGGCAAAAATATTCGGACAAGGCAATCCCTTAAATGATAGCTGCGCGCCGTCTGTACCTCCTCGTATAGGTTTCACAACAGGGGTCACCCCTACTGCTTCCATAGCTTCAAAAGCCATATCCACAATATGTTTTACAGGTTCTACCTTTTCGCGCATATTATAATACTGGTCTTTTATCTCTACTGTAGTACTATTAGGATACAATTTATTGATGAAGTCCACAGTTTCGAGCATCAAACGCTTACGTCCTTCAAACAAATTCCGGTCATGATCGCGTATAATATAGCCTACTGTAGCTGAGTCTACTGTCCCCGACACATTGGTAAGGTGGAAGAAGCCTTCATATTTGGTAGTATGTTCCGGCCTTTCGCTGGCAGGAAGTAAGGATATTAGTTTATTGGCAACCACAAGTGCATTTGTCATCTTATCTTTTGCATATCCGGGATGTACACTTCTGCCCTGTATATTAATCTTTACACCGGCAGCATTAAAGTTTTCATACTCCAGTTCTCCAATAGGGCCGCCATCCATTGTATAAGCCCATTCACAACCGAATTTTTCCACATCAAATTTATGTGCTCCCAGTCCGATCTCTTCATCCGGATTGAATCCGATACGGATTTTCCCATGCTTTATTTCAGGATGATCCTGAAGATATTTGATTGCTGTAATAATTTCAGCTATACCCGCTTTATCATCTGCCCCCAGCAATGTATTGCCATCTGTTACTATCAAATCCTGCCCTTTATAATCGAGCATTTCAGGAAAATCGGCAGGAGAAAGCACTACATTGGTTTCCTTATTCAGTACTATATCAGTTCCATCATAGTTTTTTACAATACGGGGATTTACATCTTTTCCTGTCAGATCAGGGCTGGTATCCAGATGGGCTATAAAACCGATAGAAGGAACCTTTTTGTCCGTATTGGCCGGAAGAGTAGCCATCAGATAGGCATTATCATCCAGTGTAATATCTTCCAAACCCATTTCACGGAGTTCTTTTTCTATTTCACGAGCCAAAACCATTTGCCCCGGAGTACTTGGGGTTATACCTGTTTCTGTATCCGATTCTGTATCAAATTTTGCATATTTGATGAAACGATCTGTTACTGTCATGTTATTTTGTTTTTTTCTTAATATTTTTTCGTATAAAACGTCAATTTATAAGTCACTGATATCTAACTTCTTTTTCTGGAAAAGACTTCCAATACAAATGTAGTAAAAGGAAATCAAAGGAAAAAATCGAATTCACATTTTGTGAATATGAAAAATTTATCTACTTTTGTCGCGGGTAAGTCCTATACGGTCAGCTCCCGATTAATCCCCCAGGGTTTGATCGCAGCAAGGGCCGTCGGTTGTAGCGACGCGATATAGTCAGCTTACCCACTTGCCTCTTTAGCTCAGTTGGCCAGAGCACGTGATTTGTAATCTCGGGGTCGTTGGTTCGAATCCGACAAGAGGCTCAGAAAAAAGACCGTTTGAAATATTCAGACGGTCTTTTTTATTCGGTGATCTTACAGTTTATTAAAAAAGGGCAACACTATAACCTACGACCACATATACGTTTATTAACTATGTTTAATTAAAACCTGACACATCTGACAGCTTTTTCATCTTTTTCCTCTTGTCATTTTTGCATCCGTTAACTATAATATATAGTTAAAAGGTAACAAAGGTAACACATATTTCAGCTTTTAGCTGATAGCTTTTAGCCGTTAGCTTTGGCTATCGCATAAGTGATTTAACAGTAAACAGTCATCAGTAAACCAACTTGTAACTCGTAACTGCCCGCAGGGCGAAGTAACTTGTAACTGTTAAAAGGTAACAAATGTAACACCTTTTCATTCATTTGCTAATATGCTAATTCTCAAATCTGCTAATCAATCTGTCAAAGAACTATAAGCTAACAGCTAAAGACTGTCGGCTCTTACTATATAGATAAAGTATTTTTCAATTATCAAACTATTATCATTGATCTAAAGATAGCAGAGATATATTCATCGTGAATCAATGCATTGCGCAAAATCTCTCAGATTCGTCTAGCGACCGATGAACACAGTCTTCTAAAGAGAGTCCGTAGAAATAGTTACCAAGCAGATAAATAGTATCTGATTGCTTTGCTCTGGCTACTTGTTCCGCCATATTCAGATGCGGCATACGCAACGAAGGCAATATATGTCTTATCATTTTCCATTCCAGTATATCTTTGCGGGAAATATTCAGCACCCTGCATATAATATCAAACTTTTCATCTTCGTCTTTCTCTCCCTTTTCGAAGTGAAATGTAAAACTTCTCAGCTTTTCATCTTCGACCAGGTCGCGGGATACCGCGGAATGAAAGTCGTCCGAAACAGGTATTATTCCCGCTACATCATGTATTGCCAGCCTGTCCTTCGGCACTATAACATTCAACGATTCGGTCTGAAACAAGGGTATCGACGCGAGTAGTACCGACAAGGGTGTCTCTATATCCTCAATCAGTCGCGATGCAGTCTGGGGATCTGTGGCTATTGCTATACGAGGAGTATTAAATACTTTTCCTTCCATAGTAATTATCCTATACCCGTCACTATTACGCTGAATATCCAACACCTCACATGATTTTTCAATTTGCAGCTTATCTTTTTCTATTATGGAATTCAGGAACGACGACAAACCTTTATTAAAAGTATATTTCCGTGGGAATTCTTTATACCTCTCTTTCCTGTGCTTTAGAAACAATTCGGTTGGATAATCATCCGCACTTTGAGAAATGACGGCTCTGAAAAGCCTTGAGAACAATCTATTATAGTTAGACACCCCCACAACCCTACTGAAATATTCCTTTACGGTTTTATTCTTCTTCGATATAAAGAACATTTTTGGCCCGTTCAGGATAAGGGACGGAAGATACATTTCAGCAAATATCTTTCTTATCTGCCCCCGGGAATATGTTACATAATTCCCTTTACCCAATGGCCTGATCAAATCTGTAGATTCGATATCTCTTAAAATTGACAACAAACGAGTGTAAGAATTGTAACAAGTATGCGCACCAAACTCTCTCCAATAATCAGGGTATTTCTCCGAAAACAGACTTTGCACCTGCCCTCCCGTATTATCATCTTTTTCTATAATCAATACCTTTTTTCCTGCCCTATGCATGTAATGAGCAAAAGATATTCCGCTTATTCCCCCTCCTATCACAATACAATTATACATTGCTTCACTCATATATTTCCTTTTAATATTAGCACAAATAACAAAGATAGTCAGTTAACAGCCATCAGTTAGCAGTTAACAGTAATTCTTTCTAACCTCCTTTTTAATTAACATTAGTTTGCAATATATAGTTAAAAAGTAACAGAAAAACCAATTAATAATTAAGAATGAAAAATTAACAATTAGCTTTTTACTCTCTCTGTAACCTCCTTTGGGGAGGTTGGAGAGTTCGTTCAATACTTCAAAGAGCTATCGGCCAACAGCTAATGGCTACCGGCTAAAAAAATATATAGATAAACTTTTTCTACTTTCTTCTCTATAGTAATAATTATTACACTTAAAAACAGACTCGCATACTATCTTTAATCTATAATTAAATTAAAAAATATCACTACATCTAGTGATTGACTTTTATTAAGGCTTTTACTTAAATTTGCATATCAACTAAAATACATCGAAGCATCTTGAAAAAGAAACCGGACATCAAAAATATTATCAAGATAATATTTTTATTTACAGCTACTTACACACAAGTAAAGGCAGAAGATATACAGGGAGAGAACGATTCTGTGAAAATGAAATTCACAGCAAAAGAAATTGTTATAGAATCATTTAAGCAGAATAACAATCTCTATATACAGCCTGTATCCGCTTCATTACTGACTGGCAAGGAGGTAAAGGATTTTAATATTATAAACATAAAGGAAATCACTTCCCTTGTTCCAAACCTGTTTATTCCCGACTATGGTTCCAAAATGACATCGCCTGCATATATCAGGGGAATAGGCTCACACCGCAATGCTCCGTCTGTAGGGCTTTATGTGGATGGCGTACCGTATTTCGACCGTTCCACATTCGATATCAACATCAACGATATCGACCGTATTGAAGTATTGAGGGGCCCACAAGGTACTATCTACGGACGCAATACCATGGGGGGCATAATCAATGTATTCACCAAATCGCCATTTAAATACAAAGGTACAAACCTGAATCTGACAGTAGGGAATTATGACAATTATCAAACAGGGCTCTCTCACTATGGCAATGTGGATAACAAGGTCGGTTATGCCATATCGGGAAATTACCTGCACTCGGGAGGATATTTCAAGAATACGACAACCGGAAAGAAAGCCGATCCTATAGATGCCGTTTCCACCCGTGCGCGCATCAGCTGGCGTGTGCAGCCCCAATTGCTGATGCATCTGATAATGGCGTATGAATATTCCGATCAGGATGGCTATCCTTACAGGGTACTACATAAAGACACCGGAGAAATAGACGAGGTGAATTACAATGCCCGCAGCTATTACCTCCGGAATATGTCTACAAACGGATTGAACATAGAATATATAACCGACCTGTTTAAACTTAGTTCTCAATCGTCTTTTCAGTTTTATGATGGCAAGCAGGGACTGGATCAGGACTTTACGCCTAAGGATTCCTATTATGTAGATTTTTATCAGCGTCAACAGATGTACTCACAGGAATTTAATATCGGGTCACTGAAAGACGACAGCCGTTATGTATGGCAGTTCGGCCTGTTTGGTTTTCACCAGAGTTATTTCCAGACAAACGATGTTAATAATCTTTTAACAGGAGCACATACAATCCAAAGCGCAAAGAATCCGACTGACGGATTTGCAGCCTACCATCAGTCTACGATTAACGATATTATAACACCCGGTCTATCCCTTGTGTTGGGTGTTCGTTACGATCGGGAGAAAACTAAATCCACTATGATAGGTACCCCGTTGACAAAGGCGGGCGAATCCATTACCGACAAGACTTCTTTTTCGCAATTAACTCCTAAAGCGGCGATTCAATACTCTTTTAAGCAAGACGGATTAGCTTACTTTTCAGTAACAAAAGGGTATAAGACAGGTGGCTTTAACAACACAGCCGAAAAGGAAGAAGACCTGATATTCAACCCCGAATATAGCTGGAGTTACGAGATTGGTTCACGCTCCGGATTTTTCAACAATCTTTTATTCCTCGATTTAGGTTTGTTTTATATCAACTGGGAAAACCAGCAGATATCACAGACCAAGACCAGTGGGAAAGGCTTTATAATCAAGAATGCAGGCAAATCGTCCAGCAAAGGAGTTGAGCTGTCGGCACAAGTGAACCCTGTGAAAAATCTTAGCTTTCAACTGGTGTATGGCTATACAAACGCAAAGTATAAAGACTATAAGGACTATAATGCCACTACCGGGGTAACAACTGCATACGATGATAATTACCTGCCGATGGTACCGCAAAATACAGTTTCCATATCAGCGAACTATACATTAGACATGAACCGGAAATGGCTGGATAATATCATATTGAACGCTCAGTATATTGGAGCAGGCAAATTATACTGGACCGACAAGAATGATATATCACAGGATTATTATGGCCTGTTCAATGGCAAAATTTCTTTCGTAAAGAAAGATTTTTCCATAGATTTGTGGTCGAAAAATATTGGAGGGGAAAAATATAATTCTTATTACTTCTCCACATCGAGTCAACATTATGTGCAAAGAGGCAGGCCGTTTACCTGCGGAGTAAATATGAACCTGAAATTTTAAACTATCGGGATGAAGCTAAACTATCAAAAAGGAGGACACCTGTTTACATTTTTTTGCCTGTATATTGCACAGTCGATCCCGATGAGCTTTTTTTCCACGGTGCTTCCTGTTATTATGCGGCAACAGAATTTCTCCCTGGAAACAATAGGTATGCTTCAGTTGCTCAAACTGCCCTGGATACTCAAATTCCTGTGGTCGCCGATGGTAGACCGCTCAACCTATAAGCTGAACGACTTTAAGCGCTGGATATTCTCATCCGAACTTATCTATGCAAGTATTATCCTTGCCGTTTCGTTCCTCGATTTCCAAACCACTCCCTACCTGATAATAGGCCTTGTCATATTCTCATTCATTGCATCTGCCACACAGGACATAGCAACCGATTCATTGGCCGTACTGTCATTCAGTAAAAAAGATAAGAGCCTTGCTAACAGTATGCAATCGATGGGCAGCTTTGCCGGGGCAATGGTCGGTGGAGGTTTTTTGCTGCTGCTTTACCATAAATTCGGATGGGGTAACCTCCTGCCCTTTCTCGCCTTATTCGTCATCATAGCGATTATCCCCCTCTTTTTCTTCAAGGGTAACAGGGGACATGAAATCATAAAAGAAAAGCAAGCCGAAAAAGCTACGGCAAATGATATACTGGGATTTTTCAGGCAACGGGGTATATGGAAACAAATCGTTTTCCTGTTTTTCTATTATGCCGGGTTGATCGGTATTTTGGCCATGTTGAAGCCTATGCTTGTGGACTATGGGTATGATATGAAAGAAATAGGCGTTATGTCGGGTATTGTAGGTACTTCCACCGGATGCCTTGCTTCCTTCGGAGGCGGTTTCATCGTGCGTAAAATAGGGCGGCACGCCGCACGTCTTATATTTGCCGTATTCACGTTAATTACTACTATATATTTTTGTCTGCTGGTAACTGTACTGCCTGTCAATATAGCGACATTACATTTAGGTATCTCGCTGTTGTGGGGAAGCTACGGCCTGTCTGTCATTGTGGTATATACCACTGCTATGGACTGTGTGCGCAAGGGATACGAAGGTACCGATTTTACTATACAAACGGTTATCACGCACCTTAGCGGCATCATAATGGGCGTCAGTTCGGGTAAGATAGCCGCCATGATTACATACAAAGGTCTGTTTGCTGTGGAAATGTGTATTGCGGCCATTTCATTTACATTTATACTCTTTGCATTCAAATTAAAAGCACCGAAAGAAAAAGATGAAACAAGAATTACTGAATAAATACAGCATACCTGTACCAAGATATACGAGCTATCCACCTGCAAACTTTTTCAACGAATCGTTTACAGCCGGAAAATTCCGTCAGATCGTTATAGAATCGAATAAGGAAAATCCACGGCATATTTCTGTGTATATCCATATTCCTTTTTGTTATCATATGTGCTTCTATTGCGGATGCAATTCACAGTTGCTAAGAGATAACGACATTGTACTGAAGTATATAGATGCATTGAAGAAGGAGATCAGAATGGTGCTTCCCCTACTCGACCGTAATCGAAAGATATCGCAGATACACTACGGCGGAGGTACACCGACATCGCAACCCGTATCGGTACTTAAAGAGCTGAATGAACTGATATTATCCGAATTCGATTGTATAGAAAATCCCGAAATAGCCATTGAATGCCATCCCGGCTATGCCGATGAAGGGTATTGGAATGAGCTTGTAGATGCCGGATTCAACCGTATCAGCCTCGGAGTACAGGACTTTGACGAAGAGGTATTGAAAGCATCGAACCGCAAAGCCCCGAGAATGGCTATGGAAGATGTAGTCCGCATATTACGCAACAGGAATGTGTCGTTGAATATGGATTTTATATATGGGCTGCCGCTGCAAACACCCGAATCATTTGCCAAAACTATAAATAGAGCCATCGCACTGCGTCCCGACAGGATAGTTACTTTCTCTTACGCCCATGTACCCTGGGTAAACGAATTGCAGAAGAACCTGGAGAAAGTTGGCTTACCATCGGTGGAAATAAAGAGCCAGCTATATACAACAGCAAAAAAACTATTAACCGATGCAGGCTATAAAGTTATCGGACTCGACCACTTCGTACTTCCTGACGATGAATTATTCGCTGCTCAACAATCGAAAGCACTGCACCGTAATTTTCAAGGATATTGTACCCGCAGGACTACAGGGCAGGTTTACGCATTCGGCATAACAGGTATCAGCCAGTTGGCAACAGCCTACAGCCAGAATACTAAAGACCTGAATACTTATATCAGGCAAATAAACGAAGGCGTTTTTCCTATTGCAAAAGGCTATATATTGAATGAAGAGGAACAGATTACACGCGAGGTTATTTCTCAACTAATGTGTAATTATACGGTAAATTGGCCGGAGTTGTCCAATACATTGGATATTCCTGTGGCGAAGATAAAATCTGCTGTTAATTATAACGAAACAGCATTACAGGCATTTGCTGCCGATGGGATTATAGAATATAATGAGGATTATATAAGCATCCTTCCCGATGCTGCTCCTTTTGTCCGCAATGTAGCTGCATCTTTCGACAAACTGATAGATACAAAAGAGAACAGATATTCTAAATCTATCTGATTCAGCTATAAATCAATATTTCATTTATAAGGAATACGGCGACACATAACATTATCGCAGTAACAAGACATATAGACAATGACCTGACGTTTCGTTTCGCTGTCGATGCTATTGCCCAGATCAGGGTGATAAAAAACAAAGTTCCATAAATAAAATCCCTGACCGGATATTTTACCGTTTCTATATAATAGGATTCCGCAAGCGGTACTTCTCCTGTAGGTAGTTTCGATACCGTTTCGAAAAAAGTGGCATTTCCAAATGAATAAAAGTATGTACACATCATATATCCACTCAGTAATATGGTGAAGATGGATATTATACGGAAACCGACATTGGTATGCTGCTTATAGTTATTATAATTTTCGTTCATGGGATTTATCGTTTTCCTTAAATTAAAAATTTCTTTTTTGCCCTTTGTTATCAACTATATATTGAATACCATTTTCGATATATAAGGCTGAGCTGTTTTCATAATGATCTACATCTATACGAATAACTTTTCCGCCATAATCTTTCGATATGCTGTCTATTGGTGTATGCCCGATCACAATTGACTTACCTTCAAAATACATTAAAATATCGTTTACCTGAGCTTCTGTCGCTTTTTTATACTGTTTATTGTCATCATCTTCAATGAGACCTCGATACCAGAGAATTCCCTCTTGTGTAAGTAATTCCAATGATTCATCTGTCTTAAAATCATTTGTATCTATAGCTCTCGAAACCTCAAAATTAATTTTTTCCATAGTCAGGTTATATTTTAAGACAGATGGGCTTATACCGGCATGAACAAAAATATAATCTCCTATTTTTATAATTGAGCTTTTACTCCTTATCCATTCACCTAGTTTAGTCTGCTTAGAATACATATGCGAAACATTTGTATGTAGACTTTTAAAAATATCCTTATATTTCTGAGCACAATAATTATCATATCCCGATAATAGAAGCTGTTCGTGGTTTCCTAATAGATAATGTACTTCACCACCATTTCTTTTTGCTTCCTTCTCTAAATAGTAAGTCAGCCATAAGCATTGTGTAACATAATTACCTCTGTCTACCAGGTCGCCAATGATAACCAAATGCCCTTTTCCGAATGTCCATTTATATAATGAGTCTATTACATTATTTGCTAGTAGTAAATCATAATATTTCTCGTAATTTCCTTCAATATCCGATACCGCCAATACTTTATCTGGCATAGGAAATATTCCTTTTTTGTGGATATTTACAGATTGAGAATCAATATTAAAAGACAGCGCGGGATATGGAATACCATCAAATTCATATCTGAAAGTTAAATTCTGCAATTCGGAATTCGAAAAATACAACGAATCAAATATACCATCTCGCTTTTGTGTTATGACCATTGCCGAGTCCCCTTTCATAAAGAGATAAGGACCATCGCCACATGATGTAATAGCATGACGGGTATCTGTTACACATGAATTAGTAAATATAATTATTAGTATTAATAAAACAGAAGTTACAAAGTATCTCATAATACCAATCTATAATCAAACCTTATCCTTTTGCCCAAATTTTGTCAAATCCATACCTTTCAAAGCTGCTTCAACTAATTCAGGCAACTTATCCGGTGAGCAGGCAAAACAGGCGATTTCCAGTTTACTGATTTCTTTACCCAGATTTGCATCATAATCGGGACGTCCGCTATCGGATAACGCCAGCAAAGTTATAACTTTTACGCCATCTTCGTGCATTTGCGACAATCTTCGTAGCAATCCCGCACGCACACCGCCTTCATAGAGGTCGGAAATGAGGATAAACATCGTCTTGCGTGGGTTGGTTATCAGGTCCTGACAATAGGCCACGGATTTGTTGATATCTGTACCACCTCCCAATTGTACGCCGAAAAGCATATCCACGGGGTCGTTTCGGCAAAGCTCCGTCAGGTCTGTAACTTGTGTATCAAACGCCACCACATGTGTATCTAATGCAGGCATACTGGCAAAGATAGAGCCCATCACAGATGAATAAATAATAGAATCGGCCATCGAGCCACTCTGGTCTATATCGAGTATTACCGTCCAGTTCTTTTGCTTCTGGCTGCGTTCGAAGAAGTAGAACTTTTCGGGGATAAGGCGTTTTGTCTTCGTATCGTAATTCTTGAGATTACGGTTTATTGTCCGTTTCCAATCTGTGGAAGCAAAATTACTGATAGGTGAATGCGCTTTTTTATTCAATGCGCCTGTGACTGCCCGGCGCAGGTTCTGTTCCATGCGTTTCATAATTTCGTCTACCACTTCTTTTACCAGTTGGCGGGCAGTTTCTTTCGATTTTTCGGGTATTTGTCCTTTCAGAGCCATCAGCGTACCGACCATCGAGATATCCGGTTTTACATTTTTGAGTGTTTCAGGCTCAAACAATAGCTTTGTCAATCCTTTACGTTCGATAGCATCCGATTGTATTACACTCACCACATCCTGTGGGAAAAACGTACGCACATCGGTAAGCCACTTTGCCAGATTAGGAGCCGAGGGTCCGAGCCCGCCTTTCTTACCTGCTGCCCCACTTTGCGACGTATTCCCATCATAAATGGCAGCAAGGGCGGCGTCCATTACCGACTGTTGTTCGTTCAGCCCTACATTCGCCAAAGCACGGGTATCAGAGCCGAGTATGAGGCGCCAGCGGGTTGTATTTTTGTTATCATTCATCGTTTTACTATATTATTCTTCTGTCTGATATTTATAATACTCCAATGCTTCTTCTTTTGCAAAATCATCGGCTTTGCGATGCTCGGCATATCCTTTCATCCGATTAATATATTCCAGCCTGCGGTTTTTGTTCTTTTCTGCATTGATAATCCTGTTGAACATCCACAAGGTCATATAAGTCGGCTTTCTATCTAATGAAGTAAACAAGAATGGTTCATACTCTCCTGCAAAACTTTCCAATGTATGAACTATCGGACCCGGACTACCCAAATCGTGCATAGGATATCTTTCAAAGATGGATAGTAAAGCCTCGATAGCTAAAGATGCATCTATATTCTTTTTCAGTTCATCAGTTATTTCGTACAATTTTGTTGTATCTGTGGCATCATCTCCTACAGGCTCAAAATCATTCAGTAATTTTATTATATCATTTGTATTCATTACAGGCCAATTAATTTATTAAAAACGATAAGATTACAGGTTACCTTTCTTCTTTTTCACAGTACTACGAATAAACCAAAAAGCCAGCCCGCCTGCAATCAAGAATGCTCCCAGTTTCTCGAAAGCATGGATTATTTCGTCCTGTCGGAATATATCAATAAGCAAAGTCAGAGCAACTAATGTGAAAAATACGCCGAATATGATTTTTACAATTTTCATTTTTATATGTACTTAAAAGTCAAAGTCAAAATCATTTAATTCATCCAATTTCTCTGTTTCTGTCTCGGTCAATTCAGATTGCAATATCTCAGCTGTTGCTTCCGCACTTGTCCCCCAGATGTCGCCCAGCAACTCGGCAATGCTGTTTTTCTGATTTGGTTCAAACTCCCCGAATGCACGCCGCAGGAAAACAACCGAACGGAAAAACTCTTCATCGTCTAACTGTTCAACATACTTGTCCAATTCTTTCCAAAGCGAGACACGGGATAATAACGCATAGCGGTTCCTCCCCGACAGGCCTTCGAACCATCCCGCACCCAAATCGGCAGGAACACCGGGCGATAATCGTCTTGAAACTTCCTTCGCGCAATCGTCTTCACTGGCTAGATTGTGTTCCAGCAGAATAGAAAATGCCGTACCCGACAGTTTTGTATTCAAGTCGTCGCGCCAGGCCAGTTTCAGCAATTCTTTCTGCCATGTTTCCACATCGACCGTTTCATATTGCTGTTGCGATATCAGCTCCATCACATTGATGGCTTGTGCGGTACTACCGGCGGCCTTATCGTCACAAGACGAAGCATCTAACAATAGCAGAGATGAACGCAGGAACAATTGTTGCAGGATAGGGATTAAGGGCTCCAGATTGAACTGCCGCAAGTCACCGTATTGTATCAATATAGATAATTCATGTGCAGCATACGCCGTTTCCTTGAAATCATTGGAATCGACAAGCAAGCGCTGTAAGGTACTCAATGCATTATCAAATATATTTGTCAGATGGCATTCGCAAGCCTGCCGGATAATTTTGGCAGCAAGCGAAACATCGGCGCATTCATTCAATTGTTCTTTCAACTGGTAAGCGGCCGCTATTTCAAGTGTTTCACCTTTCAGATTAGCTTCTACTATTTCAATCTCTACTTCAGGTGTCCAGCGCAAAATCCATTTTTCGGCCCATGTGGCACTATCCTGAGATACACGTACCTCTTCTGCAAAATGTATACCTAATACCCTTAACCGATGCAAAAAGGTAGAGCGGTTCAGATCAATAAAAGCAGCTTCTTTGGTCTTTACTTTCAGGTTTTCGCGCAAATCAAGCGTAAGTTCCTGCGCTACTGCTGATTTATAATTGGTTAGTTTCAGGCGTTTCAGTTCCTGATTCATATCTTCCTGCACGGGAGTTTGACTCACGCCTTCGGGCAAACTACCAATGGCCGTTCCTATATCCACCTTGTTGATAGCCTCGGCAACAGAAGGTAAATCACCCCCGCCAAAGCAAGTGACAACAGCATCATGCAAGTCTTTCAACACAGGGAGCGAACCTCCACGCATCGAAGTCAAAGCATTTGCCAACCGTACAGCCTCGATCACACTGGCCGAAGAAGCGTTATCTCCTTTTTCACGCAAAGCTTTTGCTATTTTTGAGAGATAGACAGCCGATAAATCACTCATTCTATCCTGCTGTATCGCTTTCCACATCAATTCAAAGTAGTACGGTGCACGATTTCCGGCACCATATCCTGTACGGCTACTCAGGCGGAGATATGAATAGGGCATCAGCGTAATTTGGGAAGCAGCACGGGGAATATTCTTAAGTTCTGCATCCGACATGGCAGGCAAATCGCATTGAATACCCGATACATGGTATGCACCAACAATAAGAACTATATCTTCCGGCTTAAAACCTTCTGCGATAGCCCGTTGTATCTCCCTCCGCATATAAGCCTCACGGATAAGATTATACGAGTAATCATAAGGTACACTTTCGTATTCCTTGTCCGCTACCATATCCCGTATCTGTCCCGATTGGTAACTCAGACCATCTCTGAATCTACCGGCATTAAGATTATGTTCGAAATTCCGTTCCCAGTAACTTTCGTAATCGTCTTCTTCATAGTGCCTTGCTACTTTGTCGTAAAGCCCATTATGGAACATATAGAATTCGTCTGCTGCTTCGTTAGCCTCCCTGTTTCTTTCCTGTTGTAGTTTCAGCATTATATCGGAAGGAAGGTCGATAAACCGCACATCCAGTTTCTTTTTCACACCCCAGCATATCGCCTGATATTCGGGAGAATAGGATGCAAAAGGATATAACACGGTCTCGATAGGCAGTTCGGTGGTATATGCTAATACTGCAATAGGCGGTTTTACAGCCTTGTTTGCAATATTATACAGCATATCCGTAGCATCGGAAGGTCCTTCTATCAGGATACATTTGGGTTTCTTTACCTCCAGATATTGTATCAGGTGATAGGATGCTCCCGGCGACAGATGGCGCACACCGAAAATATTATATTGGTTGGTCATTTTTTATTCTAATTGTAATAATCGTCTGTTTGCCAATGTTTAGGATTTTCACAGATGTATTCCGTTATTTTTTGGTATGAGTCATCGTTACGGATAATGTGTTCGTAGTAGTTGCGTTGCCAGATAGACGCTGTTTGTCGTAGGGGCGAATAAATATTCGCCCGCATAACATATTCTTTATAACGTTTCATTACACCTATTTTAAATCCGCGAATAACAGAACCTATCGTTTTAACAGGAGAGCTGAATTGAATATTATCGGGCGAATGTTTATTCGCCCCTACAGCAGCACAGATTCCTATAATCCCATGTATGTGATTTGGCATTATAACAAATTCATGCAGTTCCACATGATGGTAATGCTCAGGTATGGCCAGCCAGCATTCTTTTGCCATATTTCCCACATCATTCAAAACCATCTCCTCTTCTACAATTTCTCCAAATAAACATACCTTATCTTTCGTGCAAATGGTCACAAAATATAATCCTTCTTGTGAATAATCATATTCATAAAGGCGGATGCTTCGACGTTGAGATATACTTTGATTGGCCATTTCCTGTGTTTTTCAATATGAAAAAGCTATTACCCGTTCATATCACTACATGTATTATACAATCCGCGCCACGATGCCCCACGTTTTTTCATTACGTTTTCGAGGTATTCTTTCCATACCAGCTTGTCTTTGTCTTCGTCTTTTACAACAGCACCCTGTAATCCGGCAGCAATATCTTCATCAGTAATAGTACCGTTTCCAAAACTGGCAGCAAGTGCCATACTGTTCGTGATCAGAGAAATTGCTTCCGCAGTAGAAATTACACCACTCGGCGATTTTAGTTTTTGTTTTTCATCCAATGTCAGACCCTGACGAAGTTCGCGGAAAATAGTAACTATCTTTTCTATGGCTTCATTGGTAGGCAAGTTAGCTTTCAGACGGTAGTTACCGGATATTTCGGCTACACGTTTGGTTACGATTGATACTTCCGTTTCCAGATTCGCTGGGGCAGGCAATACGATGATATTAAAACGGCGTTTCAATGCCGAAGACATATCATTCACACCCCTGTCTCGTGTATTCGCTGTGGCGATAATGGAGAAACCACGCTGTGCAGGAAGTTCTTTTCCCAGTTCGGGGATAGCTATTGTTTTCTCCGACATTATAGATATCAGTGCATCCTGAACTTCAGACGCACAACGTGATATTTCCTCGAATCGGGCAATACTACCCGTTTCCATCGCACGGTATATCGGGCTTTTTATCAATGCTTCATTAGACGGGCCGTTAGCCAGTAACATAGCATAATTCCATGAATAGCGGATAGCTTCTTCGCTTGTTCCGGCTGTACCCTGTATCACCTTAGCCGAATCGCCACAAATAGCAGCCGTAAGATTCTCCGACAACCATGATTTTGCTGTTCCCGGCTCTCCGATAAGCAGTAAAGAACGGTCGGTAAGAAGTGTTGCAATTGCTATTTCTACAAGGCGGTTGTGGCCTATATATTTGGGTGTGATGTCTACACCGTTGGCTTTGCCTCCTACTACGAATTTCAATACTGCTTTTGGTGAAAGTTGCCAACCAATGGGCTTTTCCTCTTTTTTATCTTCTTCTTTCAGCGCTTCCAATTCATGCGCATATAGTAACTCGGCGGGTAACCGTAGTACGTCTTGTTTTTTTTCTGACATTATTCTTTTGTTTTATATGTTTAATAATTTCAAGATTTCAGGTTTCAAGATTTCAAAATAATGAGAATTTTGAGATTTTGAAACCTGAAATCTTGAAATACCTTATTTATTCTCTATTTCGTCTGCTATATCCTCATATATCTGCAATGGATTCTTCTTATATAATTCTCTGTATTTAGCAGCATATTCTTTCGGAAGCTGATTCCATATCCCTATATTTTTAAGAGAATTAAGCACATAATAATAAGTTTTAGGTGCATACTTAGCCATTGCTGAATAAATAATTTCAAAACGGTCTTTTACCTTTCGTTCCATTATCATTCTGAAAATAATAGCCTGTTCTCCCGGCATAGTGAACCCAACTAATTTCACGAGTAACTTATCCAACTTTTCACTTTCAGCTTCGCAAGCACTGATAAGGAATAAAGCCCAGCTATGTTCATGTCTCCATTTATATTTATCGACAGTAAACAGGCTGTAAAGAATTTCTAGCCAACGTTTGTCTATTTTAGCTGTATCTACTTTGATATTACGGTTGCTCATATTGCTATAACCATAATTCTCGTCATCGGTATATACTGTATACAAATGATTAATGCCAATAGTGCCCTGCCTGAACTGAGGGCTGAACACATCAAACATTTTCTCTTTTGAATATCCGGCTTCCATTGCATCATAAAAATAATGCCCCCACATAAATCTGTTCCAGTTAGTCCTTGGGATTTCATTCAAATTAGTTTCATAGAATTCAATAATCCGGGCTTTAGGAAAAGATTTTAGTCCTTCAAGGATGTTGTTGGTAACACCAGAAGCTACATATTCCAATAAATTCTTCTTTGCAGAAATCAAATTGTTGTACTCTTCGTTTCTCAACACCTTTGTGTAGAAATCAATAACTTCATTATTGCCTTTATTCCCCAATGCCGTAAGGTTATAGCTGAATCGTTCCAATTTATCAACCCAAACTTTATCTTTTTCGTCCTTATCTAATGTAACGAACTCCTCGAAGGCTTTGACAACCTGATCAAAAACTTCTTGAAAAAAAAATGGAAGCTTCGAAGAAGCTAGCGCCGTAACTATTGCCGGAAGATTTGTCTTGTTCTTATTATTTATATACACATCTTTCAGCTTTTCGAGACTGGTACGTGTACCTAACTCCACTAATCCCATATAGGCGGCTTCCCGCACCTGTTTATTCTTGTCATCGGCCAGTTTTATAATCAATTCTTCATTCTTAAGATCAGCACTCAATATATGAATAGCTTCTGCCTGAAGAGCAGGGAGGGATTCAGATAATATTTTATCCACCATTTCCGGCAACTGCGGATAACCGAACTTATTTAATAAACGTAATCGTCTTGCATTTTCCGTCTTATCCTCATATTTAAAGTTTTGAATCAAAAACGGAGCAATCGGTTTTCCTACCTTTGGTATAATCGTTTTTTCCACATAGTCGCACAATTCAGCATACTTATCTCCTAAAGCAATATCCAGATATCGATAGGTGCGTGAATCGTTAAATACATTCCGTTCCAATGCGTCTTTCAGGATTTCCAACCGCCCCGAATTACTGGTGGTCAAAGCCTGCATCACAGGTTTCAGTTGCAAGTATGAATATTCGGTATTTACTTCATCCAGTGGGATATTTGGGGTCTGTGCCGCTTCTTCGACATCAGCTTCCACTAGTTCTCCCTGAGTGTAAAGTATAGAATAAAGCAACGTAGATATAGTCATCAACTTTTCGGATGATTGCTGCGCATCAGTATTTAGCAGTTCTTCTATATCTTTTGCCAGTTTGCTGAATACAGGAGCTTTTTCACCCAGTTTCTGAAGTATGGGAATATGTTTCTGAAGGCGAGGATCCCCTTTAGCAAATTTACTTCCTGCTATGAACAGGCGGTTTATTTCTTGTTGAAGGTCGTATAATGGTTGTAGTCTCATTGAAGTTTCAATTTAAAGATTTAAAATTTAACGGTTAAAAGTATTAATACAATAACCTTATTATCTTTTCGGGTGTGATAAGCGACATTGGCTGAGCAGATAACAAACCTGTTTGCACGTCATTGTTCATCATTACCGTAAGGGCAAAGCCTTCGGGTGTGGATAGCAGAATTGCTTTCAGGTTGGTAGCCGAAGAAACATTCTGTTCTGCTATATCTTTCAATGTCAGCTTGTTCCCTTGCTTATCTTCAACTACAAGATTATCTCCATTCAAATATGCTTTGTGAAGAGAAATCAATACCACCGGGTGCTTGTCCATCAATGGATTCTTGATTGTATTCTTTACAGCTTTTATAGTATCAGCATAATTGGCTGATGCGAAAGCAAGTATTGTGGCTAAGTCTTTGGTTGTTAATTTACGTTCCTTCACGGCTTCAGCTTCCCAGCGTACACGTGGATTTTGGTCACCGGGATAGATATACATTTCTTTGAGTTGCAGTACATCGAATGAACTGTTATCTTCCTTTATATATTTGGCAGCACGGTAAGGCCGGTAATTCTTCGTTTTATATATCCTGCCTGTTTTCAGATTCAGCCAAAGCCCTTCATCTACATATTCTTTACGCGCCTGATTATCATAGCTGTTAAATGATAGTTGGATTAGCTCTCCGTTTTCTTCATACAGGCCATACTGCATAAGTTCTATCAGTTTCCAGACATATCCGATCTGCTCTTCGATAGCCGAATCCAGTTCAGGGTTCCCTTCCGGGTCTTCTTTCCGTTTATTCAGGTAATCTGTACTTTTTTTCAAGAGGGCAGATATAAAATTAATCTGGTCTATAACCTGTGTATATTCTTCATTTTCCACGTCTCCCAATTCCAGTAACAAATCGTTGAAAGCGGTTTGTATACCACCTATATAGTAGTTACCCAGTTCTTTTACCTGTGCCTGTAAAGTTCTCGAAATTTTAGCGTCAACAGATGAAAGTCCCGTCTGTACAATGTCTTTCAGTATTTTCCCAGCAATATCCATACCTGCAAGCTGAGCATCTATTTTCTTAACAAAGGCGGCCTTATTTACTTTCTTAGGTTTCTCTGCCTTTTCTTTTATAGACTCTTTCTCCTGCTCCTTCTTTTCTTGCTTCTTCTCGATCTTCTCACGTTTAGAGGCTATATCTTCCGGTACATCCGCTACGGAAAAAGCCCCGCTATTAGCTTCATAAGCATAAAGCAATCCGATGGCATGTTTGCAGGGAAATTGCCGGCTGGGGCAATTGCATCTGAAAACAGGATTATTCATCTCAATATAATCTGCTGAACAATAATAAGGATTCTTACCACTTCCGGCGCATTCGCCCCAGATAAGATTTTTTTCGGATGAGATTTTAAGATTTGCAAATTTGCTTTTCTTCACCAGATCCCGGCCATTCTTGGCCGCATCGGCATTGGGTGCCAATTCTTCGATTTTTTTCTGCGTAATTTCCATTCTATAATTAGTGTCCGGTTTATACTTGTGTGTAGCTGAATACAAATTTATAAGATTATTTGAGGAATAGGCTATTTGTAATAAACTATTTACAAAGTCACAAACGCTTGTCAATACCCTAATTTTCAACAAAAAAGCCGCAATAACGCGGCTTTCTATTTCACTTTTTTTAAGAAATACTTATTCTTTAATAAAACTACTTATATTTTTTATCACTTCGGGCATAACAGGCTTATCAGGATTTGCATATGAATCTTTTATCTGTATCTGCTGATCTGTGGTTTCACTGTTCTTCATTACATGATCCATCTTATCAATGATAACTTTTTTTGCTTTTTTATTTCCACCAGCCAATAGTTCGGCTTGCTTTACCGTTACCTGAATATCTGTTGTACCTTGCAATATGAGAACAGGAATGGTCAATTTAGAAATTTCTTCCTGCGGATTATACTTAAACCAGGAAATCATATAAGGTTGTACACTCGGGCGGAACAACATATTGAGCGAGGTGGGAACATCTATGATAGTTTCACCTTTCTCTAATTTGTCTATATATGAAAATACCATATCCCTTGCTACCTGCGGCTGCGCAGCCATTTGTTTACTTAACTGTTCCTTCAATATATTTGCTGCAGGTTCCCCTACTCCTGCGATAGATATATATTTAAAGGCTTTCTTATTATCCTGTGCAGCGATCATCCCTATCAGTGAGCCTTCGCTATGTCCGACTATGACAATCTCCGAAAACCGTTTATCCTTAGCCAGAAGATCGATCCAACTGCGCACATCATTTACATAATCATCGAAACGAAGGTCTGCTTCATTCTTTCCGGCGGCCTTACTTTTGGCAATACCCCGCTTATCGAAACAAAGTGTTGCTATATTATTATAAAATAATCCGTCCGATAACATTTTCAATGAATTATTCTTCATCTGAGGTTGATTCCCGTTTCGGTCTGTCGGACCGGAACCCGCAATAATCAGGGCTACCGGGACCGGCTTATTATTTACCGGAACTTTTAGCGTACCATAGATATCTCCGGTGCCGGTTTTTAAAATTACAGATTCTTCTGTAACCAGCAGTTGTGCTGATATTGAAAATGATAATATACATAACAGTAATAAAATATACACTTTCTTCATAACTAAGCAATTTATAGAACAATATACAATACTATTTTAGAAAGGATTTCCGCTACGATCAATGCGATTGCAAATGATATTCCTCCTACTACACCCTTTATATTGGCCGAAACCGAATAAGCGTTATATTTGAGAACAATGGACCAGATGGCAAATAGCATTGTAACCAATCCTGCGACTGTCATCATCACGGCATTCTCTTTTAGTACAGCCATCATTTCACCAAGGTTTATTGTGTTAATATCACCTATACAAATATGAAAAGAAGGTATAAATCCCAATAATGCCGCAAATATCAACGGAGCTTGCGACAATGCCATTGTTCCTGCAATATCTATAAGCCGTATAGATGATTTGGTTACGATACGGGCAGTCAGATAAAACACAAGTGTAAGTAATCCCCACCCTACCAATTGGTATATGATATGGGGTAAATACAAAGTACCGGTGGTCAGACATCCATAATGAATATCCAGTGCCCCATCGAAATGAGTATTGCTCAAATATCCCAATACGGATAAAAGAAGCATAACAACCAGACCAATAATAAGCGCTTTTGTCCCTGCTATAAACCTAAACGGGGTGAACAACCATGCTGCAATAGAATTGTTATTTTTCATAGCTTTTAATTTTTTCTATTATATCATCTAATAAATTTCTCACCGTAGGATAACTTAAGCCCAAGTCTTTAGCCATGTCTTTCAGACTTCCGCTATTCTTCACAAACTTGAGAACAAACTCCTGATCTTCTACAGGCAGGCGGGCCAATACTGGAAGCGCATATAATCCGTGTACTTCTGTGCCGCAATTCTCGCACAGCAAACTTTTTACTTTCAATTGAGCCCGACAGCTCGGACAATTACAAGGTAGCATAATGTATTTATTTTTTTACAAAACTAATCATTATTTTAATAATATCAAATAACACATAAATAATATTCATTCATAATAAACATTTATTAATGTAATAATTGCTATAATTAAATTTAATATCCTAAAACTATAACCCTCCTACTATTGTTTCTTCTGTAGGTTGGAAAACTTATGGATATATAAGCTGTAATTTATTTATCTTTAATCCGAATTATACATAGTATCTATATATGGAATATTATCACGTTATACTTTTCCTGCTGGCTATAGCCATAGCCATATCAGTTCTTGCTCCCAGAGTAAAAATACCCTATCCTGTCTTGTTAATGGTTGCAGGCATTGCGGTAGGGTTCATACCCGGCTTTCATTATGTACCTATCGATCCCGATGTGGTATTCCTGTTATTTCTACCGCCCCTGCTTTACGATGCTGCCGTAAACATGCCGTTTAAGGATTTCAAAGCTAACTTCGGGACTATCTCCATGATGGCTGTCACATTGGTTTTCATATCTATGATTGCAATTGCCATAGTAGCCCGTTTCCTGATTCCCGACATATCGTGGCCGGTAGCATTCGTTATAGGGGCAATATTATCCCCTCCGGATGCAATTGCCACTTCGGGGATAACCAAAAGCCTGAGGCTATCCCATCGTACAAATACAATTCTTGAAGGTGAAAGCCTGATAAACGATGCATCGGCTCTTACTGCTTACCGTATTGCCCTCGGTGTAGCCACAGGTGGAATATTTTCGGCATGGGAAGCCGGACTGGAATTTGTTGTCACCATACTGGGAGGATGTCTCATTGGCGCTATTATGGCTTTCTTGTTTAGATATACAGTATCGAGAGTGAAGCTGGAAAGTACAGCCATTGTCAGTCTGAATCTGATGCTGCCTTTCGTAGCATATCAGTTTGCCGAAGAACTGAACGTTTCCGGAGTCCTTGCTGTTGTATTTATGGGTGTGCTCATTGCCGGACGTGTACATAAGAACAAACTATTGTCGGAGGTCACACGCGGACAATCACGTTCTGTGTGGAGCATAATCATTTATCTGCTAAGCGGACTTGTATTTATACTTATCGGCCTGGAACTGCCACAGGTGCTTAGGGAAATACCTCCATCATCAGTCATTCCTCTCGTAATTAGCGCCTTTGCTATTTTCGTAATAGCTTTACTCATCCGTATAATTGTTGTATTCAGGCATAAGTTTAAGCTGGACAAATTGGTTTCCATCGTAAATAGTGACGGATATGGAACTAAAATATCGTCCCGCCGCGCTGAAAGGATAAAACATGTGAAAGCTCTAACATCGAAGGATGCATTGCTTATCGGCTGGTCGGGTATGCGTGGCATCGTATCTGTTGCTACAGCTATTGCTCTGCCTGTTACATTGGATAATGGAACTATTTTTCCCCAGCGCAACAGCATTATATTTCTTACCGTATTAGTTGTTGTATTGATGCTGCTTATACAAGGTATGGGTTTACCTTTACTGATTAAATGGCTGAAAATAGAAACCGGCGATGAAGATATGGAACAACAAAAGGCAGGATCTGTCCCCCTCAAATAAAAAAGGCTCCGGATAGTACCGGAGCCTTTTTATATAGTAACAGTGAGATCTATCATTCATTTATTAGAGTGAACAACTCTTCAGCAGCTTCGCGTGGACCGTCTTTTGTCTTACCATCGATAGCAAGCGATGTATGCATCTCTCCTATCTTTACTCCGGCTGCCTTCATATCTTTGAAATATTGGCGAACCAAGACCTCTGTCTCTTTGCGTTCCTGAACAGGTCCGAACGGATTTGCAAAATATGATTTCACCAATCCTTTTTCAGTTGTAGTTCCTTTTGCTTTACGGGCACCATCTTCAAATACCTGAATGGCCTGATCCAAATTATCATATATGAGGATTTTCTTATCTGCCTCATTATAGTTATTCGCATAAAGGAAATAATCGATCGGATAGCCTTTGGATATAATCTCATAAGTAGAGATTGGTATTGTAACACGGGCATTAATCTTGTCCATATTGGTATATACACCCTTATCCAACTGTTCGAAAGCATAAGCCGGATCAAGGTCGTCTACACGGACAAATGCTCCGATTTCGGTTCCGTATGCTTTGATAGTACCGTCTTTCTCTTTTTTCAGATACCCCATATCATCGAAAATTACACGCATGTGGCGAATGTAATTCTCATTCAGGGTACGGAATGCTTCAAGACTTTCCGATTTTCCAGCGCCACTGTCTCCCATAATGATAATGTTGGATTCTTTACCATTGCGAAGTACAATGTTTACCATCGCTCCGTGAATAGGCAAACGGCCTGTGTCTATCTGCTTTACATTATGTAATGTAAGAAGCATTTTTTTCATGTAGCCGAAATAATCGATATCATCGCAATAATTAGCATAGCCGATAAGGATATCATTCTTCTTATCTTTATAATAGAATGTCCGTTTTTCTTCGTATCCGTCAGGATAACCGAATACATATATCATATCGGGCTTTTTACCGATATATTCGGTTTCCGTTGCCAATTCAAACAGATTTGCCAGTCCGATACCATGAACCATAAAATCCTTATGAAAATAAACAAAGGTAAGCATATTACCTACCTTAGCGGGAAAGACAAACCAATCATCTTCATTAAGCACAACGTTCACCAATGGATTCTGTTGGTGCTCCTGAAATATCCCGTCACGGGTATTTCTCTTTGTGTAAGAAATATATGGTGGTTGAAAAACAACTGTACTGATAAATGGGATGGATGTTAATCCTTTATATTCCACCGGACAATTCCAGTTCACATCGTTCAATGTAAGTCCGGCATTAGCTCCGGCTACAGACTGACGATAAACGCGCGTTTCGTGTCCATTGACAGTTGTTTGTATCCTGCGGCCTGTAGATAAAACAAGATCATTGAACATGTCGTTAGCCTGAATGAAGCGTACATTTTGTAATCCGTCTCCTAGACGCGAGTTTCTTACGATAGTATAGCGTTCAAGCCTTTTCCAGTAAGCAAAAAGCAATTCGGTAACTTCTATAAACAGATGTTTATCTTCAAAGAATTTCGAATATTTATTATCAACTGCAATAACTTCATCTATTTCAAATACTGTCAGCAATTTAAAGACTTCTATTAGTGAATCCACTGTTTCGTCTTCGCTACCGAAATGGGTGATGTAATAGTCATAAATGACTCCTTCATCTTTTTTCAAAACCTGTTTAATGAAAGATTCGACAACACGTCTGAATCCGTAACTATTAAGCAGCTTTTGTTTCGTATCGCAATATTTGAGCGTAAAGTTAATCATTGCTCTTCCTCTGGAAAGCGTAAATTCGTGTAACATAATGTTTTATATATGGTTAAATAAATACAAAAAGATTAATTTCCTTAGAACTATCTAAGCAAAGATAACAGTTTTTTTTAACTTTTCGGTTATTTTGACACGTTATAAATAAGGCGTATATGTTAAATATTCTTTTAGAAGTATATAAATTATCTGTCCGTTTTAAAACTTATATGTACCAACTTTGTTTTATAATAAAGGATAAGCAAATACAATGGATATGAATTATTACATATACATTAAAACAATAATATTATGGCAAATTCTAAAATTACAAGCATTCTGGGCGATCAAAGTGAATACCTGCTCGGACATGTAAGCAAAACTATCGACAAGTCGCTAATTCATGCGCCCGAACCCAATTTTATAGATAATATCTGGATAGATTCGGACCGTAACATCCCTACGTTGAATAGCCTTCAGCGCCTATTCAGCCATGGCAGGCTTGCCGATACGGGGTATTTATCAATTCTGCCTGTAGACCAGGATATCGAACATAGTGCAGGAGCCTCCTTTGCTCCAAACCCAATCTATTTCGATTCTGAGAATATTGTAAAATTAGCGATAGAGGCCGGATGTAGTGCCGTAGCATCTACTTACGGAGTTCTGGGGTCGGTAGCCCGTAAGTATGCACATAAAATACCATTCGTTGTAAAGATCAATCACAATGAACTTCTGACCTATCCTACCGCTTATGACCAGGTACTGTTTGGCACCATAAAAGAGGCTTGGAACATGGGTGCAGCAGCCGTTGGGGCAACAATTTACTTCGGTTCCGAACAAAGTCGCCGGCAGATTGTTGATATAGCTAAAGCATTCGAGTATGCGCACGAATTGGGAATGGCTACAATCCTTTGGTGCTACCTTAGGAATAGCGATTTCAAGAAAGACGGAGTAGATTATCATAGTGCTGCCGACCTGACAAGCCAGGCAAACCATATAGGTGTAACCATAAAAGCCGATATAGTGAAGCAAAAGCTGCCTACTAATAACGGAGGCTTCAAAGCTATCAATTTCTCCAAATGGGATGAACGTATGTACACTGAGTTGGCATCAGACCACCCGATTGATCTTTGCCGTTATCAGGTAGCCAACGGATATATGGGACGTGTAGGCTTGATCAACTCAGGAGGCGAATCGCACGGAGCCTCTGACCTGAAAGATGCGGTATACACAGCCGTGGTAAATAAACGTGCAGGAGGTATGGGCCTTATATGCGGACGAAAAGCGTTCCAGCGTCCTATGAAAGAAGGTGTGGAGCTCATCAATGCTATACAGGATGTATATTTAGATAAAGAAATAAAATTAGCGTGAGCTAAGTCTAGTGTTTTTTATTATAGTTGCTGAAGATGTCCCTGCACCCCATGTGTAGGGCTTCTTTTTTTGTACTTCTTCATCACTCGTTCTCCGAACGTGCGCTTCTACAGCTTAAAAACAATGATATGGAATAAATAATGTAAAATGATATAAGAAAGATGCCTAAAGTCATAATTGTAATTATCAGTAAATAATCTGTTGTCTCTATACTTTAGACTATGCGCCATACCATTCGTTTATTCTATTGATTTTCTTTACATTAATTTTCGATCCATTATGATTACCGCCTGTTTTTATAGTTATATTTTAATAAATTTGCTAAAAAGATATCAATATATCCGATCAGAATAGCATACTGAAAACAGTCCAGCCATCTTTGGCGTAATGCTTCAGATTTCCTCCATGTAACCGCATTATGTAACGGGATATGCTCAGTCCTATTCCTGTCCCCGTATTTTTAGTCGTAAAAAACGGGATGAATATATTCGGTATCACTTCCTGTGAAATAGGCTCACCATTATTACATACTTCTATGTTCGTTTTGTTATCGGTATGACTGACCTTTATTTTAATATTTCCATTTTCATTTGTGCCCAAAGCTTCAACTGCATTTTTCACCAAATTGACTAACACCTGCGTGATTTGTGATTCATCTGCATTTACAATCAAGGACGATTCAGCGCCTTGCAATTCTAATGATATTTCTTTTTCTTGCATCATTGCCGACTCCAGACTAACTACCTTTTCTATCAAAGGAATCAGATCGAATTCTTCCAACTGAGGCTTGGGCACTCCCGTAAATTTACGGTACGATTCCACAAATACCATAAGCCCTTTAGCCGTGGAACTGATGGTTTCCAATGCTTCTACTGTATTCTCGCGGAGATTATCGCCTGATTGATTGTCCCGGGATATTTTATAAGAGAACAGCAATGTATCCGTCAGTGAAGTGATAGGTGCTATTGAGTTCATTATTTCGTGTGTCATCACCCGGATAAGACGCACCCATGACTCCATTTCTTTCGCTTCCAGTTCGTTTCCGATGCTATTGAGCGTAAAGATTTTCATTGTACCTCTTTTCAGGGTTATTTTAGATACACGCAGGCTGATTTGAGTCTCTTCCCGTTCATTGGCTATTTTCAGATATTTATTGTCATTCGTTTCCAGATCGATGAATGTAGCAGGCAGAGAATCATCTATTACCTTCAATTGATTTAAATGTGTAAAAACGGGCATTCCCAACAACTCGTTCGTTGCCTTATTTGTTATCAACACATTATCATGCTCATCCAATATTATGATCCCTGTAGAAACACTTTCAACTATCAGGCTCAGGAACTTTTCATTTTCTATAACTTCTTTTCGGGCTTTGGAGAGGATTTCTTTGATCCGGTTCATCATCTGGTTCAATTCCTGTTCACGTTTCGACAGTTTGGTTTCGGCAAAATTGAACGAATAATCACCATTGTCGAGAGCATTGAGCAGGAATAAAATATTCTGATTGAATTTTTTATAGTGTTTCTGCAACCTGTTAATGGAAAATACGGCAATCAGGATACACAATGGCCCGTATACATATTCTTTTTCAAGGAAACAGTATGTAGCGGCAGCTACCGAAAGTATCAGTAGTCCTATATATATGAAGAGTTTATATTCTATCGATTTAAACATATTTCTCAATCATTTTTTATCCTGTTTTCAAAGAAACCTTTTACATTAATTAACCCTAAAATATTAAAACCTGACACATCTGACAGTTTTTTCATCGTTTTCCTCTTATCATTTTTGCATTCGTTAACCATATATAGTTAAAAGGTGACAAAGCTTACAGTTTTCTCAAAAAGTAACAAAGGTAACACTATTTACAGTTAACAACTTGTATCTCGTGTCTTGTCTACTCGTATCCTGTATACTTTTCCGTTTTTCACTTATCACTTATCCTTTTCATATAGATAAATAAATAGGATTATAATCCGTATTTTTTCATCTTATTATAAAGAGTAGGACGTGTAATGCCCAACTCGGCCGCTATAGCGGATATATTCTTATCATATTTGCTCAACGCTTTTTCTATGAGTATTTTTTCCATTTCGTCCAGTGTGATGGATTCTATAATCGCAGCCCTGTCTTCAGTAGCTCTCATATAGAAATCGGAAGGTTGCAGTTCCATCCCGTCGCATAGAATAACCGCCTTTTCCACGGCATGTTCCAGTTCTCGCACATTACCTGGCCATGAATAATTCTCCAACTTTACGATGGTTTTATCATTAAGAGCCAACCCTTTTTTATTATATTTTTTTGCAAAACGGGATAAGAAAAAATTAGCCAGTAAAGAAATATCTTCTTTCCTGTCACGCAAAGCAGGTACTTCGATCTGAATGGTATCGAGGCGGTATAATAAATCTTCCCTGAATTCACCGTTTCTCACCGATTCGAACAAATTGCGATTTGTCGCACTTATCAAACGTATATCTACCGGTATGGGTTTATTACTCCCTACCCTCACTATTTGTCGCGATTGCAATGCCGTAAGTAGCTTTGCCTGCAATATATAGCTAAGATTTCCTATCTCGTCCAGAAAAAGGGTACCTTTATCTGCCGCTTCAAATTTTCCTGCACGGTCGGTTCTTGCATCGGTAAATGCACCTTTTGTATGACCGAAAAGCTCACTTTCAAACAATGTTTCAGTAATAGCACCCATATCTACACTTACAAGTGTTTCTCCTGCCCGCAATGACAATTGATGTATTTTCCGGGCGATCAACTCCTTTCCTGTTCCATTTTCACCTGTAATAAGTACGTTAGCATCCGTTTTAGCCACTTTCTCTATCATTGAAAGCAAATTCTGCATAGCTCCGGATTTCCCCCAACACACATCGGAGTCTTTTGTCAATTCCGAGTTCAGGATATCTTGTTTTTCTTTGAGTTTCTTTACTTCCTTTCGCGATTGTCGCAGAGCTAAAGCAGATTGTAGTGTTGCAAGCAATTTGGCATTATCCCAAGGCTTCACAACAAAATCGCTGGCTCCTTCTTTCAGGGCCTTCACGGCCAGTTCTATATCGGCATATGCAGTGAATAAGACAACCGGAAGTTCCGGTTCGGTCTTCTTTACTTCCGACAGCCAGAACAAGCCTTCATTACCTGTATTTATTCCGGCCGAATAATTCATATCCAGCAATACAATGTCGGGATTTTTTTCTCTGAGCATAGAGAGGAGCATATTGGGTGATGACAATAGTGTGACTTCTTCAAAGTAATTATCAAGTAAGATTCGCAATGCACTCAATACATTTTTATTATCATCTACAATCAGGATACTGCCTTTTTTCATTCCGGAGTTTATTGGTCAATGGTGCAAATATAGAAATTTATTAGTTGTGTGAATCAGTAGTTGAGTTTTAATGTTCTATTTTTAGTTACAAGTTACTACGCCCCGTGAGCAGTTACGAGTTACGAGTCGGCTGACGCACGTATGGCCAGAGCCTGAAGAACCTTTGTCCTGTCGCCGCGTCGCGATCCCGGCCTCGTCCCACAGGCGGGGTACCCAATCCGTAAAGCGTAGGTGTAGGGCAAAATACGGTAGCTGCTATACCCTACTGATAATCCGGCTAAAGATGATTCCGTATTATTTTGCCCCATCGAAGCTGCGGTTTTGGGTCGCCGGGGGATGCAGCCTTGATTTTTTGTTTCGTTTTGCATCAAGGCAAAATGAAAAAACAGAAAGGCTGGCGTGTTAGAAAAATTGAACGTTTCTATCCTACAATAATTACTTTAACTACTGATTGGCATTAGCTGTTATTAATATACAATCATGGCAAACCCTCCAAAATTCACAAGGCTGTTTTCAGACTCATGTAGGGGCGTATTGCATACGCCCGGTTATGATATTTTGTTATACGGGCGTGTGCAATACACTAGTGTCCACTAAAAAAAATTAAGACATAATTGAGTATCATTTTGATAGTTTATCTGCGTATCATTATTATTAAAAAGATTTTCTATTGGCATTCTTTCAAATAATGATAAACTAAGTATTCGTAATATTTCATAAGTGGACACTTTTATTTTTAATTCATGTTTCATGATTGTAACAAGACAATAGGTTATTATAGCAGAAAATATTTGAATTTTGACGGCATTT
>NZ_JADCLQ010000033.1:0-996 GCF_015234155.1 Dysgonomonas sp. GY75
TCAGAGGCTAATGTTATAATTATTCGATATCCTCATTCCACAGCTCCTTATCTGTAGGAGCCTTTCTTAGCTTATAGACAATAACTGCCCATACCACTACCTGATATACAAAGAAACCTATTGCCATGCCCATTTGTCAACAATTTAAATTGTTCATACTTCAAGTTTACTTCAATATTCTCTTCCTGCGTGGAACTATTGGTGAAACTAAAGGTCTTTTGAACCACTTTTCCAAAAGAATTCACGATATACACGTCCAGAACCTGCCTGCTTGTCCCAAGAGATTTATAATAAAGCCTGAATGTTCTTTTTGTCAATGGATACAAGTCATTCGGAGTGAAAATAGTCCCTTCATCATCCATCAAAATCCCCTCTCCATCACTTTGAAAGTACCTTATAAAGTATTCATTCCCTATATAGTCACCCTCCGTAACCAGCTGACACCTGATTTCCGCAGTTTCATTTACTTCTATCGTCTTTTGAACCGGAAGCGTCTCCAGATCAAAGTCATAATCCTGTTTAATATCCAACTGGTCACTACAGGCACACACGAATGCCAGTGCTCCCAGCACATAACATCCAACAAGTATTTTTCCTATCTTATTTTTCATTGTTTTAATTGATTATAAATTTTAAACCAATTCCTACTTGTGTATGATATTTCCCAATAGAACTACCAAATAGTATCCGCTGGCGTGCACTAATGATCAATACAATACGATCAGAGAGATAGTTTTCTATCTCCAGTGTGGCAGCTCCACCATATACAAAAGCACCTTCATTTGTAAGTGTAGAGCCATCGTAGAGAACCTTGTCCTCCCAATTGCAAGTCTCGTAGCCGCCCAGGGCTGATATTCCTAAAGACATAAAGAGTGTTTTGCTGCCATCAGACAAAAAGTTGTAGTAATAGCCACCCTCCGCAGTAAATGCAGAAACGGGGATTGCCATTTCTTTGTAATCATAGTTTTTCTGAAGATATTCCGCACCGAATACCCA
>NZ_JADCLQ010000034.1:0-3606 GCF_015234155.1 Dysgonomonas sp. GY75
TTGCCGGTGGCCAGCTTACGGCAGGCGCCTTCCCAAAAGGACACGCCGCTCTTGAGGGCATGGATTTTACCCGGTTGCAGGACGCCCTTGATCTTACTGGCAAAATGTGTGTCCTCGCCGTAACGGCTATGCCAGGTGGGATAGGTATCGGGTACGGACAGCAGGATCTCCTTTTCAATACCTAGCAACTTTTTTATGCGTGTGAGTAGCATAGTAATCGTGTCGTTTTATATGTATTGTTTTTTGTTCGTAAGTTTTGGGTTTGGCCCCTTTCCGCGGTGGAGCAGTTAAATATCCCGCGGGGGATTCCCGCGGGACAAAATCATACACTAAAACTAGGCCGCCCTGGACTAAAAAATACAGCTTCTGTGGCTTAACCCGTAGAGAAGCCACTGAAGCCCCGGGATTGGCGGTTACGAGCCGCAAACCGGATATCTATAACTTATTGTATAAATGGAAGTTATAGATATGGAAGCGTCAATGGCTCGACCCGGTAAAGAGGGGTCGGGTGGAGCGACCCCACCTTGGGCGGCCAGCAGCGCGCCGCACTGGCTGGAGCGTGGCTTCGGTCAGCAACGCGCTGGACGAGTTACCACGGGGCGACAAACCAGTTACTACTGATAACCGTAGTTGTTTTCGCGTGTATTATTATAACGTTAGGGTTAGGTATGCTGGGTAAGCTAACCGCGCCGTTGTAAACACCGCCTGAAGCGCCTATCGGAGCGTATAGAGCACCTGATGAGGTGGTTATAATGCCGGATCCGTTGATTATAAAGTCTGTACCGCCAGAGCCCAACAGGCAGACGGCTATCGCGCTGGAGCCGGCGCTTATAGTCTGGTCTGTAACCCCAGACCCGGCGAGCGGCTGCCACGACGCGTCAGCCGCTGCGCCCTGCCCTGTCAGTACATGCCCTGCAGGGCCCCGGCTAATTTTAGAGGGCGTTACCTGGTTGGCGCCGATATCCGCGGTAGCTATCGATCCGTCCACGATCTTACTCGAATTCACGGAGTTATCGGCCAAGTCAGCCAGGGCTACTGTCCCATCCTGTATCTTTGCGCTAGTTACCTGACTATCGCCCAGCATCCAGGTTTGCACGCCCTGGGATGCTATACCAAGCGTATACCAGTCCGAAGCCGTTCCGGCTCCCGCGCGGACCAGCCCTCCGCCAGCCGTAGCATTGAGTACCTCGTTACCTACTACATTATCGTTGTTAGCCGGCAAGGCCTGCCAGTTAGGAGCGGTGGTGGCGCCGGTGGCGGTCAGTACCTGCCCGGCGTTTCCGCCTACCAGTTTGGCCTGGGTAATGGTTGTATTTGCGATATCCGTACCGGTGATGGTTCCGTCCAGTATATCAAGACTGGTAACTGTGTTATCCTCTATTTTTGCGCTGTTCACGGCATTATCTTCAATGTAGAAGCGCGTAACTCCCTGCTCGTTCAGGCTGATCGCGTTGGTAGCGGATACAGTGATAGGGGCAGTGCCCGTATAACCGGGAGCCAGTTCCCATTGCCCGGTTGTATTATTCCATTTCAGAAACTGACCGTCAGTGTTTGCGTCGATCAATTTTACCATCAGCGGGCTGGTTTTAGTTCCGGCCCCCTCTGTAGCCAGGCCATGGCCGGCTACAACACCTTTCAGCGGAGCGGATTCCCAGGTGGTGTTTCCAACCGGATCCGAGGTTAGCACTTTGCCATCGGCCGGACTTCCCGACTGGATACGCAGCCTGGGCTGTATCATGACATTGTTTTGGTTTTCGGCTCCCTGAAAGGTGAAGTCATTGCCTGCCTGTGTGAGCTGGGTATTCCATTGCAGATCGCCGCCCAGGGTGATCTGATCCGGCATATACACATCCTTCTGCAACCCGTTGATCGCGGTGATACCGCCGGTACCGCCACCACCGCCGCCGGCCGGAAGCCAGGTGTTGCCCGACCAGATATATTGCCCCGGCGTAAATAGCGAGTTGTTTGTTATATTATAAACGACAAGCCCTTTATGATCAGACTTGATACGCACGTCCGAGGCCTGTTCGGCAAGGGATATAAAAGGCTCCAGGCTGGTGGGGTCTACCAACTGTACCCGCGGCAGGAGAAGGCCTCCGCCACCGGTGCCGGTAGTGGCCCCGCCCGGAAGGGCGGCATTGTTGCTCTTCAGATCAAGCAGGGCCCCTTTGGCAGGTTCAATACCCGAACCGATGGTCACCTGGCTATAGCCGGCTGTGCTCAATAAAAGGACAACGGCGGTTATCACTATTTGTTTTATTAAGGTTGGTCTCATTGTTCTATTGGTTTATGGGTTGGTAATTTTTTATCCTGTTTCCGGGAGTTTTCATATTCTTCCGGTGTTTTCCAAACGGTACCGCCCCAGATATATTCACGGGCTGTCAGTCCGTTTGCCACGGTAGTATTGTTCACTCTGGTACCCTTGTAAGAAGTACGCACATCGGCTGTGATATCTTCATCGGCTGTGACGAGCGGTTGCAGGCTGTTGAGCGCCAACAGGGCTACTGTGGTGACCGCCGTTTTGCTTTTTGGCGGCGCCTGATCTGAGCCGGTGGTCACCTGGCCATACCCGGCGCTGCACAATAGCAACGCGCAGGCTATTATCACTGACATCTTAAATTCGTTTCGTTTCATTTGTCCTATTTGTTGTTTAATGTTAATATAAAAAAAGCCTTAATAAAAAAAAGGGGTTGACGAATTCTGTAAGCCGCCAACCCCCGGGAAAGTTCAGGTGCTGGCCCAGACCCGTGAGTCGTATGGAGTAAAAAATAACCATCCTGAACTTCCGGCCTCCCACAAACAATGCGTGCAATCATAATCTAAAAAAAAATGCGTAGTCTTGTACAGTTCATGCCGATTGGTTGGAAGCCTGGTATATTGTTGTATTTGTATTCTATTTTTTATATGTTGAATTTTTATATATCGAATATTCGTAAAAGATGTTAGAATATAGAAATAGGGCCGCCCGGCTTCTCGAAAGCGTCTGGCAACCCTATTCAAGACAGAAAACTGATCTATCCTCACAAACCTAATACTTCTTACAAAAGACACTATTGTTTTCTGCCGGCCTGCAAATTTTGTATTTAATTCCAATCCGTCTTTTACTAACATTTCATCGCCCTGTTTGTATGTTTTGAAACTTTATATGATTTACTGTTGTTGAAAGTAAAAGCAGCCGGCGACAACGATAAAGCCGAAGATAATAGACAATAAGACAAGGCCCTAAAGCGTCTTTCGCAAGCGGCCGTAAGGCGATCGAAGACAAATATTGTAGGACAGGCCGAATCGCGGTCACCAACTGCATCACCTCTCCAACCGGGTAGGTTGGAACAGATCGTTCTATTTTTAAGGAAATCACATATAAAGTATTGTATATATTTATTTTTTATACACCCGGCAGCTTCCCCGCGGCACGTCAATGTCCGTCCTGCCGTCCACTCCCCTCCGGCCCGGCGGTGAATCCGGCTCCGGCCATCCCCGCAGAAGGGAGATAAAGGAGATGACGGCAAGGCGGCCATCAGGAATAATAATGTGCGTCTTGTAGTTAATGTCCAAGTTTGGAAAGCTTGGGTAGTATTGTTCACGTATGTGCGCAGGGATAAACCG
>NZ_JADCLQ010000035.1:0-18268 GCF_015234155.1 Dysgonomonas sp. GY75
TACTCATATTTTTAGTTTTTATGGTTATAGTTTTTGCTAAACCACATTGTCTAAATCTAAACTCTTAAGCGGGATTACCTTTGAAAAGTATCACCAATTATTTTACCTTCTGTGGTTTAAGCCATGCTGTTCATGGGGTTCGAAACACCATTGTAAACTTCGGCCTGGGCTGCAAAAACTCACGCAAGGTAAGCATCCAGGACGTTTCTTCATTATTTTAATCCGGAGCGCCGGATTGGTATGCTGTTTACTAAAATATATTTTGTATTTTTGACAGACTTTTTTTGAACGTTTCAAAAAGCAATATCAGAAGCAACATTTATTTTGATTGTGTTGAGTGCAAATGAAATAAAAAAATATAAACTATCATATAATGAATATTTCGTACAATTGGTTGAAAGATTACCTTGATTTCGATTTAACTCCGGAGGAAACATCCGCTGCCCTTACATCTTTGGGTTTGGAAACAGGCGGTGTGGAAGAAGTAGAAACTGTCAAAGGCGGGCTGGAAGGCCTTGTTATCGGTGAAGTGCTTACTTGCATAGATCACCCCGATTCCGACCACCTGCATGTAACCACCGTTAACGTGGGACAGGAGGAACCGTTGCAGATTGTTTGCGGAGCACCGAATGTAGCTGCCGGGCAGAAAGTAGTAGTTGCCCTTGTGGGTACTAAACTGTATCAGGGAGAAGAATCGTTTACAATCAAGAAATCCAAAATCAGGGGAACGGAATCTTTCGGGATGATATGTGCCGAAGATGAAATCGGGATCGGTACCAGCCACGCGGGAATCATTGTGCTGCCAGTCGATGCGAAGGTAGGAATGCCGGCTAAAGAATATTACAATATCAAAAGTGATTATATTCTCGAAGTAGATATTACGCCTAACCGTATAGACGGAGCGTCACATTACGGTGTAGCCCGCGATCTGGAAGCCTATTTGCGTCAGAATAAACTGAAAGGGGCGCTCACATTGCCATCTGTGGATGACTTCAAGATAGATGAACCGACTGGTGCAATTACTGTAAGAGTAGAAAACACGGAGGCTTGCCCGCGTTATGCAGGACTTACGATCCGGGGTGTGAAAGTAACCGAAAGTCCCGACTGGCTGAAAGAAAAGCTTACACTTATCGGTCAGCGGCCTATTAATAATGTGGTGGATATCACCAACTATGTGTTGCATAGCATGGGGCATCCCCTTCATGCTTTCGATGTGGCTCATATCACAGGCGGAGAAGTAATTGTGAGGACATTACCCGAAGGTACCAAATTCGTTACGCTCGATGAGGTGGAGCGTACCCTTAGCGACAGAGACCTGATGATATGCAACGATAAAGAGGGAATGTGTATCGGGGGGGTATTCGGAGGAATGAAATCAGGTGTGACGGAAAGCACAACAGAGGTGTTTCTGGAATCAGCCTATTTTAATCCTACATGGATACGCAAAACAGCACGCCGCCACGGACTGAATACGGACGCGTCTTTCCATTTCGAGCGTGGATGCGACCCTAATGATACCATTTATGTGCTGAAATATGCCGCAATGCTGATAAAGGAGATGGCAGGAGGAAAGATTACAGGAGATATTCAGGATGTATATCCTGATCCTGTGGCGAAGCCGATTGTAAAATTATCATACGAGAAGGTGAATTCGCTTATAGGTAAAGCTATAGACAAGCAAACAGTGAGGTCTATCCTGAATAATCTGGAGATGGTTATCACAGAAGAAAGCGATGATATGCTCACTATCGAGATACCGACATACCGTGTAGATGTGTTGCGCGACGTGGACGTGATAGAAGACATACTGCGTGTATATGGCTATAATAATATAGAAATAGGCGATAACCTGAAATCGAACCTGTCATACGAAACTCCTACCGATAAGGGATATGATCTCCAGAATCTGGTTTCGGAGCAATTGACAGGAAGCGGATTCAATGAAATAATGAACAACTCGCTCTCAAAAGAGTCTTACTATACCGACTCAGTGGTGTATCCTGCTTCTAAGTGTGTGTATCTGCTTAATCCACTGAGTACTGACCTGAATGTTATGCGCCAGACACTTATTTACGGAGGATTGGAGAGTATCGCTTATAACCGTAACCGGCAGAATCCCGATATCCGCTTCTACGAATTCGGCAATTGTTATTTCTATGATGCTGATAAGAAAACGGAAGGCGAAACACTGAAGGAATACAGCGAGGAATATCATTTGGGTATATGGCTCAGCGGAAGCAGTATAGATAATAGCTGGACGTCGGCTAATGAAAAATCGTCTGTTTTCCAGTTGAAGGCCTATGTGGAAAATATACTTACCCGTCTGGGGATATCTGTCTCTAAATATGATTATGAGCAGTTTTCTAATGAGATATTCAGTACGGCTATAGCTATCCAGGCAAAGGGCAAAGGAAAATCATTGGGTGTATTGGGTATCGTAAACAAAAAGCTGCTTAAAGCACAGGATATAAGTACCGAAGTATATTTCGCAGAGCTCAATTGGGATGCGCTGATGAAAGAGATAAGAAAGAATGTGATCACATATTCTGAAATGTCGAAATTCCCGGCTGTGAAAAGGGATTTGGCTTTGCTATTGGATGAAGCTGTATTGTTCGATCAGATAGAAAAAATAGCATATAAGGCGGAACGCAAGTTGCTGAAAGAAGTAAGACTGTTCGATGTATATGAGGGTAAGAATCTGCCTGAAGGCAAGAAGTCATATGCTGTGAAGTTTGTATTGCAGGATGATGAAAAGACGCTTAACGACAAGCAGATAGATGCCATTATGCAGAAGATACAGAAGTCGCTGGAGAGTGAACTCGGTGCACAATTGAGATAAGGTTCGCAAAAAGGACACATATAAAAAAGCGATAAGTTATTGATTATTATCGCTTTCTATATTAGTTATACAACTCATTTACAACAGTCGGACAGTTCGTCATGTTTTATCTTGTCGGCTTTGTTCTTGTCGGTATCATGTCCTACCTTTGCAATAGCTTCACTAATCTCTCCGATATTTGTTTTCTCAGGATTAAAGCCTATTTGCAGTTTGCCATTCTGTACGTTCCATGTTGCGGAAAATACGCCGTTTACTGATAAAGCCGCGTTTTCTATCCGTTGTTTGCATATCTCACAATTGCCTTGAACTGTAAGTGTTGCGTATTTTAGGTTATTGTATATAATATCCATATCCATAGATTTTTAAAGGTTGATAATAATGGGGATATAGATTTATGGAATTCTATATATCTTAAAACAAAGATGATATATATTAGTTTTGGTATAGGGCTGTTTTTAATAATGATTATACAAACCGGATAATAACTGTGATTTTTTGTGATGAAATTCTCCGGGATTGAAACTGATTGTTAATTATAAATCTGGTAACTATTATATATTGAAAAGAGGTAAAAGAAAATCCTTATTCGCGATGATGAATAAATGATCCTTATTCCAAATCTCCGATATTTTTTATACTTTTGCCTTCCAAAAGAATAAACGATTGATATTATAATATTATGGGAAGAGCGTTCGAATACCGTAAAGCGACAAAGATGAAACGTTGGGGCAATATGGCCCGTGTGTTCACTAAACTAGGGAGACAAATAACAATAGCAGTAAAAGAGGGTGGTCCCGAGCCCGATACCAATCCCCGTCTTCGTGTGTTGATGCAGCAGGTGAAGAAGGAGAATATGCCAAAGGAAAACGTAGAACGTGCCATCAAAAAAGCAATATCGAAAGATGAAGCCGATTATAAGGAGGTTGTATATGAAGGATACGGGCCGTTTGGTATTGCTATCGTGGTAGAGACTGCAACCGATAATCCTACACGTACTGTCGCGAATGTGCGCAGCTACTTTAATAAGCATAATGGTTCGCTGGGGACTTCGGGTAGTCTTGAATTCCTGTTCGACCATAAATGTGTGTTTAAGATCGGAGCAAAGGAAGGTGTTTCACTGGAGGATCTGGAACTGGAATTAATCGATTATGGCGTTGATGAAGTAGAGCATGACGGTGATGATATAATACTCTACGGAGAGTTTAAGTCGTACTCCGAAATACAGAAATATCTCGAAGAAAACGGATTTGAAATACACAGTGCCGAGTTTGAACGTATTCCGAATGACCTGAAAGAAGTGACAAAGGAACAGCAGGAACAAATACAAAAGCTATTGGATAAATTCGAAGATGATGACGATGTTCAGAATGTATTCCATAATATGAAAGAAGATTTCGAAGAAGAGTGACTCTGCTTTGATGATACCATATAAGGAACTGCAAGATACCACTCTTGCAGTTTTTTTATTACATTTGCCAATATAAAAAAGATAAGGCGATGATGAGATACAAGCTTATAGCAGCACTTCTGTTCGTTTGCGGTATACTTTCAGCACAGGCATACCGGACGCAGGCCCTTTCTGACGAAATATATACAATACAGGCAAACCTGAACGAAATATGGGGTCAGAATCCCGTGGCTAGATTGAATAGTGATGATAATATCAATATCAGTTTTGACCGCTTGTCGGATAATTCCTTCAATCGACTGCGATATCGCATCATACATTGCGATGCTTATTGGTTAAAAAGTAAAGGTATTTCAGAAATCGATTATTTGAACGGATTTAATGACAATCCTATAGATGATTATGCTCCATCGGTCAACACCACAGTCGAATATACACATTTCAATCTGGATATACCAAACAGGGATGTGAGCCTGAAAATATCGGGAAATTATGTTGTCGAAGTATATGAGGATGGAGAACCGGATGTAGTGTTACTTACAGCATGTTTCTCGGTGGTAGACCCGGCTATAAGTATTGCCGCTACGGTTTCTTCCAATACAGACATGGACTTTAATAAAAGTCATCAGCAGGTATCTTTCACTATTCATCATCAGGGTATGAATATCCGAGATCCCTTTACCGAAATAATGGTGTTTGTACAACAAAACAACAGATTGGATAATGAAAAACGGAAATTGAAGCCGACATATATAAATCCTAATAAACTGATATATGAACACAACAGAGACCTTATATTTCAGGCTGGTAATGAATATCGCCGTTTCGAGACATCGAGCTACAGGTATAATGGTATGAATGTTGCTCACATCAGATATATCCGGCCGGGTTATGAAATGGATATTGAAACGGATAAGGTACGTGCCGGACGTTCTTATAGCTACGATCAGGATCAGAACGGCCGCTTCTTTATAAGGAATAATGATAGTGAATATCCTGAAACAGAGGCTGATTATTTTACTACCAATTTTACATTGGCTGTGGATGACCCTTTGTTGGAAAGTATATACATAAACGGAAATTTTACCGATAATACCTTTATCGACAAATACAAGATGAAATATGATAACAATGAGAAGGTATACCGCCTCTCCTTGTTATTGAAACAGGGTATGTATAATTATCTCTATCTTACAAAAGATGGGAACAATTTTGTTACTACTAATATCGAAGGTAATTATTTCGAAACGGAGAATGAATATTCTATTTATGTTTACTACCGCCCTACAGGCCAGCGTTACGATAGTCTGATAGGCGTGCAGAATATACAGTCGCGGGCGAAGTAGGAGTTAGGAGCTTAATAAACCCTTACTTCGTCTAGCATCAGATAAGCCTTGTCCCCTTTCTTTTCGTGCCATTCGGGCAATACTTTTACCGATTCGGCAATTACCTTTATATACCGGGCTTTCACTGCTTCGTTCAGGTTAGCCGATAAAGTAATCACCACAGGGCTTATATGTTCTGTACGTTCTTCATATGTCTCCTTAAACACTTCCTTATATGTATTACCATCCGCAGATATTAACAACGCGAGGCTTTTAGGTGCAAATAATCCCCCTCTGGTATTTACATATGAATTCAGATCCAGGGATGAGATATCGGTAAGCTCTTTCATGTCAATATATGCTTCAAAATCAGTGCCGAGAAAACCCAGCCACATGCCGGTACGGTAACTGGCAATCGAGCCTAATTGCCCATTGACCAGTGTTGTTGCACCATCGAACGTATAACGTTTATCCGGCTCATATTTCAATGTTATGGGTTTGGCAAAACCTTTATGAACAATGAAGTCTTTGGTGTAAACCTTGCCTCTTACCTTTTCCCTATAAGCGACAGCTTTGAATATAGTATTGTTTTTTATAGTTATCGGGTTGCCATATGTATAAAGTGCAGATTCGGTGGTTGGCTCTTTATCAGCTAATGTATAATAAATGGGACTGTTGTCGAATGTAGACATATAAAGGTTTATCTCATTCTTAACAGTATCTACGACAATAGAATCCTGTATTTCGTAGGCTTGCTTGCAATTTTCATATCCCAGCTTGTCGAAATGTTTGGACAATTTGTATAACCGCGAAACGAACTCGTTATAATCTTTCCGCTCCGGATTTGTCCATACGGTTTCTGCCAGAGCGCACATACGGGGGAGCAGCATGTATTCCACATTTTGTCCCGAAGGCATATATTCTGTCCATATATTAACTTGCGCACCCAAAATGTGCTTCAGGCTGTTTTCATCTAAACCGGCAGGCATTGGATTGAATGAATATGTCTTTTTCAATTCAGTCAACCAGCCGAATGTGAAAGGTTCATTATCTACATCGGGAGATTGATAATAATCCAGATATACATATTGCTCCGGTGTCATTATCACGTCGTGACCTTTATTTGCAGCATAAACACCGCCCTCGGTGCCCCGCCACGACATGATTGTTGCATTGGGAGCGATACCTCCTTCCAGTATTTCGTCCCAACCTATAATGCTTTTTCCTTTATCGTTTATCATTTTTTCTACTCTGGATATGAAATAGCTTTGCAGCTGTTCTCCCAGCGAATGTTCCGGTGAATCTTTTAGTCCCAAATGTCTCATTTTTGTCTGACATTTTGAGCATGACATCCATCTGTTTTTAAGACATTCATCACCTCCTATATGGATATACCGGGCAGGAAACAACGGGAGTACCTCGGTCATCACATCATCGAGAAACGTAAACACTTCCTCATTACCTGCGCAAAGCACATCTTCATAGATACCCCATTCAGCACCTACCTGATAGGGCCCTCCCGTACAACCCAGATAGGGGTATGAAGCCAGGGCTGCTAATGTATGTCCGGGGATATCTATCTCCGGAATGATGGTTATAAAACGCTCTTCTGCATATTTTACAATGTCTTTTATTTCTTCCTGCGTATAGAATCCACTAACGGGTTTATTGTCAAATTCACCGGTATGACGACCTATGATTGTATGCTCACGTTTAGAACCGACTTCGGTTAGCTTAGGATACTTTTTTATCTCTATACGCCATCCTTGGTCGTCGGTCAGATGCCAGTGAAAGACATTGATATTGAACATGGCCAGTATATCAATATACTTTTTTACAAAATCAACAGGAAAAAAATGCCGGGATACGTCGAGCGAGGCGCCCCGGTGAGAATAAGAGGGATAATCTGTAATTTCGGTACTCGGAAATTCTATTTCGGTATCAGCATTTACCGGAATTGATTTTCGGATGGTTTGGATTCCGTAAAAGGTTCCAGCTTCAGTAGATCCGTTGATCGTGATGAGCGAAGAGTTTACATTTATAATATAGGCTTCAGGATTATCGCTCGCATAGTCAATAGTGAGTTTTATAGCATTTTCAATATCCTGCTTATCTGTTATTTCAAGTCTAAAGTCTGTTATTTGTGCAATATATTCGGATAGTAAAGCAGCAGACCGGGCAAGCTTGCTATTTGTGGCAGGAAATGATATCTTTGTAGTCTTATTCAGTATGAAAGGTTTAGCGTCTGTTGTTTTTATTTCCTGTACCATAGGTACTATATCGTAACTGGCTACGGGAGTAGTTTTTTCGGAAGTACAGGCAATAAAAAATAAAAGAGTAGACAGACAAAGAAAATTTCTAAACATAAATGAATGATTTTGTGTTTTATATGATAAAAAGTTAAACAAATATCAAATATATGCTTTATTCTGAAATTTTTGCCACAAAAAATTTATATTTTTGCACCTTGATTGTATAGTCGTTATGCAATTAACAGTTTAATTAAAATGTAGAAGATGAAAGTCCTGAAATTTGGTAGTGCGTCTATTGCTACAGCAGACAAGATGAAAAATGTAGCAAATATTGTTGCCCGGGGAGGTAATAATATCATTGTATTGTCATCGATGCGGGGAACAGCAGAGGCATTGGCCGAGGTATCGGACTATCTGTACAAAAAGAATCAGGAAGGAGCTATTGAAATAATAAACAGGCTGGAGAAGCAATATAACGATTTTGTTTCCGGTCTTTTTAGTGAAGAAGCCTTCAGGTTAAAAGCGGAAGAAGTAATTACGGCAAAGTTTAATTACATCCGCACTTTCACCAAAGACCTGTTTACCCTTTTTGAAGAACGTGTGATAATGGCTCAAAGTGAACTGCTCAGTTCGGAGTTGTTCCATTTGTACCTTATCGAAAAAAAGATAAATGCAGCATTGATACCTGCACTTGAATATATGCGTACCGATAAGAATTCGGCGCCGGATCCTGTATATATAAAGGAAAAACTCACAGCTTTACTCGATGCGGCCAAAGGTGCGGATTTGTATATCACACAAGGATATATCTGCCGTAATGCATATGGTGAGATCGATGATTTACGCAAAGGTGGGAGTGATTACACAGCTTCGCTGGTTGGAGCAGCAGTAGGAGCAGATGAAATTCAGATTTGGGCTGATGTACATGCTATGCAGAACAATGATCCGCGGTATGTAAAAGGAACTACAGCTATCCGCCATCTGAATTTTGATGAAGCTGCCGAGCTGGCGTATTTTGGTATAAAAATACTTCATCCGTCTAGCATACTGCCTGCAAAATTGGCTGATATCCCCGTATGCCTAAAAAATACCGAATATCCTGATGCTACAGGAACGCTTATTTCAAATGAAACGGAAGCCCGTGCCATAAAGGCGGTGGCAGCTAAGGATAACATTACGGCGATAAAGATAAAATCGGGCAGAATGTTACTTGCTCATGGTTTTTTGCGCCGTGTAACCGAAGTGTTCGAAAATTATCAAACATCTATTGATATGTTGGCTACTTCCGAAATAGGGGTTTCGCTGACTATAGATGATGACAAAAATATACAGCTTATTCTTGACGAACTGAAAAAATATGGTACGGTATCCGTCGATTCCAATATGGTTATTATTTCAGTAATCGGAAATCTGGAATCGGAAGACGCCAGTTTTGCATCCACGATATTAAATGCCGTCAAAGGCATATCTATTCGTATGATTTCATATGGCGGCAGCAAATATAACTTTTCATTTCTGATAGAAAGTAAAGATAAAGAGAAGACGCTCCAAATTCTGAATGACAAATTGTTTAATTAATTATTAAATTCCAAATGACAAAAGGAAATTTTCCTGTTGACAAGCTAAAAGGTATCGAAACGCCTTTTTATTATTACGATATGGATTTGTTGAAAAGAACATTGAAAATCGTAAAAGAAGAGACAAAAAAATACGGATTTGTTCAGCACTATGCTGTAAAAGCCAATGCAAACCGCAGGATTCTTGAACTTATTGCTTCGGAAGGCTTTGGCGCCGACTGCGTAAGCGGGAATGAGGTGAAAGCAGCGGTAAATGCAGGGTTTCCGGCTTCAAAGATTGTTTTTGCAGGAGTAGGTAAGACTGATAAAGAAATAAATCTGGCTCTCGATCTCAATATTTTCTGCTTCAACGTAGAGTCTTTACCCGAATTGGAAGTAATCAATGAACTCGCAAGCAAGAAAGGCAAACTGGCTCAGGTAGCATTGCGAATCAACCCGAATGTAGATGCCCATACACATGAATATATAACAACCGGTCTGAATGAAAATAAATTTGGTTTTGCTATGGCGCATCTCGATGCAGTAATAGAGAAACTGAAATCCCTGAAAGCGATCAAACTTATAGGAATACATTTTCATATAGGCTCTCAGATAGAGGAAGCGGAGACTTTCGAGCCTTTATGTGAACGCGTGAATGAATTACAGGTATATTTCGAAGAAAAAGAAATAAAGCTGGAGCATATCAATCTTGGCGGAGGACTCGGTATCGATTATGAGAATCCGGATGCTCATCCGGTTTCTGATTTTGCCGGATATTTTGCCTTGTTCAATAAAAGCCTCAAGCTAAGAGACGGACAAATAGCTCATTTCGAATTAGGACGCTCTATCGTAGCTCAGTGTGGAGCACTGGTAACTCGTACAACATATGTGAAGCATGGGGAAAACAAAGTATTCGTGATTGTAGACGCAGGTATGACAGACCTTATTCGTCCGGCGCTATATCAGGCGTATCATAAAATAGAGAATATTTCTTCTAACCTTACGGTTAAGAAATATGATGTGGTAGGTCCTATATGCGAATCTTCAGACGTTTTTGCAAAGGATTACGAGTTGAACGAAACCCAGAGAGGAGATATACTTGTCCTTCGCTCGGCTGGCGCGTATGGTGAAATAATGGCTTCGCAATATAACTGCCGCGAACTGCCTAAACCATATTACTCGGATAAGATATAAATCGTACAACAATATAAGTCAGGAGTCGTATGAATATATGGCTCTTGCTTTTTTATGAAGACATTTTTTTAGAATACAGGCAATGGTTGAGCAAATCTTACATTACTTCATGTTTAACGAATTGGAAATTGCAGGAATAGTATTTTTCTTCCTCTTGTTTCTTATTCAGATTTTCTTCTATTTCAATTATTACAAGAAGCCTTATTCTGTTGTTTGCAAGAGAGAGAAGGATAATTACAAACCATTCAGTCAGAAACCTAAAGTGTCTGTTATCATAGCTTCGGAAAATGCGGCAGACGAGTTAGCCGAAAATCTCCCTGCTATCCTGACTCAGGATTACCTCGACTTTGAAGTCATTGTTGTTAATAACGGGTCCACGGATGAGAGTGAAACTTTGTTACAGTCACTGCAACTTAAATACCCTCATTTATATATCACATATTTGCCTTATTCGAACGATATAACTTTTGGTCGTCGCAAGTTGGCACTGACTATCGGAATTAAGGCAGCTAAAGGTGAGGTTCTGTTGTTTACAGAACCTTATTCCAAACCCGTCTCTGACCAGTGGATATCATCTATGATGGAAGAGCTTCCGGACGGGAAAGATGTTGTTTTGGGCTATTCTTTTTATAATAGAACAAAGACATTTTTTAATCGTATTGCCCGTTTCGACAATCATTTGTTCTCTATGCAGTATATATCTATGGCTCTCAAAGGTAAGCCGTTTACAGGCATATACCGTAATCTGGCTTTTCGCAAGCATCTCTTTTTTGATAATAAGGGCTTTGCCGCGTTCCTTAATTTAGAGAATGGAGAGGATGTGTTTATTAACCAGATTATTACGGAAGGTAATACATCTGTGGCTCTATCGTCCGATAGTTTTATGGAGTCTTCTAATGATAGGTTTTCGTTGTGGAAACAAGTAAAGAAATCCTATTCGATTACTAAAAAACATTTCAAAAGTAAAACGCCGATCAATTTATTCGGTTTCGAAGCAGCTACCCGTTATTCATTTTATTTAATGCTGATTGCTCTTATTGTATACTCTGCAATATCTTTTCATTGGGCATTATTGGGCATCACTGTATTTTTATTTATCTTCAGATTGGTTGTACAGTTGATAATAATAAATAAATCAGCCCAGTACTTCCGTTCGGGAAAGTTCCATTTCTCTTTGATCCTGATGGATTTTTTACAACCTTTTTATAATTTCAGATTCAGAACCAGCCATAAAAACCGGGCTACAGGCCGCCGTTGATCCTGAATCAAGTTTAAGTTACGCTTAATTCCCTATGTGTTTTGTGAATCTCCGCTTGTTTCGGGAGCTTTATTGATTAATCTCAGATAAGGTTTCCGGATTCTCTCTTCCCAAATCAGCCATAACACAAAGATAACTCCATCGTAGTATATCCAGACGAACACATCCCGATGGAAGACATTAAACCAGTCTTCATAGAATTTCAGATAACACTCTTTGGTGTTTACCCATTGACAGTTATTATACCATTCGTTTACAGGTATAAACCATTCGGGGAAAGGATTACGTATAATAATAAGTATTATGGCCAGCCTAAGAATATTAATTAGCAATAGGATAACCAGCGACATAGGAATATACCACAATTTCTTCTTTACCGGTCCAAAATAGAATGTAAGGATAAAGGTGAACATGAAAAGTTGCTTCAAACCCGTACATCCCCATATAATATCTACGGGAATGGAATTTTCGAAATAGAGTGTGTACCCGTTGATGATCTTAAAATCATGATACCCGAACAAGTCATGTACGACCCGGTATACAGCGTCTGCTGTCCATAGGTTCATACCTTCGGTGTAGGAAGTCAAATCTTTACCCAGTACGAGGAGTATCCTTTCGTCTTCCCCCTGATGTACACAAAGTTTCCAAATAAATTCAAATATGAGGAATAAGCACAAAAACCATATAATATCTTTAAATGGTTTTAGCTTGTTTGTGAATATGTTTATGTAGTATTTGCCGTTATTATTCATTGAACTTAAAAATCGCGTACAAAGGTACTAAAATAAGGATAATTAACCTTTTTAAGGCAAAAAAAATATGACATTTTATCTAAAACGTCGGTTAACTGGTTTTTTTTAATTTACTTTGCACAAATTTCATTTGTTTTTAAGTGAATTTAGTAGTGAATCAAGGAGTATTTTTCATTAAAGAAGCTGTTTATTAATTAGATAAGTTAAATGGAAAATATCAATGTCGGTAAGGCTTTTGGATGATTGCTCAGCTTTCTTTCGAAGTTTTGATATACCTGAATAATAATTTGCTTAAAAATTTGTTTATAGATGAGAATACTAAATGACTAACAGGACAGGTATTTTTATATCAGATTGAGATTTACAGGATTAAACCGTATATTGAATTAAAATGCTAAAGAGTAAAAATCTTCTTTTAATAGCCCTTTTGGCTTGTATTGTAGGCTCACTAAGAGCTCAAACCGATTCTCCATACAGCAGATATGGCTACGGAGTACTCAGAGACCAGGCCGTAGGTCCATCAAAGGCAATGGGAGGTGTAGGTTACGGACTTCGAAACAGCCAGAGTGCAAATCCGCTGAATCCGGCATCATATTCCAGAGTAGACTCGCTAACATTTCTATTCGATATAGGTGTTAACTTTAATAGCGGAAAGTTGAGTGATGGAGTTAATTCTGATAATAAGTACAGCGGAGGACTCGATTATATAACAATACTTGTTCCCTTAAAGAAAGGCCTTGGCCTTAGTTTTGGTATTATACCTTTTTCTTCGGTAGGCTATAAATTCGGATCAACAGAAACAAATGGCTCAGTATCTTACAACAAAACATTCTCCGGTAGTGGGGGGCTAAGCCAGATATATGGAGGATTGGGTTACTCCACTCCAATAAAGGGTTTATCAGCGGGAGCGAATGTCTCTTATCTTTTCGGTACATTAGACCATACCCGGAGTTTACCTGCATTAACAGGTAGTACCACATATACCTCCAGGGATATGACCGAATTATCCGTCAAAGCGGCAAAATTCGATATCGGTCTTCAGTATGAGATGCCAATAGCTAAAAATAAAATATTGACAATCGGAGCTGTTTATTCTCCTAAGATTAACTCTTCTGCCGATTATAATAATATACGTCAGGTAATATCTGCATCCAATACCTTAATTCAAGGAGATACGACGAATTATACGGGTGTTGATGCCGGAATACCAGAAACTTATGGATTAGGATTTACAGTAAACAGTAACAATAAACTTGTCTTTGGGGCAGATGCTACTTATCAACGTTGGAGCAAGGCTAAATATACTTCGTACATGAATGACGGACTCAGTGATGCCGATCGTTTCAATGATAGATGGAAATATAGTGTTGGTGCTGAATATATGATAGATCCATATGACAGGAGTTTCTTTAAGAAAATCAGATTCAGAGGAGGGGTTAATTATGCCAATTCATACCTGAATGTGATGGATGCCTCTGGGAAAATAGATGGCTATAAAGAATATGGTGCAACATTAGGCTTCGGTTTGCCTATCCGGGATAATATTGGTCAGCGGGTGTCATATATCAACATTAATTTCGAATACAAGAAATTAAAGCCGAAACTTAGTAATATGATAAGTGAAGAATATTTTGGAGTATCGTTGAATGTCAATATCAATGAACTTTGGTTCTTCCGTCGTAAAGTTGAATAAAGAAATACAGAATCAAGATAAATGGCCTCAATTACTGATTGAGGCTCATTGTTTTTAAGTATATTAGCCTGATGAAGTTAATGCCACTCCAAAAACTGTTTTTGGTAGCAGTAATCACAATATTTACTGCACCTTTCTTTTTCGCATCTTGTAAAAAAGAAGTCAGTTCTGCCGTAAATTTCAAATATGACAAAGAAATTGTGCCATCCATGCATACAGACAGTGTGCGGATGCTCATTTCCGATTCGGGACTTATCAAATATAAGATGATAACTAAAACTTGGGATGTTTTTGATGAAGCTAAGGATCCTTACTGGTTTTTTCCGAAAGGGGGTTATCTTGAAAAATTCGATACAGCTTTTGTTGTAGTATTCACCATCAAGGCCGATACAGTATGGAATTATACCAGGCGTAAACTCTGGCGACTCAAAGGGAATGTTTTTGCAAGGAATATTGTCGGGGAAACATTCACTGGAGATGAGTTTTTTTGGAATCAGCAGGAACAGAAAATATATTCGAACAAGCTAGTCGAGGTAAATAGACCTGAGAAAGGAGTGTTAATTGCCCGAAATGGTATGGTAGCTAACCAGCAAATGACAGCATATGAATTTATGGAAGTGGGAGAGAATGCAGGGAAGAAAACTGTGTTTTATGTGAACGAGGATGAAGAAAACAAAGAAGAAAAAGCAGAATAGTTTTTCAAATATGAATGAAATTCAATCTCAATTTATTATCTTCGCACGCTGAAAACTATATCTTTAAGAAATTGAAATAAACAAAATAAAAAGTAATTATTAATTAAATGGCTGCATTACAGAAAATTAGGAGCAAATCAGGCCTGCTTGTCGGAATAATCGCGGTAGGTTTATTAGCATTTGTGTTTCCGTGGGGTGAAGTTACGACCTTTGTTAATAAAATGAGAGACAAAGCATTTGTTGTAGATGGAAAAGTGATTACAACGAAGGAATATTCGGACAAAATCGCTCAATGGGAAAACTTTCAGAAGATTATGTCGAATCAATCCTCATTGGATGAATTCACAAATTCTCAAATCAGAGAGATGGCTTACCAGCAGATGGTAAAAGAAATAATGCTGGACGAAGAGGCCGGCAGATTAGGATTAGCCGTTACACCTGAAGAATTAAATGATATGGTATATGGACCCGTTGTAGCTCCTATATTGTATCAAATACCTTTTTTCGCAAACCCTCAGACAGGTCAGTTCGACAAAGCATATCTGATGCAATTTCTTTCTGATATAAATCAGGATCCGACTACTATGCAGGAACCGCATAGATCTGAGATTATGGCCAGAAGAGAAATCTGGGCCTTTATACAGAATATGATGAAATATCAGCGTCTTGAAGAAAAGTACGCTTCTTTAGTTGCCGGTTCGGTTTTGGTTAGCGATACTGAGGCTAAAGCAGCTTATGGTGATTCTAAGAATGTTGCAGATATAGCATATGTTGTTCAGAGATATTCAACCTTGGCTGATTCTGCAGTTCAGGTTTCAGATAAAGAAATAAAAGCTCTTTATGATTTGCGTAAAAACAATTATAAATTAGATACAGAGCTTCGCAAAATTTCCTACTTTATAAAAGATGTTGTTCCTAGCGATGAAGATTATGCCGCTATAGAACAAGAGATGAATGCTGCATATGAAAAATTGAAAATGACAGATAATCCGGCTATTGTTCTAAGTGAATATTCATCTACATATCAGGATATCTTTATGGCAGTAACATCATTGCCGGCCGATGCTAAAACATTTGTAGAATCTGCGTCTGTAGGTGATATTTTTGGACCGATTCGAGAAGATCAGACTTATCTGATGTATAAACTAATAGACCGGACAAACGCTGCGGATTCAATTAAACTGCAAATAATTCCATTACCTCAGGGACTTGATGAAAAAACATCAGCGCATATAGTTGATAGTATCCAAAGCGTTCTTAAAGGTGGTAAAGATTTCGGAGCTGTAGCAGACGAACTATTCCCTAACTCGAATGGAGGTGATCTGGGCTGGACTAATGAAGCAATGTTGGCTAGTGCAGGAATTGCAAAAGAATGTTTTGCTGCTGCAAAAGGCGAAGTCTTGAAATTGAAAGTAGGAGGTCAGGATCAGTTGATTCGTATAGCAGATAAGACTAATCCGGTGCCAAAGGTGAAGTTAGCTGTAATACAATTACCTGTCATAATTAGCGATAAAACCCAGAATGCTATAGATAACGAGTTAAACCAATTTGTAAGTGAAAATGGAAATCTTGAGAATTTTGACAAAGCAGCTCAGGCTAAAGGCTACAGCCTGATTCAGAATTCAATTATTTCACCTTCCGAAATAGCGTTAGGGCAGGCTACAGGGACTCGTCAGGTAATACACTGGGCTTTCAATGAAAAAGTTGGTTCGGTTAAGAAATTTGACATGTCCGATAAACGTGTTGTTGCAATTGTGAAAAACGAAATTACTGGTGACTATATGCCTGTTTCGGAAGTAGCAACAGCATTAAAGGCTGAACTTATAAATGATAAAAAAGCAGAGAAAATCATTGCTGACTTAAAAGCTAAGAATTTGACCTCTTTAGATGCTTATGCGCAAGCTGTGTCAGGTAAGGTGGATACTGTTAATTTTGTTACATTTCAGACTAATAACTTATCCGGTATTGGATATGAACCTCTAATGAATGTATATTCTAAATTAGGTCAGGTAAATAAACTGGAGGCTCCTATGAAAGGAAAATCCGGAGTATATGTATTGAATGTGACAAACAAAACAGAAGATACAAAAGAATTTAATGCAGAACAGACAAAACAGTCATTGAAGCAAGCCAATTATTATCAGATGATGTCACAAGCCGTATCTATATTGAGAAATAAAATGAATGTAGAAGATAACAGAGTGAAATTCTGGTAAAATTTTTTAAAGAAAAATTTAATTACTATATTTAAAGTCCCTTGTAGCAAAAGCTATGAGGGACTTTTTTAATTAAAGAGAATATGACAAAGAAAGAACGTTATACCGGAGTTATTAGTTGGTTTGAAAAAAAAATGCCTGTAGCGGAAACAGAATTGCATTACGATAATCCTTTTCATCTGTTGATTGCTGTCATTTTATCTGCCCAGTGCACAGATAAGCGGGTAAATATGATAACGCCGCCCTTGTTCGAAGCATATCCCACACCGGAAGTGATGGCTGTTTCTAGTACAGATGCCATTTATCATTATATCAAGAGTGTGTCTTATCCTAACAATAAAGCAAAGAATCTGTTAGGTATGGCTAAGAAGCTCGTGGATGACTTCGGAGGGAAGGTGCCTGATTCTATGGAAGAATTGGAGACTATACCCGGAGTAGGTCGTAAAACAGCAAATGTAATGCTTATTGTAGCTTTTAATAAACCGGCAATGCCAGTCGATACACATGTTTTTAGGGTTTCCAATCGAATTGGATTAACCGATAATTCGAAAAATCCTGAACAGACAGAGAGAGAATTGATAAAATATATACCCACAAAATATTTATCAAAAGCTCATCATTGGTTAATTTTGCATGGCAGATATATCTGTGTTGCGCGAAAACCTAAATGTGAAGAATGTGGATTAACTCCATATTGTAAGTTTTTCTCGAAAAAATGACCAAAAATTAGCCTTTAGTAATAACTTGGTTATTAGTATATTGAAAAAATACTTGAAAATAGTTTAAAAATACCTCTTAAAATATTTGGAATGATACTAAAACTTTACATATCTTTGCACCCGCTTTACCACTAAAGGGCACGTTTAAAGAAGGGTGTTTTGCGTAGGGCGGAAGAGCGATCTTTGAAGGAACTGAAATAACAACATTATAGAGTGTAGTACACTATTTGGGTTTTTATTAAATTAAATATCCGGAAAAAGCTAGAGATAGTTAAAAAAGGTGCTACCGTCAATTACTATTACCCAATAGTAAAAAAGAAAGCTTGAACAGGATCAAAAGGTTTAAAAAAAGAATATACAA